>JAQGMV010000073.1 GCA_028292225.1 Betaproteobacteria bacterium
CCGCGCGAGCTCGAACGGCTTGCGACCTGCGCGCACCAGTTCGACGATCTGTTGCCGGAACTCCGGCGGATATGGCGCGTGTGTTCTTGGCATCATGGACTCCTTCATCGCTAGAATCAGATGTCCAAAAGCGGGTCAACTCCAGATGAACGGCGTGCTTACCGAGGAGCTCAGTCGAATGAATGTGTCGCGCGACGCCGCTGGATCGTAGCTTCGAGATCATCGGCGGCAGCCCCGACGAATTCGCCAGGCTGATTCGCGAAGAGATACCGAAGTGGACGAAAGTGGTGAAGGAGACGGGGATCAAGGGCGAGTGATTCCGTCGTCGCGCCCCACTCAGGCGGGTGCATCCTCGAGCGTCGGATAATCGATGTAACCCTTTGCGCCGCCGGTGTAGAAGGTTTCCGGATGCGGCGTGTTGAGCTTCGCGCCGCGTCGGAAGCGCTCGGGAAGGTCGGGATTCGCCAGGAAGAGCTGGCCGAACGCCACGAGGTCGGCGATACCTTCCTGGAGCACCGCGTTCGCGCGCTCCAGCGTGTAGCCGCCGGCGACGATGATCGTCCCCGGATACAGCCGCCGGAAACGGCGTGCGCTGAGATCGGGCGTCGCGTGCTCGCCGACGGTCCGTGCCGGCTCGATGAGGTGCAGATACGCGAGATCGCGCCGCCCGAGATTCTCCACGGCATAGTCGAAAGTCTGCTCGGGATTGCAATCCAGCATGTCGTTGAACGTGCCTCCGGGCGACAGCCGGACGCCGACGCGCTCGCGCCCGATCTCGCCTGCGACCGCATCGACCACTTCGAACAGCAGCCGCGCGCGGTTCTCCACGCTGCCGCCGTACTGATCGGTGCGCAGGTTGGTGCAGTCCTGGAGGAACTGGTCGAGCAGGTAGCCGTTGGCGCCGTGCACTTCGACGCCGTCGAACCCGGCGGCTCTCGCATTCTTCGCTGCGTTCCGGAACTCGTCGATGAGGCCCGGGATCTCGTCGAGCTCGAGTGCGCGCGGCGCGGGAATCGGCTTCATCCCGGTCGGCGTGTAAGTCGACATGCCGCGCGGCGCGACCGCCGAGGGCGCGACCGGCAGCTCGCCGTTACGAAAATCCGGATGCGAGATGCGCCCGACGTGCCAGAGCTGGACGAAGATCACGCCGCCTTCGCGATGCACCTGGTCGGTCACCATCTTCCAGCGCTCGACCTGCTCGTTCGAGTGAATCCCCGGCGTCGACACGTAACCCTGGCCGCCCGCGCCGGCCTGCGTCGCTTCGGTGATGATCATCCCGGCCCCGGCGCGCGCGCTGTAGTACGTGACCGCCATTTTTGTCGGAATGTTGCCGGCTTCGGCGCGGCTGCGCGTGAGCGGCGCCATCACCATGCGGTTCTTCAGGTGGAAAATGCCCATGTCGTACGGCGTGAACAGGTCGACGTTCTGCGAGCTCATGGTGGTTCCCCGGGTGTGCCTGGCCCTGCGCGTGCAAGACCGGGGCCGTGCCGGTTTGCTCGATTGACGAGCGCGAAACAGGCGGTTCACTATGAACGCACCTGGCCCCGAACTTCCGGGCACAGGCGTCGGTTATCGACGTTCATCGCCGGCGCGGGCGGCTCGATTCCTCCGTGCCGGTTTTACTCCAAGGACGACACCGTCCGCTTTACTACGAGGAGCACGGAGTCCGGAACCCTCACGAAGGAGCACGTAAATGTCACTCACAGGCGAGATTTACTACCCGTCGGGCAAGAAGATCATCCAGCGCGCCATACAGATCATCCGGGAGGCGGGTTATCGGGACAAAGCTTCTTTGCTCGATGACCTGAATCAGGAAGGCGGCATCGTCGAGGACCTCGACGCGCATAGCGGGCACTATGGTGAGACGTCGTACCGGTCTATTTTCGGACACAAGTTTTCCGTCGAGATATCGATCAACACCTCGCTGATCAGATTTTTCGGGTTCGACAATCCGAAGGCGAAGGTCCACTACTGGCAGGATGATTTCGAGCCGACGCCCGAAATGCTCATCAACGTGGCCGCTGTGCTCGTGCATGAAGCCGACCACGCCCTGTGCCACGACGAGATGGATTGCTTCGGCGAAGAGCTGGCATTCTGCAAGACCGTGAACGAGAACGTCGACAAGCTGTTTCCAGGCACCTCCACGACCGACCGCGGGTCCATGGACACCGCAAAGAAAAAGATGGAGCGCGAATGTGAGTTCTGGCGCGAAACGATTTCGAAGCGCGGAGGCACGTCCTATGGGCGAACGATGGAGCAGAGGGTCATGCCCAGGAAGCCGTTCGACGTGCTTGAAAACGCCAAAACACTCGGAGAGGTCCAGGTGAAGATCGAATCCGGAATGTACCCACGACCTCCAGAGAACCAGGTGGATGTCGAGATCGAAAAGTTAGGGCGAGCCATACTCGAGTACAAGACCCGCCACGGCCGCTATCCCGAGGGCGACAATCACCGGATGACCGGCGCGCTTCGTCATGACTGTCCCTGCGATATGCTCAAGCGGGTGGACGACAAAGGGCAGCTGCTCGATCCGTTCGGCTCGCCGTATGTCTATCGGACCCCGGGGAACATCTTCGTGGACGACTTCGATCTCTACAGCATGGGCCCGCAATCCGAAGATCGCCTGGGACAGTGGCCCAACATCATCTTTCCGCTGCACGCGCGGTAACACCGGCCGGAACGCGGGGCGGGCGGCGCTATGCGCTCGCGCCGGTTCCACTGCGGCGCGAGCACACGCCGGGCTACAGGTATCGAGTCGGCCAGTTGATGGTGCGCCACATGTGCGCCGACGGGCTCTGGTCGAACCCCAGGCCTTCGTCCGGCTGACGGAAGTGACGTCCCACGATGTCAGTGAATTCCTCGAGCTCCACGTGCACATTCGGATCGAACGCGTAGAGGTCGTTGACCGTGAGCAGCCTCGCCGACATGTAGTACTTGTGGTTGCGGGCGTATTGGTAAGCGCGTTCGAGATAAGGCTCGGGCTTGAAGTCGGCCCCGAAGAGGCGGATGTAAGACTCGGGATACTTGTAGCCGACAGACTCGTCGGGATAGAAGCGCAGCACCTGGTGATAGCGGATGGCGAAGCTCACTTCCTCGTCGACGTAGGGCTCGACGAGTTGCGCCGCCCAATAGCCGTGATCCGCGCGGATGAAGCCGCCGCTGGCGATGTCGTGCAGCAGGCACGCGAGGACGAGCTTTTCGCTCACGCCGTTTTTCTGGGCGAGCCGCGCGCTCTGGAGCAGGTGGATCGAAGGCCCGAAGCGGTACTTGAAGAAGTCGAACAGCGTCGGCCGCTCCGGCATGCGGGGAAGGCGGGGATCGGGCCCCATGAGGTGCAGCTTGCCGCGCGCATCGGGATGCTCGGGCGGCTCTCTCGGGTCGCGCTCGCCCGAGGTGTAGATCGTCGACTTCACGATCGCGTAACGATCCATCGCCTCACCCAGCGCGTGGTCGGCGGCTTCGGCTTTCGCGAGCATGTTCATGGGCCGATCATCACCGCCCCGGGCTCGGCGTGTCAATGCGCGGTGCTGCCTACGCCGCGGCCAGCGTTTTCTCGACTTCGCGGCGCGTGAATTTCGGAGCGAGCATCTCGATGAAATCGTAGACGTAGCTCCTGAGGAACTGGTCGCGGTTGATGCACAGCTGCATCGTGTGGTGCTCGAAGAGATGGCTCGCATCGATCGCCCGCAGCGGCTTGTCGCGTGCCGCGTCGTAGGCGATGTGCGGCAGGATCGCGATGCCGAGCCCGAGCTCCACGTATTTCTTGCCGATGTCGGCGTCCACCGCCCTGAACACGACGTTGGGCGCGAGGCCGCGCGCCTCGAAATCGTGGTTGAACTTGGCCCAGCCGCTCGTCTCGAAGCCGTAGCTGATGATCGGATAGGCGGCCAGCGCCTCGAGCGTCAATCTCTTCTGCCTGAGCAGGGGGTGCTTCGGCGGCGTCACCACGACACGGTGGTAGGTCCCGAAAGGCAGGAACGCGAGCTCTTTGACGTGGAGATCGGGGCTCGTCACGACTGCGAGATCGGCTTCGCCCGACTGCACGAACTGGATCACCTTTTCCGGGCTGCTCTGCCAGAACTCGAGCCGCACGTTCGGATACTTCCGGGCAAATGCGGGAATGATCGCGGGCAAGACGTAGCGCGCGTGCGTGTAAGTCGTCGCGACGAGCAGGTTGCCCGCGCTCTCATCCTTGAGATGCCGGCCCACGCTCCTGATGTTGTCGGTGTTCCTGAGCGCGAGCTCGGCGAACCGCAGGATGTCCTGTCCCGCGGCGGTCACGCCGAGTATGCGGTTGCGGCTGCGCTTGAATATCGCGAGACCGAGCTCGTCTTCGAGGAGCTGGATCTGGCGGCTCAGTCCGGGCTGGGACATCTTGAGCGCAGCCGCCGCGTTCGACAGGTGCAGGTCGTGGCGCACGATCTCGCACAGCGCCCTAAGTTGACGCAGCGTCATGCGGTGCAGGATATCAAAAAAAGCATACTGACTCTCCAAAACGATATTTTACGTATGGCGTGCACGGCGAGAAGATCGCCGTCCGGACTGCCCACAGGAGGACACGATGAGCTACACGATCACGCCGATGACGAGCCATCAGACCGGAGCCGAGATTCGCGGCCTCGATCTCACACGCCCCGTCGATGCCGAGCTGAAAACGCGGCTGAACCGCGATTTCGCGAAATACCACGTGCTCGTTTTCCGCGACCAGAAGCTGTCGGCCGCGCAGTTCGCAGCCGCGGGAGAGCTCTTCGGTCCGCTCCACTCGCAGCACCACAAGGACATCAGGGCGCTCGGCCATCCTGAAGTCTCGGAGATCAGGAACACCGAGGTCGCACCCGGCAAGTACATGATCGCCGGCGAATCGTTCCACACCGACCATTCCAACCATCCGTGTCCGCCGCGAGCCACGTCGCTGCATACCGTTACGCTTCCGAGCCGCGGCGGGGACACCCAGTTCGTCAACGTGCATCTCGCGTACGACGAGCTGCCGGACGAGATGAAGCACCGCATCGAGGGCCTGAAGGCGGTGCACGCATTCGAAAGCCGCTACACCCCGCGCAAGATGCGCGAGCTCAGCCCCGAAAGCCGCAAGGCGCTGCCGCCGCCCGCGATTCATCCGCTCGTGCGCACGCATCCGGACAACGGCCGCAAGTTTCTCTACATGAACCCCGTACGCATGGATTCGATCCTCGGCATGGAAGATGGCGCAGCCATGGCGCTGCTCCGCGAGCTCATGGCGCACGCGACTCAGCAGAAGTACGAGTACCGCCACAAGTGGCTGATGGGCGACATGGTCATCTGGGACAACCGCAGCGTCATGCACCAGGCGAACGGCGATTACGACATGAAAGAGGTGAGGCATCTCTACCGGATCATGATCCAGGACGATCCGGCGCTGTGGACGGCGGAAGGCGAGAAAACGCTCGCGGTCATGGCGGCATGAGCGGGCCAGGCATCGCTGCATGCTGTGCGATCGGCGTCATGCTGTGTGTCGCGTCGCATGCGGCCCCGGCACAAAATTATCCCGTCAAGCCGGTGCGCATGATCTGTCCGAGCGTGCCGGGTGGAACGACCGACCTCGTTGCGCGGCTGGTTGCCCAGAAGCTCTCCGAAGACTGGCGCCAGCAGGTGATCGTCGACAACCGCGGCGGTGCCGGCGGATTGATCGGCACCGAAATGGCCGCGAGGAGTGCGCCCGATGGCTACACGCTGATCATCGGCACGATGAGCACGCACGCGGTGAATCCGGCGTTCAGCAAGCACGTGCAATACGATCCCGTTAAGGATTTCACGCCGGTGAGCCTGGTCGTGTCCGCGCCGCAGCTCCTCGCGGCGCACCCGTCGCTGCCGGTCAGTTCAGCCCGGGAGCTCATCGCCCTCGCCAAAGCGAAGCCGGGGCAGTTCTCCTACTCCTCATCCGGAATCGGCAGCACGCCGCATATCGCGTTCGAGCTGTTCAAGCTGATGGCGCAGATCGACGTCGTTGGTATCCAGTACAAAGGCAGCGGGCCGGCGATCACCGATCTCGTCGC
>JAQGMV010000439.1 GCA_028292225.1 Betaproteobacteria bacterium
TGTCCTTCGTGGTAGATGCTTTTAGCCGTACTTCAGGGTTTGTTCGAAAGTCCTGTGCAGCTTGTCGACGAGCTCGAACACGTGCTGCTCTTCGAAGATGAACGGCGGCGCGATCATCACGTTCTCGCCGCGTTTGCCGTCGACGACGCCGCCCATCGGATAGCAGATCAGCCCGTTCTGCATCGCCTGCACACGTATGCGCTCGGCGAGGCCGAGTGACGCATCGAAAGGCTCTTTCGTCCTGCGGTCCTTCACGAGCTCGAGCGCCAGGAAAAGGCCGCGGCCGCGGATATCGCCCACATTCGGATGGTTGCCGAAGTGCTCGCTCAGCGCGCTCTTCAGCATGCCGCCCATCTTCCGGACGTTCGCGAGCAGGTCGCGGCTGCGGACTTCCTCCTGCACCGCGACCGCGGCTGCGCAGGCCGCAGGATGGCCCGTGAAGGTATGACCGTGCATGACGACGTTGGAGCCGGCTTCGATCGCCTTGTGCACCTTGTCGCCGACCAGCAGCGCACCGAGCGGGAGATACCCTCCGGCCAGTCCTTTGGCGAGCGCGATGAAATCGGGCGCGATGCCTTCCTGTTCGCACGCGTAGCGGGTTCCGGTGCGGCCCATGCCGCACATGACTTCGTCGAGGATCAGCAGCACACCGTACCTGTCGCAGATCTCGCGGATGCGCCTGAAGTAACCGGGCACAGGCGCGACGCATCCGAGCGTCGAGCCCACGACCGTTTCGGCGATGAATGCGGCGACGGTGTCACTCCCGAGCTCGATTATCTTCGCTTCGAGCTCGTCGGCGACGCGCTGTCCGTACTGCGCTGCGGTTTCGTCCTCGCGTTGGCCGCGATACGGGAAACACGCCGAGATGTGATGGGTGGCTGAAAGCAGCAGCGGCTCGAACACCGCGCGGCGGCCGATGTTGCCGCCCGCTGAAAGCGCGCCGGAGGTCGTGCCGTGATAGCTCTGCATCCGGCCGATGATGTGGCGCCGCTGCGGCTGACCGGTCTCGATGAAATACTGCCGCGAGAGCTTCAGCGCGGCTTCGATCGACTCCGACCCGCCGCACGTGAACCACGCTTTGGTCAGTCCCTCGGGTGCGTCTGAGATGAGCTCCGCCGCGAGACGCTCCATCGGCTCGTTGCTGAAGAACCGTGTGTGCGAGAACGCCAGCGCGTCGATTTGCGCGTGGATCGCCTCGCGCACCCGCGCGTTGCTGTGGCCGAGGCACGACACCGCCGCGCCGCCGGAACCGTCGAGATAACGCTTGCCGTTCGCGTCGACGAGATAAACGCCGTCGCCTTTGACGGCGACGGGAAAGTTGCTATCCAGGCTGTGACGGTAGAGGGCTTTGGTCATTTTCGTAAATGGTCAATCGTCAATGGTGAATCGTGATGGCTGCGTGCGTTTGGCCGGACGAATACGATTGACCATTTACCGTTTACGATTCACCGGTTGCAAGATCAATCCAGCTTCGCACCGCTGGCCTTGACGACTTTCGCCCACTTGTCGAGATCGGCGAGCAGGAAGCGGCGGAAGTCTTCGGGGTTGCTCCCGACCGGCTCCGAGCCGTCGGCGATGATGCGGTCTTTGGTGTCGGGACGATTGAGCGCGGTCATGAGCTCGCCGTACAGCTTCGTGACCAGCGGCTTCGGCATCCTGGGCGGTCCCATCACGCCGTACCAGCCGACGACCTCGAACCCGGGCAGCACTTCCGACATCGCGGGCAGATCCGGTAGCGCGCCGATGCGCTTGGGCGTCGTCACCGCCAGCGCCCTCAGCTTTCCGCCTTTGACCAGGCCCTGCGCCGCCTGCATCCCGACGAAGTTGAAGTGATACTCACCCCCGGCCAGAGCCGTCAGCGAAGGACCCGATCCTTTATAGGGAATGTGCTGCGCCTTGATCCCGGTGACGAGATTGTAGAGCTCGCCGGCGAGGTGACCGCCGCTGCCGTTGCCTGCAGAGCCGAAGTTGATCGGGCCCTTATAGCTCTTCGTCCAGTCGACGAACTCCTTCACGTTCTTTGCCGGATGCGACGGGTTGACGACGAGCATCAGTCCGGCGCGCGTGAGCTGGGTGATCGCGGTGAAATCGTTGACTGCGTGGTACGGCAGCTTCGAGTTGAGCGCCGCGTTCACCGTGTGCTGGTGGTAACCGAGAAACAGGGTATAGCCGTCAGGCGGAGAATTCTTGGTGATCTCCGCGGCGATCACGCCGCTTGCGCTCGCGCGGTTGTCGACGATGAACTGCTGCTTCAACTGCTCGGTCAGGCGCTGGCTGAAAAGCCGCGCGAGGATGTCGGTCGTCCCGCCCGGCGCCGCAGGGGTGATGAAGCGAACCGGCCTCGACGGGTACGCCGCTGCCGATTCCTTGCCGTCCTGTGCGGATGCATTGACCGGAACGTGCAGAGACGCGATCGCAACGATCGCTGAAACGAGCCGGGACGTGTGTCGTATTTTCATGGGTAGTGCCTCCTCGTAAGTCGTCGACGAAGGATACAGGCACGTCGGCGGTTCGCCAACGCGGGCACCGAGGGCTTGTACTAATCCCGAAGCGACGACATAATCGCGGCCCAGGAGGGTGCCGCTATAGCCCCGAAGTTTTTTTGCACCGCACTGCTGCTGTCGCTGCTCGCGACGACAGCACACGCTGCCGAGCTCTTCGGCACCGTCGTCGCCGTCGCAGACGGCGACACGATCACCCTTCTCGATGCGTCGCATCAGCAGCACAGGATCCGGCTCTCCGGCATCGATGCGCCCGAGCGGCGCCAGGCTTACGGGGAGCGCTCGAAGCAGCATCTTGCGGCAATCGTGTTTCACAAGCTCGCGCGCGTCGTGTGGGACAAGCGGGACCGCTACGGACGCATCGTCGGACGAGTGTTCGCCGCGGAGTGCGATCACGCCGGGTGTGCCTATACGGTGGATGCCGGGCTCGAGCAGATCAGGGCCGGGCTCGCGTGGCACTACAAGCAATACCAGCGCGACCAGTGGCCTTCCGAGCGCGCGCGTTACGCGGCGCTCGAGGTGGAGGCGCGCGCGCGCCGCGATGGATTGTGGAAGGACCCGGAGCCGGTGCCACCGTGGGACTTCCGCCGCCACTCGGCGGCTCAGGAGCATGCACGCAACGCTTACTCTAATGCATCCCACTGCGAGCGACACGCCGAGACACTAACCGGCTCATCGCTCATCCTTCCTCCCTCGTCGTTGAACCGCGTCTGCTAGTATCTCCACCGAAGTTTCACAACACCCGGAGGAGAATCGATGAGCATCACCATAAGATGCGCTGCCGTGCTCGCCACGCTGATCGGCGGCACCGCATCGGTCACGGCGGCACAACCTGCGACGCCCGGGTATCCCGATCGGCCGGTTCGCATCATCGTGCCGCTCGCACCAGGCGGCGGCAGTGATTACACCGCGCGCTTCATCGGCGCGCGCCTGTCCGAACGCGTCGGCCAGCCGGTCGTCGTGGACAACCGGCCGGCGGCGTCAGGCATCGTCGGCACCGACCTCGTCGCGAAAGCCAATCCCGACGGCTACACGCTGCTGCTGGCGTATTCGACCCACGCGCAGAGCGCGCAGCTTTTCAGCAAGCTGCCTTACGATCCGCTCAAGGATTTCGCGCCGGTGACGATCGTGATGCTCACGCCGCTCACGATGCAACTGCATCCGTCGGTGCCGGCGAAAAGCGTGAAGGAGTTCATCGCTTACGCGAAGCAGAACGAAGGCAAGCTCAACTACGGATCGTCGGGTCCCGGAAGCTCGCCGCATCTGACCACCGAGCTTTTCAACTCGATGGCCGGGATCAGGATGACTCATGTGCCGTACAAAGGCGTCGGCCAGTACATCACGGCTCAGCTCGGCAACGAGATCCAGTTCTCGTTCGCGAACATGTTCACGACGATGCCGCACTGGAAAGCCGGGCGGCTGCGCCTGGTCGCGACCGGAGGCAGCAAGCGGCTCGAAGCGATGCCGGATCTGCCGACGATCGCCGAGTCCGGCGTGCCGGGATTCGAGTCGGTGACGTGGTACGGTTTCATGGCGCCTGCGAAGACGCCGCGCCCCATCGTGAACAAGCTCCAGCAGGAGATCCACGCGATCACGTTCACTCCGGACGTCAAAAAGCAGTTCATCGACCAGGGCAACGAGCCGCTGGCTGACAGTCCGGACGATTTCGCGAAGATCATGAAGGTCGACGCAGACAAGTGGGGGGCGATCGGCAAGAAGCTGGGGGTCAGGCTGGATTGAGGACGGCGCGGGGAGTGGCCCGGGCCCGGTGGCGAGCGCACAATACTTGCTGCGACAGGGGCAACTGAAAGGAGGCCCGACATGACACCATTCAGAGCGATCGTGGCAACCGCGCTCATCCTCGGCAGCATCGGAAGCGCGCAGGCCCACGGCGTGCGGTTCGGATTTGCTTTCGGTTTCCCGGTATTCCCCGCGCCCTACTATTACCCGCCGCCTGCCTACTATTACCCGCCGGCGGTGGTTGCGGCCCCGGCACCCGTTTATATCGAGCCGGCGCAGCCGCAAATCGTGCAGCAGCCCGAGCAGTACTGGTATTACTGTCCGGACTCGAAGACCTACTACCCTTACGTGCAGCAGTGCGCCACCCAATGGCAGCGTGTATCGCCGCGACCGCCGGGCTAATCACAGGAAGAGCATGCAAAACATAGTTGGTCACACTGAAATCACGCGCAGCGCGAACGCGGTCGCAACCCCACAGATCCTGCCGAGCGGCGCCGCACTGGGCGCAGAAATTCGCGGCGTTGATTTTTCATTGCCGGTGCCCGACGACGTGAAGGACGCGTTGCGCAAGACCTGGGCGGATCACCTCGTGCTGCTGATCCGCGGACAGGACATCGACGATGAGCAGCTGCTCGCAACCTCCGGCATCTTCGGGCATCCGCACGAAGCGGCGTCGCGCAAATACCACCTGAACGTCGGACACAAGGTCGACGACAAACACATGATCTCGCGCCACCCGAGCGTGAGCATCATTTCCAACCTGGACGAGAACGGCACGCCGGTCAAAGACAACGGCGGGCTCGGCAGCTTCGAGGTGGTGTGGCACACCGACAACTCGTACGTAGAAGTACCTCCCGCGGGAAGCATGCTCTACGCGCTCGAAGTGCCGCCGCCGGGTTGCGGCGGCGACACGTCGTTCAGCAACCAGTATCTCGCGTACGAAGAATTGCCCGACGCGCTGAAGAAAGCGATCGAAGGCCGGGCGCAGGTCCACGACTCGAGCCGCAACAGCGCCGGGATCCTCCGGCCCGGCGTGAAGCTTCCGACCACGCCGGAGGAAGTCGAAGGCCCTGTGCATCCGCTCGTGCGCGTGCACCCGGTGACCCGCAGGCGAGCGCTCTACCTCGGCCGCCGCCGCGACTGGCCGTCCAATTACATCGTCGGCATGCCCAACGAAGACAGCGAAGCATTGCTCGACGCGCTATGGAATCACGCTACGCAGCCGAAATACGCGTGGACGCACACATGGCGCGTGGGAGACATCGTGCTGTGGGACAACCGGTGCTGCATGCACTACCGAACCGAGATCGACCTCGCGTATCGGCGCGTCATGCACCGCACGACGATCAAGGGTGAACCTATCGTCGCGGCTTGACCGTAAATCGGGGACAGACCCCGATATTCACATCTGTGAATATCGGGGTCTGTCCCCGATTTCGGCTACGCGGTGGGCTTTGCGCCCTTGATCTGGGTGCGCAGCATGAAGCGTCGCTCGTTGGGATCGAACGCCGTGCGCTTGTGCATGACGCAGCGGTTGTCCCACATCAGCAGGTCGCCGACGTTCCACTTCTGCCACCATGACTTGCTCTCGTCGGTGGCATGCGCCCACAGGCGGTTGAGCAGCGCTTCGCTGTCTTCGAGCGAGAGGCCGACGATGTAGCCGCGCGGGCGGCGGCCGAGGTAAAGCGCTTTGCGCCGGGTCACCGGATGGCGAATGACGATCGGGTGCAGCGCGCCCGGCGCTTCGCGCGGATCGCTGACCGGCTGGAAGCCCTTGCGCAGCTCGCCGGCGCTGTTGTGGCTCGCGTCGTGCTTGATCTGTTTGTCTTCGATCGCTTTCTTCAGGTCTTCGGGCAGCGTTTCGTACGCATCGTACATGCTGACGAAGCCGGTCTCGCCGCCTTCCTTGGTCACTTCGAGCGAGTAGAGCAGCGCCGCGGACGGCGTCACGTCGATGTACGACATGTCGGTGTGCCACACCGCTTCGCCGTAGCCGAGGCTGCCCATCGGCTGGCCGTCCTGCATGATGTTCGACATCACCGCGATGTTGGGATAGCCCTCGATCCACGGCTCGCCCTTGATGTTGATCGGCGCGCGGTCGAGCTCGCCGAAACGCTCGCTGAACGCCTGGAGCTGCTCTTTCGTGAGTTCCTGTCCGCGGAAGCGCAGGACGTGGTGCTTCATCCAGGCGTCGAAGATGGCCCCGAACTGGGCGTCGCTCAAGTTCGCAAGATCGACGCCTTCTATAGTCGCGCCAACGGGTTTACCGGTGGGGATGACGCGGACCGCTGAGTCGTTACGGGGCTTTTCTGCAATGACTGACATTTGAAACCTCCGGGACAGGAAGGCGCATTCTACAAGATTATTAATAATTCACAATGCGTCGGCCGCAGCTATAATGCCGCGCTTGCTGCCGCACTAACCCCTTGATGCTTATGAGCAAGCTCAATTCCGACGCGGGCGCGGTCGCGCAGACCCTCTCCGAAAAAATCGCAGCCTCCATCGCCGACGACATCGTATCAGGGCGATACCAGCCGGGGGAGCGCCTCGTCGAAGCCACCTTGGTGAAAGCGTTCGGCGTGAGCCACGGTCCGGTGCGTGACGCGCTGCGGATACTCCAGAACAGCGGTCTGGTGCTGATCCACCCCTACCGCGGCGGCCAGGTCAGCGTGCTCACCGTGCGCGAAGTTCAGGAGATCTATCAGGTCCGTGCCGCACTCGTCGGTTTGCGCGCCCGCTGGATTGCGGAAGATCCACAGCGCGCGGATATCGTCGCCCAGGCCGATGGCCCGATCTCCGAGCTGGACGCGCTCGCCCGCTCCGACGAGGCCGGCGAGCGCTACGTCGCCGTGGCGCTCGCGCTCAACCGGATGCTCACCGAGGGCCTCTCGAACCGCTGGCTCAGATCGATGCTGCAGGCGCTCACGCTCCAGACCAGCCGCTACACCCGCCTCGCGCTCGCCACGCCCGAGCGGCGCCGCGAGTCGGCCCGGCTCTGGCGCACCCTGATCGAAGCGATCAGGGTCGGAGACGGCGAAGAGGCACAGAGAATCGCCTCCGCAATTTCGCTCGCGACTCGCGACGCGGCGATCAAACACCTTCAGGAACGCGAGGCGTTGACGTTAACGCCTGCGTCCAGCCCTCTTTCCGGCCAGGCTGCGGCACCCGCCCCGGCGGCCGGCATCTCCCTCTCCAAAGCCACAGGACTGCAGTGATGCCCCGATTCCTTCCGCTCACGTTAGCGCTCGCTTTCACCGCAGGCGCGTTTGGCGCGCACGCGCAGAACTATCCCGGCAAACCGGTCAAAGTGATCGTGCCGTGGCCTGCCGCCGGCTCGATCGATTCAGCCGCACGCATCGCGTCGCAGCGCCTGTCGACGGCGCTGGGCGGCGCGTTCGTGGTGGACAATCGCGCCGGAGCGGCCGGCACAATAGGCGCGGATCTCGTCGCGAAAGCACCCGCCGACGGCTATACCCTCATGGTGCATTCGGCCACGCACACGGCGAACGCGACCACGTACCCGAAGCTGCCGTATCGAACGATCGAAGACTTCACGCCGATCGCCTTCATCTCCGCGCAGCCTGCGGTGCTCGTCGCGCATCCGTCGCTTCCGGTGAAGACCGTGCGCGAGTTCATCGCGCTGGCGAAGTCGCGTCCGGGCCAGATCAATTACGCGTCGTCGGGAAACGGCAGCTCGCCGCACCTGGCGATGGCGCTCTTCATGAGCACCGCCCGGATCGACATCGTGCACGTGCCTTATCGCGGCGGGCCGCCGTCCTTCACCTCACTGCTCGCAGGTGAGACCCAGGCCTCCATCGCGACGCTCCCGAACGCGCTTCCGCACGTGAACGCCGGGCGCGTGCGCGCGCTCGGCGTGACGACCGCCAAGCGCGTGCTGAGCGCGCCGAACATCCCGACGATCGCCGAGTCCGGCCTGCCGGGCTACGAGATGAACCCGTGGATCGCGCTTTTCGGCCCTGCGGGCCTGAAGCGCGACTTGGTCGAGCGCCTGAACGGCGTGGTCAACAAGGCTCTCGCGGAACCTGAAGTCGCGAAAACGATGGTGACCCAGGGCCTCGAGCCGTGGAGCGGCACGCCCGAACAACTCGCCGCGCGCATGCGCACCGATCTGGACAAGTTCGCCAGGCTCATCAAATCGATAGGCGTGACGAACGAGTAGCCTTTTGTTGCGCTGCGGGATTGAAGGGCACGCAACCCGGGGCGATAATAGCGGTCCTAGTGCCTGAAGCGGCGCCCGCCCCGGGCGCCGCGCCGCTTCCACCAAACTTCACGCGAGATCGGTCTATGAGCAATTCACCCTGGAGCTCATACGGACGAGCGCCGTTGGGCAGCAAAAAACCCGACGCGAGCGACGAGCGCAGCGCGGTCGCCGGCGTCTTGAACGAAGTGATGCGCGGACGCGAGCAGCTCGACAAGTATCTGAACGGCGCGCTGCGTGAATACTTCGAAATCCAGTCCGGCAGCTCGGGCTATCGAAACATCATCACCCACGCGCTCACCCCTTCGGATCGTCCCGAGACGATCGAAGAGCGCCTCTCGCGCCTGGCGCGGGAAGCACAGTCCCGCCGTCCCGCGGCGCCTCTGCGCAAACCGCGCTCCCGCTAGCTCGACCCGCTCCAGCCGGCGGAACGACCGCGTTCAGCCGAAAACGCTATCGTAGAATAGCCGGCGGCCGCGTATGTACGCTCCGCTACAACAACGATGACGGAGGAAAAGCATGGACGCTGCGCTCAGCTCTTTGGCCCGCCGCTGCACCACTGCGGCTCTCAGCGGAGTGCTCGCGCTCGGAGCCACGAGCATGCTCGCGCAGACATATCCCGCAAAGTCGGTGCGCATCATCGTGCCGTTCGCCGCCGGCGGTCCCGCCGATCTCTTCGCGCGCTTCGAAGCGCAACGCCTGACTGAAGCGCTCGGGCAATCGTTCGTCATCGACAACCGCCCCGGTGCGGGCTCGATCATCGGCACCGATCTCGCGGCCAAAGCGCCTCCTGACGGACACACGCTCCTGATGATGTCGAACACGCACACCGTGAACGAATCGCTCGTTCCCAAGAAGCCCTTCACGCTGATGAAGGACTTCGTCGCGATCGCGCCGGTGAATTACTCCGACCTGCTGATGGTGGTCCATCCATCGGTGCCCGCGAAAACGGTGAAGGAATTCATCGCGCTCGCCAAAGCGAAGCCGAGCGGCATGAACTACGCGTCGTCGGGCACCGGTACGCCGTACCACATGGCCGGCGAGCTTTTCAAAGCGATGGCGGGGATCGACCTCGTTCACGTGCCTCACAAAGGCAGCGCCGAAGCGCGCACGAGCGTGGTCAGCGGACAGGTGGAGATGATGACCGACGCGATCACGACCATGGCGCCGATCGCGAAGTCGGGGCGCGTACGGGCGCTCGCGACGACGGGCAAGAAGCGCTCCGACGTGATGCCGGGGACGCCCACCGTTGCCGAATCCGGCGTGCCCGGTTACGAAGCGGTGATCTGGCTCGGCATCATGGCGCCGGCAGGCACGCCGAAACCCGTCGTCGACCGGTTGAATGCGGAGATGACCAAGATCGCCGCCCGGCCCGATGTGAAGAAGAACTGGCAGGACCAGGGCGCGGTGCCGATGGTCATGTCGCCGGGTGAATTCGAGCGCTACATGAACGACGACATCGCGAAGTGGGCGAAGATCGTGAAGCTCTCGGGTGCGCGTCCGGACCAGTAAGTCGCCGGATTAAAAGGCAGCCGGATGTCATTCTGGCGCAGGCCGGAATCCATCTTGATGGTTCAAGCGATTTACCAATGGATTCTGGACCACTCGCGCTCCCGCGCGTCCAGAATGACGACCTACCGGGTCGTTCCTTTCCTGCTTTAAACGACTTTCACCCGGTCGCTTCCTTCAGCGGCATGACGTTGTCGCGCAGCGGCGCCATCGACGCCCTCAGCAGCGCCGTCGCCTCTTCGAC
>JAQGMV010000079.1 GCA_028292225.1 Betaproteobacteria bacterium
AGCCCACGGCCCGGCGGAGATCGACCGGACGGGCACCGCGGCGGCGACGGCTTTCGCAGCCCTGTAAAGCAAAGCAGGAAAGGAAGGACGCGAAGGAAAATGCAAGGACGCGAAGTAATACGTATCGGCAGTCGCTGTTGCGCCCTGCCTCGACCCGGCCTTCCTTTGCGTCCTTTGTTTTCTTTGCGTCCCGCTTCCTGCTTTAAGCCCCGATTCCTGCTTTAAGCCTTTGACCTTACCGCAACCCCTGGATGTACTGCGCGACCGCGTCGATTTCACGGTCGCTCAGCTTGCCCGCGACCGCGCGCATCATCCGGTTCGGGTCGTTGGCGCGAGTGCCCGCGCGGAAACCCTTGAGCTGGTCGCTCGTGTACTGCGCGTGCTGGCCGGCGACGCGGGGAAACTGGGCGGGAATGCCCGCGCCGTTCGGCCCGTGGCACGACGCGCACGCGGCGACGCTCTTGTTCAGTATCCCGCCGCGGTAAATCGTCTGGCCGAGCTTGACGAGCTCGGCGTTGCGCGCGTCGCGCGGCTTCGCTTGCTGGCCGCCGAAATACAGCGCCGCGTTCGCCATGTCGTCACGGCTCAGGTTCGCGACCATCGCGGTCATGACGGGGCTCGGACGCTCGGGGTTCTTGCCCGCGTCGGCCTTGAAGTTGGTGAGCTGCTTGAACGTGTATTCGGCGTGCTGTCCGGCGAGGACCGGATTGGCGGGAATCGCGCTGTTGCCGTCAGCGCCGTGGCACGCCGCACACACCGTGGTGACGAGCTGCTGCGCCTTCGCCGGATCGCCTTTGACGGCGACCTGCGCGTGGGCGGCGGTGGAAATGAACGCGCTGGCGAGCGCCGCCGCAATCAGGCGTACGTGCATTCTTGCTCCTCGGGGGATTTGCTGGGGCTGAAAAACGCGACATTGTATAGTACTCGGCTTCCCGCACGCCACCCGAGCGCCGCTCGGATGGACGACTTTCAGACGCGATAACAAAGACCTATGTCAATATTCGAAGGCACCCGCTTCATTGCTTCAGCGCACGATCCGCGCGAGCTCCCTCCCGACATCGGAAGCGAAATCGCTTTCGCCGGACGCTCCAACGCGGGCAAGTCGAGTGCGATCAACGCGCTCACCCGCCGCAAGAAGCTCGCCTTTGTCAGCAAGACGCCGGGGCGCACCCAGACCATCAATTTTTTCGACTGCGGAGGCAACCGTCGCCTCGTCGACCTCCCCGGCTACGGCTACGCCAAGGTGCCGCTGAAGGAGCGCGAGCACTGGGGCATGTTAATAAGCGCTTACCTGCAGGAGCGCGCGTCCCTGAAGGGCCTGGTGCTCATCGTCGATGCGAGGCATCCGCTCACGCCGCTCGATCAGCAACTGCTCGGGTGGTACACGCCGCTCAACCAGCCGGTGCTGGTACTGCTGACCAAAGCCGACAAGTTGAACCGGCAGGAAGCGAATCTCGCGCTCAAGGAATCGCAGGCCCTGCTGGTGGCGAAATTTCCGAACGCGACCGCGCAACTCTTCTCCGCGGTCGCGGGGACGGGGCTGAAGAGCGCGCAGGGCGTGGTCCACGGCTGGCTGAGATAGAAAAGCCGCAGCCCAAACGAAAGCCCCGGCGGAAATCCGCCGGGGCTTTTGAATGAGTCCCCGGCTCGTTACGAGCCGGGGACTGGAATAAAAAGCCCCCGGTTAAAGGGGAGTAAAACCGGGGGCAAAGAGCCTTAATAAGGATTAAGGCGCCCGCTCAGGGAGGAGAAGCGGGAGACGATGAAACATCGTCTGCAAAATAGGACGACTATAATTACGAATAGTTCCCGTGGCTTGTCTCCGCCCAAAAACCCTCAAGAAATTAATCATGTATCCCTTAGGTGAATACCCTCGGCTGCGGATGCGGCGGATGCGGCGCGACGATTTTTCGCGCCGCCTGATGCGCGAGAACGTGCTGACGACGAATGACCTCATCTACCCGGTTTTCGTGATTGACGGAAAGTCGCGGACCGAGGCCGTGGCGTCGATGCCGGGCGTGATGCGCTACACCATCGACCGGCTGCTCGAGCATGCTGCGACCTGCGTCGAGCTCGGCGTTCCCGCGGTGGCGCTCTTCCCCGCCATCGACAAGAAGCTCAAAACCGCCGACGGGCGCGAAGCTGCCAATCGCAAAGGACTGGTGCCGCGCGCGGTTTCGGCGCTGAAGAAGCGCTTCCCGGAGCTCGGGGTCATCACCGACGCGGCGCTGGACCCGTACACGACGCACGGCCACGACGGCGTGCTCGACGCAAATGGCTACGTACTGAACGACGAGACAGTCGCAATCCTGCAGAAGCAGGCGGTGGTTTGCGCCGAAGCCGGCGTCGATATCGTCGCGCCTTCGGACATGATGGACGGCCGAGTCGGCGCAATCCGCGCGGCGCTGGACAAGGGCGGCTTCATCCACACGCGGATCCTCGCGTACTCCGCCAAATACGCATCCGGTTTCTATGGCCCGTTTCGGGACGCCGTCGGATCGACGAAGCAGCTCGCGGGCGGCAATAAATATACGTACCAGATGGATCCGGCGAACAGCGACGAGGCGCTGTGGGAAGTCGGGCTCGACCTGCAGGAAGGCGCCGACATGGTGATGGTCAAACCCGGGATGCCGTACCTGGACGTCCTGCAGCGAGTCAAAGAGACTTTCAAGGCGCCGACCTACGTCTACCAGGTGAGCGGCGAATACGCGATGCTCAAAGCCGCGGCGCAGAACGGGTGGCTCGACGAAGAGCGCTGCGTGATGGAAGCGCTGCTCGCGTTCAAGCGCGCCGGCGCCGACGGGATACTCACTTACTTCGCGCTCGACGCCGCCCGGCGTCTGAAGAACGCGTAACCGCAACGCTCAATCGCCGGGTAACTCCAGCAGCGCCTCGACCTGCGCCAGGCGCGCGCGCTCGATCGGTTTACCGTCCGGCGCCGTCCTCACCGGGTGGCGCAGGTCGTCCACACCGAGAACGATGAGCTCGACTTCGACCCCGTCGTCGTCGATCCTGTAGGTCGGCGCCATCCGCGCCTCCTCTCCGACATACAGCCGCACCTGTCCGCCGCGGTAAGCGATGTCGCGATCGATGAGATAGATCTCGAGCGCTTTGGTGCTGTCGGCGTAGAGGTGCAGATTGATGTCGGCGTATTTGCCCGCGTTGCCCGAGAGCACCGAACCGATGAGATAGGGATTGAAGCGCTCGAGCTCGCGCATGACGCCGAGCGCCTGCTCGCGCAGCTCGCGCACGCTTTCGCGGTGGGCCTCTCCGATGTAGAGCGACTGATGCACGCGCAGCGCGGCGTCGATTTCCTCGTTCGTCGGGAGCTGGCGCGTGTCGGGAATGCCGGCCTGGCGCGCAGCCTTGCGCTTCGCGGTAGCGTAATCCTCGACGCCGTCTTCCGCCATGATGCGCGCAGCGAGGTGAGCGATGCGGCTGCGTTCGTCGTTGCGCCCGCGGTCTTTGGCCATGGTGCTAGAAAAGCTGGTTGCGCACTTCCTCTGCGGGCCGTTCGCCGTTGCCCAGCGGGCTCGCCGAGCCGCCCTCGGGCGGCACGAACTCCTGATAGAAGTAATCGACCACGCCACCCTCGCCGTCGGTGATGCGCATCCCGGTCTCGGGACTCACCCGCAAGGCCACGACGCCGGGCGGCGGAGTCACAGGCGTCTCGCCGACGCCTTTCAGGGCCGGTCCCATGTAGCCCATCCAGATCGGCAGCGCCGCGGTCCCGCCGGTCTCGTTGCGGCCGAGCGTCTGCGGCTGATCGAAGCCGATCCACGCGATCGCGACCAGCGTCGGGTTGAAGCCGCAGAACCACGCGTCGATGAAATCGTTGGTCGTTCCGGTCTTGCCGGCGAGATCGCCGCGGCCGAGCTTCATCGCACGCGCCGCCGTACCCATACGCACCACGTCGCGCATGATGCTCTGCATGATGAAAGCGTTGCGAGGATCGATCACGCGGTCCGCGCCATCGCCGGCACGCTGCGGTTTCGCCTGGAGCAGCACGTTGCCGCGATTGTCTTCGACGCGCTCGATGAAATACGGGGGCACGCGATAGCCGCCGTTCGCGAACACCGAGTACGCCTGCGCCATCTGCATCGGCGTCACGTTGCCTGCGCCGAGCGCCATCGTGAGATACGGCGGGTGCATCTTCGGATCGAAACCGAAGCGCGTGATGTAATCCTGCGCGTACTGCGGGCTGATCGCCTGGAGGATGCGCACCGAGACGAGGTTCTTCGATTTCACCAGGGCGGTGCGCAGCCGCATCGGCCCTTCGAACTTGCCGTCGTAGTTCTTCGGCTCCCACGGCTCGGACCCGGTCTGAGTCGACGAGAAGGTGAGCGGCGCATCGTTGATGATCGTCGCAGCGGTGAAGCCTTTTTCTAGCGCGGCCGAATAAATGAATGGCTTGAAGCTCGAGCCCGGCTGGCGCAGCGCCTGGGTCACGTGGTTGTACTGGCTGCGGTTGAAGTCGAAGCCGCCGATGAGTGCGCGGATCGCACCGTCGCGAGGATCGACCGACACCAGGGCCGATTCGACGGCGGGCAGTTGCGTGATCTGCCAGCGGCTTTTGTCGTCCTGCTGGATCCGCACGATGGCGCCGCGGCGGATGCGCTGGTTCGCGTTGACCTTGTCGCCGAGCATGCGCCCGGCGAAGCGCAAGCCCTCCTCGCCGATCTCGACCGTCTCGCCGCCCCGGCGGTACACCTTGACGAGCTTGGGGCTCGCTTCGGTCACGACCGCCGCGAGCACGTCGTCGCTGTCGGAGACGTCCTGCAGCGCTTCTTCGAGCACTTCGTCGTTCAGCTTGGGCGGCAGCTCGGCGTAACCTTCGGGACCGCGATAGCCGTGGCGGCGATCGTATTCATGCACACCGCGGCGCAGCGCCGCGTACGCAGCTTCCTGGTGCCGGGTCGAGAGCGTGGTGTAAATGCGGATGCCGCGCGTGTAGGTCTCGTCCTTGTAGCGCTCGAAGACCGCCTGCCGCACCATCTCGGCGAAATGCTCGGCCCTCACGCCGAAATCGTTGGCGCCGCGCTTGACCACGATCGGGTGCTGCTCGGCTTCCGCAAGCTGGGTGTCGTCGATTGCGCCGAGCTCGCGCATGCGCCGCAACACGTAGTGCTGGCGCAACTGGGCGCGCTTCGGATTGGCGATCGGGTTGTATGCCGAAGGCGCTTTCGGCAACCCCGCGAGCATCGCGTATTCGGCGAGGCTCAACTTCTCGAGCGGTTTGCCGAAATAAATCTGGGACGCGGCCGCGAAGCCGTACGCGCGCTGGCCCAGATAGATCTGGTTGATGTAGAGCTGAAGGATCTCGTCCTTGGTGAGACTGGCCTCGATCTTGAACGCGAGGAGCATCTCGTTGAATTTGCGGGTGACCGTGCGCTCTTTCGACAGGAAGAAGTTGCGCGCGACCTGCATCGTGATCGTGGAAGCGCCTTGACGGACCCCGCCGGACACAAAGTTGGACAGCGCGGCGCGCGCCACGCCGATGTAGTCGACGCCGCGGTGGTGGTAGAAGCGCTCGTCCTCGGCCGCGAGGATCGCGTTGACCATCGGTTTGGGGACGTTGGCGATCGCCACGAATGCGCGGCGCTCCTCCCCGAACTCGCCGAGGAGGTCGCCTTCGACGCTGTAGACGCGCAGCGGGATCTTCGGTTGATAGTCAGTGAGCACTTCCAGCGACGGCAGCGTGGGATACACGATGACCGCCGCGAAAGCGACCAATATCACCCCGACGAGAAAGGTCGAAGCTACAAGTAATAGTGGGAATGCCCACCAGCGGACCAACATCTTGAGGCCTACTTCTAACGGAAGAAAGTCATGCGAGACGGGGGCTTACATGCGATACTGCTCAATCTGGTGTAAGTTCCGGAGCGCGCCGTGGGAGGCGAGAAAAGCGCATACGGCCCGAGCATTATAGGGGCGTCTCGCCCTAAAAAGAATACGACAGGACATCCGTTTACTTGTCGTGGTCTTACTGCTAGCATTTAAAGTAAAATCTGGGCGAACTGCGCCACAGGCTTATGCTAAAAGGAAAAATGAGCTTCAACCCGGGCAAGCTCAAGTTCGATACCTCGTCGCTCGAGCGGCTTTTCAAGCCGAAGGCCCCGCCGTTGATCGGCGCGGACCTGAGCTCGTCGTCGATCAAGATGGTCGAGCTCACCGAGGCCGGCCGCGGCCTGTACCGCGTCGAGCGGTACGCCATAGAGCCGCTCCCCAAGGACAGCGTCGTCGAAGGCAATATCAACAACCTGGACGCGGTCAGCGACGCGCTCAAGCGCTGCCACAAACGTCTGGGCACGAACATCAAAAACGTCGCCCTGGCGCTGCCCAACGCGGCGGTGATCAGCAAACGCATATACGTTCCGGCCGGACAGAGCGACGAAGAGCTCGAGGTCCAGGTCGAGACCGAAGCCAACCAGTACATTCCGTTCTCGCTCGACGAGGTCAATCTCGACTTCCAGGTTCTCGGCCCCGCGCCGAACAACGCCGAGGACGTCGAAGTGCTGATCGCAGCGTCCCGCAAGGAAAAGATCGAAGATCGCGTGGCCGCGGCCGAAGCCGCAGGGCTGAAGGCGACCGTGATGGACGTCGACCTCTACGCCGCGCAAGCTGCATTCGAGCTGATGATCGCGGACCAGGGGGACGAAAGCAAAGACCAGAACATTGCGATGGTCGACGTGGGCGCGACCACGATGACTGTGAACGTGCTGCGCAACGGGCAATCCATATACCTGCGCGAGCAGCCGTTCGGCGGCAACGAGCTTTCGCAGGAGATTCAGAACAAGTTCGGCCTGTCCTCCGACGAGGCCGAAGTCGCCAAACGCGACGGCGGCCTGCCGCCCGAGTACGAGAGCGAGATCCTGCAGCCGTTCGTCGACAAGATGGGCCTGGAGATCGCGCGCGCCCTGCACTTCTTTTTCAGCTCCACTCCGTATAACCAGGTGAGTCAGATCGTGCTCGCCGGCGGCTGCGCGGCGATACCTGGCGCGGACGAGGCGGTCACCCGCCGCACCCAGGTGCCGACGGTGATCGCGAACCCCTTCGTGAACATGGACGTGTCCTCGAAGGTGAAAGTCAAAAGCCTCACGCAGGATGCGCCGTCGCTCATGGTTGCGTGCGGCCTCGCCCTGCGGAGATTCGATCCATGATTCGCGTCAACCTGCTGCCCCACCGCGAGATCCGGCGGCGCCGGCTCCAGCAGCAGTACTTCGTCATGCTCGGCCTCGTCGCCTTCGTGGGCGTGGCCGTCTGGCTGCTCGTGCACACCTCGCTCACCAACAGCTTCGAGAACCAGCAGAGGCGCAATCAGTATCTGCAGGCCGAGATCGTGAAGCTCGACAAGGAGATCGAGGACATCAAGAAGCTGAAGGAGATGACCGCGTCGCTGCTCTCGCGCAAGAAGGTCGTCGAGACCCTGCAGAGCAATCGCGCGGAGGTGGTGCACCTGCTCGACGAGCTCACCCGCCAGCTTCCCGACGGCGTTTACCTCAAGGGAATCAAGCAGCAGGGCAGCCGTGTGACCATCAACGGCTACACCCAGTCGCAGGCGCGGGTCTCGACCCTCATGCGCAACCTTGACGCCTCGCCTTACCTCGAAAACGCGAACCTCATCGAAATCAGGGCCGTGCCGCTCGGCACCAGCCGGATCAACGAATTCACGCTCGCAGTGAACATCGAGCGGCCCAAACCCGAAGAGGACAAGACGGCAAAGCCGGCAAAAACCGCGGCGGCGGGGGCTAAATGACGCTCGACGACCTGAGGCGGCTCGACCCCAAGAAGATCGGCTCCTGGCCCGCAGGCCCGAAGTTCGGGACCCTGATCCTGCTCCTGGTGCTGATGATAGGCGCAGCGTACTGGTTCGACTGGAAGGACCAGATCGACCGGATCGACGGCGAAAAAGTCCGCGAAGACCAGCTCAAGGGCACTTTCGTCGCCAAGAAGAAAGAGGCGCTCGACCTTCCCGCTTACCGCAAGCAGCTCGAAGACATCGAGAAGCAGTTCGGCGCGCTCCTCAAGCAGCTACCCGGCAAGTCCGAAATGGACGCGCTGCTCACCGATATCAACCAGGCGGGCCTCGGGCGCGGGCTTCAGTTCGAGCTGTTCAAGCCTGCGGCGAGCGAAACGGTGCAGGAGTTCTACGCCGAGCTGCCGATCACGATCAGGATCACCGGCAGCTATCACGACATCGGCGCGTTCGCGAGCGACGTCGGCAAGCTCTCGCGCATCGTCACGCTGAACGATATCGGCCTCACGGCGAACAAGGACGGGACGCTGGTGATGGATGCCACCGCCAAGACCTTCCGCTACCTCGACGAAGACGAGATCTCGGCGCAGAAGCGCTCGAAGGACAAAGACAAGAAAGGGGCGAAGTGATGAGCGCCCATCCGCTCAAAGCCTTGCTCGTCACGCTGCTCGCGTGCGTCGGACTCGCGGCGTGCTCCGGCGAAGAGCACCACGACCTGAAGCAGTTCGTGAAGGACTCCGAGAAGCTTCCGCACGGCAACATCCCGCCGTTGCCCGAGGTCAAGCCGTACGAGCCGTACACCTACAACGCATTTGACCTGATCGACCCTTTCAAGCCTCGCAAGATCGAGCCTCCGAAAGGTTCCGGCGGCGGTGCGCTCGCCCCGGACCTTAACCGCCGGCGCGAGCCGCTGGAAGCCTATCCGCTCGAGAACCTGCGCATGGTCGGCACGCTCGAGCAGAACAAGCAGATGTATGCGCTCGTCAGGGCGCCCGACAACACGCTGTTCCGAGTGAAGACCGGCAATTACGTCGGCCAGAATTTCGGCCGCATCGTCGGTATTTCCGAGTCCGCCGTGAAGCTGAAGGAAATTGTCCAGGACGCTGGCGGCAACTGGGAAGAAAAAGAACAGGTCCTCCAATTGACGGAGGAACAGGAGGCACGGAAATGACTGCCAGCACCCCTTCGATCATGCGCTCGCTGCACGCGCTCGCCGCGTTCGCGCTGCTCGCCTTCATCGGCCACGCGCACGCGCAGACCAACAGCATCCAGGCGGTCAACGTCTCGACCCAATCGGGAGGTCGGATCGTCGTGCGCGTCACGATGAAAGATCCGCCGGCCAATCCGCCGGCCGGTTTCACCGTCAACAACCCGCCCCGCATCGCGCTCGACTTCCCGGCCACGACGAACGCGCTCGGGCGCACGACCCAGGACGTCGCCGAAGGCGACCTGCGGCGAATCAACGTCGTGCAGGCCGGCGATCGCACGCGCATGGTCCTCGAGCTCGGCCGCGCGGTCACCTACGATACCCAGATCGAAGGACGCACCATACTCGTCACGCTCGCGGGTCCCGCGGACAAGGCTGCCGCTACGCCGCCTGCGATCACCCAGCATTTCGCCGAGCAGCGCCCGGGCGACACGCGGCACGCGCTTCGCGACATCGATTTCCGCCGCGGCCCCGCCGGTGAAGGCCGCATCGTCATCGATCTCTCGGACAGCCAGGTCGGCATCGCGGTGCGCACCCAGGGCCGCAGCATCGTCGTCGATTTCGCGAACACCACGCTGCCGCGCAATCTCGAGCGCCGCATGGACGTGACCGATTTCGGCACGCCGGTGCAATCGCTCGAGTCGTTCTCCCAGGGCAGCAACGCGAGACTCACGATCCAGCCCCGCGGAAATTGGGAACATTCGGCTTACCAGACCGACAACCGCTTCATCATCGAAGTGAAGCAGGTCGTCGAGGATCCCAACCGGCTGGTGCGGCCCGGGTTCGTCGGCGAGAAGCTCTCGCTCAATTTCCAGAACGTCGAGGTTCGCGCGGTGCTGCAGGTGATCGCCGACTTCACCGGCCTCAACATCATCACGAGCGATACGGTCACCGGCAATCTCACGCTGCGCCTGCGCGACGTACCGTGGGACCAGGCGCTGGACATCATCCTCCAGAGCAAAGGCCTCGACATGCGCAAGACCGGCAACGTGGTGTGGATCGCGCCGCGTGACGAGCTTGCCACTCGCGAGAAGCTCGCGCTCGAATCCCAGGCGCAGATTGCCGAGCTCGAGCCCACACGCACCGAGACTTTCCAGTTGAACTATCAGCGCGCGATCGATTTCGCGAGGCTGCTGACCGACGACAAGCAACGCCTCCTGTCCAAGCGCGGCAGCGCGGTCATCGATCCGCGCACCAACACGATCTTCGTCCAGGACACCCCGACCAGGCTCGAGGAAGTACGGCGCCTGATTCGCAAGGTCGACGTGCCTGTGCGGCAGGTGATGATCGAATCCCGGATCGTCGAAGCGCTGGACACCTTCAGCCGCAACCTCGGTGTGAGGCTCGGCACGCTCGACCTGAGCGGCGGCGCAAGCGCAGGACAGGCGATCAGCGGCACCGGAAGCCGGTTCCTGGTGGGCGGCAACCTGCAGAGCACCGGGATCCAGACCGGGCAGACGCCGAACACCCCGACGAGCTTTCTTCCGGACTCGCTGAGCGTGAATCTTCCCGCGCCCGCGATCGGCGGCGTGCAGCCCGGCCTGTTCTCGTTCCTGCTCTTCAACGACAGGGGCACGCGGTTTCTCAACCTCGAGCTCTCCGCGCTCCAGGCCGACGGCCGCGGCAAGATCATTTCGAGCCCGCGCGTGATCACCGCCGACCAGGTCGAAGCGGTCATCGAGCAGGGCACGGAGATCCCGTACCAGCAGGCGACTTCGAGCGGCGCGACCGCGGTCCAGTTCAAGAAAGCCACGCTGTCGCTCAAGGTGAAGCCGCAGATCACGCCCGACGACAATGTGATCATGAGCCTGAACGTGCACAAGGACAGCGTCGGCACGCAGACCACGGCAGGCCCCAGCATCGACACCAAGCAGGTCACCACCGAAGTGCTGGTGGAAAACGGCGGCACGGTCGTGATCGGCGGCATCTACACCCAGGACGAGCGCACCACGGTCAACAAGGTGCCGCTGCTCGGCGACCTGCCTTACATCGGATTCCTCTTCAAGCAGACGCTCAAGTTCGACAACCGCAACGAGCTTCTGATCTTCGTCACGCCGCGGATACTGAAAGACACGCTACGCGTGACGCCGTAGACGCGCCTGCGCACGCGAGGCGGCGTTCGCCTCGCGCGCAGCCCGCCGACTGTGGTCGTGCGGCGATTCCGCTAAAATCGTCCCATGTCGAGTAACACTGCACCGGTGGGCGGCGGCGCGCCGTCCTCCAACATCTTTCTGATCGGCCTCATGGGCGCGGGGAAGACCTCGGTCGGCAAGATGCTTGCGCGCCGTCTCGGCAAGACTTTTTACGATTCCGACCATGAGGTCGAACGCGCGACCGGAGTGCGCATCCCCGTGATTTTCGAAATCGAAGGCGAGGCGGGCTTCAGGGCGAGAGAAAGCAGGATGCTCGCCGATCTCGCGGCCGCCAGCGACGTGGTGCTCGCAACCGGCGGGGGCGCGGTGTTGTCGGAGCAAAATCGCAAAATACTCTGCGCACACGGCACCGTGGTGTACTTACGCGCTTCTCCGCAGGAGCTCTGGCAGCGCACGCGCCACGACCGCAACCGTCCGCTGCTGCAGACGCCGAACCCGCTCGGGAAACTGACCGAGCTTTTTTCCGAACGCGATCCGCTGTATCGCGAGATCGCCGACATCATCGTCGATACCGGCAACCAGAGCGTGAGCAGTCTCGCTCACCGGCTCGAGTCGAGGCTCTCGCAGTTCACGGGCGCGGGCAACTCATCGAGCCCGCCCGATCGCGGGCAGGACAACACATGCGCACCCTGAACGTCGAGCTCGCCGAGCGCAGTTACCCGATTCATATCGGCAGCGGGCTCCTCGAGCGCGCCGAGCTCATCGTCCGCCACCTGAAGCAGAAACGCGCGGCAATCGTCACGAATACGACGCTCGAGCGCCTGTATCTCCAGCCGCTCGTGAGCGCGCTCGAATCAGCCGGCGTGAAAACGGTGCCGATCGTCATCCCCGACGGTGAAGCCCACAAGGACTGGCGGACACTCAACACGATCTTCGACGCGCTGCTGCAATCGCGGTGCGAGCGCGGGACCACGCTGATCGCGCTCGGCGGCGGAGTCGTCGGCGACATCGGCGGATTCGCCGCAGCGCTCTACCAGCGAGGCATCCCTTTCATACAGGTGCCGACGACACTGCTCGCGCAGGTCGATTCCGCGGTCGGCGGAAAGACCGCGATCAATCATCCGCTGGGCAAGAACATGATCGGCGCGTTCTACCAGCCGCGGGTCGTGGTCGCCGATACCGATACGCTGAAGACGCTGCCGGAGCGCGAGCTCGC
>JAQGMV010000095.1 GCA_028292225.1 Betaproteobacteria bacterium
AGATCGGCGACCCGCGTGTCCATCTCCTCGGACATCGTGAGTATGCGCTCGGCGTATTCCAGGACGATGCGTCCGGCGGGCGTCAGCGCGATCCTGCCGTGGCTGCGCTCGAACAGCCGCGTATTGAAGTGCTCTTCGAGCTGCTTCACCTGGAAAGTGACTGCGGGCTGCGTCATGAAGAGCTGTTCCGCGGCTTTGGTGAAGCTCAACTGCTTGGCTACGGTATAGAACACTTGCAGGCGGCGGTCGGCCATGTAAAGGCGTCGATAAGGAAAAAATGTTGCGGGGACGGGCGGCGGGCTGAACGGGCGAGGTCCGAAGCGCCATCACACGCGGCTTCTCTCCGCTGTCCCGTTCCGATAGTATGCGAACACATTTTAACCACAGCGTGCTCGGGTGCCGAGGAGGATCAGATCGATATTTTTGCTGCGCGTGCACACGCGGCGGGGTGCGCCCCTGCGATCGTGGCCTCCGCGCCGATTATGGTATAAACGCGCGGTCTTTCCCTAAGCCTCCCGCCACACCCCCGCGCTTCAGCCTTTCGGCACGATGCCTCTCGGTTTTTACCTCATCATGGCGGCGCAGTTTTTTTCGTCGCTGGCCGACAACGCCCTGCTCGTCGCGGCGATCGCACTGCTCATGCAGATGCAGACGCCCGAGTGGATGACGCCGCTGCTGAAGTTCTTCTTTACCGTCTCCTACGTGCTTTTCGCCGCTTTCGTCGGCGCGTTCGCCGACTCGATGCCCAAAGGCCGGGTGATGTTCCTCACCAACCTGGTGAAGATCGCCGGCTGCCTGATGATGTTCTTTCACGAATTGCTGACGGTGCCCGGAATCGCGGGCTACATGGTGGTGCTCCTCGCGTACAGCGTCGTCGGAATGGGCGCCTCAGCCTACTCGCCGGCGAAATACGGGATTCTGACCGAGCTCCTGCCCCACCACCGGCTGGTCATTGCCAACGGCTGGATCGAAGGCCTCACCGTCGCGTCGATCATCCTCGGCACCCTGCTCGGCGGCGTTCTCATCAGCCGCGCGGTGTCCTCGACACTGCTGGCGTTCGACATGCCGTGGATCGACACCGGGATCGACACCGCCCCGGAGGCGGCGATCGCAGTGATCATGCTCTTCTACCTCGTCGCCGCGATATTCAACCTCTACATACCGGACACCGGCGTCGACCACCGCGCGCCGAGCCGCAATCCGGTCTTCCTGGTGCGGGAGTTCGCGCACTGCGTGAAGCTCCTGTGGAGCGACAAGCTCGGCCAGATCTCGCTCGCGACCACCACTCTTTTCTGGGGCGCGGGCGCGACGCTCCAGTTCATCGTGCTGAAATGGGCCGAGGTCGCCCTCGGCTATACGCTATCGCAGGCGACCGTGCTCCAGGGCGTGTGCGCCGTCGGCATTGCCGTGGGTTCGGTGGTGGCCGCACGGTTCGTGCCTTTGCGCCGTTCAGTGGACGTGGTGCCCGTGGGTATCGCGATGGGGCTGGTGGTCATCGCGATGAACTTCGCCACCAGTGTGGCCGTAGCGGTCCCGCTGATGATCCTGATCGGCGCGCTCGCGGGCTTTTTCGTCGTGCCGATGAACGCGCTGCTCCAGCACCGCGGCCACATCCTCATGGGCGCCGGACATTCGATCGCGGTGCAGAACTTCAACGAGAATCTGTCGATCCTCGTGATGCTCAGCGTATACGCGCTGCTGATGTGGCTCGATTTCTCGATCTACACCGTGGTGCTCGTGTTCGGCCTCTTCGTCTCGTCGGCGATGGTACTGGTGCGCCGTCGCCACCTGCACAACCTGACCAAGAGCGACATGCCGACGATACCGACCGACGCGCAGCACTGAAAACCGGCGTAACGGGTGAACGGTAACCGGTAAACCGGGAACGGCCCGTGCGCAAACCCGTCAGCGCGAGAAAACGCTACCGGTCGTTCCTCGTCGCCTGGGAATTTGGCGTCGCTGCTGACGGTCTACCGTTTACCGTTTACGGTTCTTAGGATGCCGGCTCGAACTTGAACCGCTTGACCTTCTCCATGTTCGTGCCTTCGATGCGGATCAGCCGGGTCGGCCCTGAGCGGCTCGGGGAATGCAGGTCGCCTTCGTTGTACACGTGGGCGACGCCCGGGGTCAGCTTGTAATCGCGTCTTTTCTTCACTTTGCCCGGCTTTTCCGCGCTGGCCGGCTCGATGAGGTCCCAGTCGCTCATCGCGGTTTCGCCGCGCGCCTGACCGTAGATCGCCCACGACGGGCCGTGGTCGTGCGGCGGGCTTTCCTTCGGACCGGTGTAGTTGTGCGCGAGGACGCAGAAACCCAGATCGGGGTCCTCATAGAGGATCTTGCGCTCGGGTGCAGCGTCGCCGAATTGTGCCGCGACGAAATCCTTGTCCTTCAGTGCTTCCTGCAACAGCCCCGCGACCTTGCTGCGGCCGGCGGGATTGTTCTCGGCTTTGAGTATCTCGCGACTCTTCGCGGCGAATGCTTGTAGTGTCTGCGCCATAAATCCTCCTTGGGTTGCGTAGCGGGCGACGAGGGTGGGATCTCGATCTTACCGCCTCGGGCGAAACCAGGCCGCGCCGACCGACACGCGGGTCAGCGGCGCAGCCGAAAGTAAATCTCCGGAAGCTTGTTCGGCAGGCTGTTGATGTGGTCGAGCACGAGGTAGTGGCCGGTTCCGAAAATCTGGGGCAGGTACTGGTTGGCCATGGTATCGACCGTGATGCAGAAAGGATGCACGCCTTTGGACACCGCTTCCTTGACCGCCATACGCGTGTCTTCGTGCAGATAGCGCCGGTCGCCGCCGTCGTCGTAATCCTCGGGGCGGCCGTCGGACAGGATGAGCAGCAGCCGGCGGCGGCTTTCGATGCCTTCGAAGGACGCGGTGGCGTGCCGGATCGCGGCGCCCATGCGGGTCGCGAGCCTTCCCGACATCCCGCCGATCTGGCTGCGCACGTCCTGCGACAGCGGCTCGTCGAAACCCTTGATGTTGTAATAGCTCACGTTGTCGCGGTATTTCGAGCAGAAGCCCGCGATCGAATAGCTGTCGCCGACTTCCTCCATGCTCTCGGCGAAGAGCAGCACGCCCGCGCGAACCCGGTCGACGAGGCGCCCGCCGCCTTCGGGAAGGTGCTGCATGATCGAGGTCGACATGTCGGCGAGCAGCGTCACCGCGACCTCGCGCTGGCGCATCTCGCGCCTGCGGTAGATGTCCGCTTTGGGCGAGCGGCCGGCGCGCTTCTCCGCGACGTAGCTCACCACCGCGTTCAGGTCCATGTCGTCGCCGTCGAACTGGCGCAGCTTCGGCGCCATGCGCGTGGGTTTCTGCGACTGGATGGCTTTCTTCAGGCGCTTCAGCGCGTTCGAATACTGGTTCATCAGGCGGTTGGTCTCCGCCATGTTCGATTCGGCGAGACGCTTCTCCTGCACCCAGCTCCAGTTGCGCTTGTAGCGGTTCTCTCGATAGTCCCACTCGGGGTACGGCACGCCTTTGTCGCTGCCGCCGGCCTTACCGCGATCGCCGTCGGATTTGGCTGCGGCCTGGGTCGATGAGCCGCTGCTCTCGCCGTATCCGGCGACTTCCTCGCGCTTGCCGCCGTCCTGCTGGTCGCCCGCTTCGGCGTTCTGCGGCGTGCTTTCTTCCTCGCCCTGCTCCTGCTGCTCGCTCTGCTGCTCCGCGCCGGCCTGGGTCTGCTGGTCCTGGTCCTGCTTTTCCTGCGGATGCGCGAGGCGCGTCGCATTCGGCCCCCTGCCCGGCAGATACGCCGCGTGCATGGCTTCGAGGTCGCTCACGCGAGGCAGCGTGTCTTCGTCGTACAGCACACTTGCGATCCGGTACGAATCGGCGACGGTGGCGCCCGGCTCGAGGAGGGGCGCGAAACGCGCGTCAGGGCCGCCTTTTCCTCGCGATGCTGCCAGCGCCCCTTCCGCCGTAGCGAGCGCCAGATCGAAATACGCGCCGGTGTCGGGATGGCGCGCGCCGGCGTCGTGCGCGGTCTTGACGAGCCGCTGGAGGTAATTCGGAACCTGGTTCTGGGTGCGGTAATCGACCCGCAGGTCTTCGCACACGTCGAAGATGAGCTGGAAGCGCAGCGCGTCGTCGCCGAAGCGCAGAAACAGCGGTGCCCACGAGACCGCACCGGTCGCGGGGAACTCGATCTTCGCCGCGTCGAACATCGATTTCATCCCGCTGCGGTCGAAGGTGCCGAAGCGCATGTGTCCGGCCGCGTGCAGCACCGCGAGTATCGCTTCGTCCCGGCTGCTCATGACCGCGGGCACATAAAGGCTGCGGCCGTCGGTCTCGACGAACGGCCGCCCTTTCTCAGGCGACCAGCTCGATTCCTTCAGGTCGAAAGCACCGCCGAACCACACGTCGAGCAGCATGGCGAGCAGCCGGTTGCGGTCGACGAGCCTGAAACCGGGAAGGTGCTCGAGGAGCAGCGCGAGGCTCTCTTCGGACTCGAGCCTGAAATACGCTTCGCCGCGCGCACGTCCAGATTGCAGGATGTCGGCGCCGCGCAGAGCCCACGGCAGGATCGCCTGCGACCCGAGCAGGTTGCGTACGCGCAACGCGCCGCCGAGATAAGTCCCGAGCATGAGCTTCCGCGATTCGAAAAGCTCTTCGGCCGGGGCGCTGAGCTGCTCCACGCCCGAGATTCCCTGACGGCCGGAGAGATCGAGCACCGGGGTCGCGAAATACGCCGAGCCGCTGTCGATCTGCCGCGCGCACCACACGAAGCCGATCTCGGCCCAGCGCTTTTCCCCCGCGTGCCCTAAAGAGCCGAAGGCGCGAGGCAGGTTGGTCATGAAGCCGTCTAGCGCACGCCACGAGCCGCGCCAGCGCATGAATTCCAGCGCCTGCCCGGTCCACGGAAGCACGGTTTCAGAGACGCGCTCGGCTTCGACGCTGCCGCGGATGAAAGCCTTTGCGGCTTCGCGGTCGAAATCGAAAAGCGCGCGACACGCAGACAGCCACGCGAGAGTCACCTGCTCGCCGTGAGGCTCTATCTCGGGAAGGGACTGCTCGATGTCGCGGCTCGCGGCATGGCTCTCGCGCTCGAGCTGGGCGAGCAGGGCCGCGACCGATGGCTTACGCTCTGCCACGGGAAACCTCCCGCGTCACGCGGAGAAATGCGCCTGAACGATCTCCATGAGCGCATCCGCCAGCTCGATGTCGTCGGTGATCGGGTTGACCATCGCAACCTGGCACGCGGCGACAGGATCGAGGCCGGCGTTGATCATGTTGGCCGCGTAGACGAGTGCACGGGTCGAGGTCGCTTCCTCCAGCCCGTGGTCCTTCAGCTGGCGCGCTTTGCGGCCTGCCGCCACGAGCTGATGCACGAGCTCAGGCGAAATCCCTGCGGCCTCGTTGAGCACGATCTTGCGCTCGACCTCTTCCACCGGGAAATCGAAGTTGATCGCGATGAAGCGCTGCTTGGTCGAAGGCTTCAGGTCCTTCAGCACCGTCTGGTAACCCGGGTTGTACGAGATCACCAGCATGAAATCCTCGTGCGCCTCGATCTCCTGGCCTTTCTTCTCGATCGTGAGCTTGCGGCGGTGATCGGTGAGCGAGTGGATCACCACGGTCGAATCGGTGCGCGCCTCTACGATCTCATCGAGGTAGCAGATCGCGCCGGCCTTGACCGCGCGAGTGAGCGGACCGTCCTGCCAGACGGTCTCGGAGCCTTCGAGGAGGAAGCGGCCGACGAGGTCCGAGCTCGTCAGGTCTTCGTGGCACGACACGGTCACCAGAGGGCGGCCGAGCTCGAACGCCATGTGCTCCAGGAAACGCGTCTTTCCGCAGCCGGTCGGGCCTTTGAGCATGATCGGCAGGCGCTTCTTGTACGCCGCTTCGAATATCGCGACCTCATTGCCCTGCGGCTCGTAGTACGGTGCGGTGTCTCCCACCTGAGGGACCTGCACGATGTCCCGCTCGACGCCTCGCAAACGATTCACTGCTGTTTTCATCAACCCGAACCTCTCCGATGTGCCCGCCCCTCGATCCGGGCTTGCCTGATATTAATACAGTTCCGAAGCGCGACGAGCCCTCGCAGCCGTCGCCCTCACGCCGTGCCTGCGATAAACGTTCCCTGCCGCTCGCGGGGTCTGGGGGGCCCCGCGTCGGCGAGCTCCCCGGAAGCTCGTGGACGCGGTCATAGCACCGCGGGCTTGTCGGGAAGCTCGTCGGCGTTCTCCGGTCCCGCCGGGAAATGTGCGGCGAGCACTTCGCCGATCTCCCCGATACCGGCCACCACCCCTTCGTCGTAGCGCTTGTCCGCGAAAGCCTGTTCGATACGCCCGCAGATCGCGTCCCACTGAGTTTGCGGGATGCGTCGCGCTATCGCGCGGTCCGCAACGATCTCGATGTCGCGGTCGACGACTTGGACGTAGACCAGCACACCGGTGTTTTCCTCGGTGTCCCACACCTTCAGGAGCGAAAACACCTCGAGCGCCCTCTCGCGCGGCGTGAGGCCTCGCGCAACCGGCAGAAATTCGAGCGCGCCCTCGACCGCGAACCGGATCTCGCCGCGGTGGCGCTTCTCCGACGCGCCGATTGCCGCTTCGATGCGCTCGAGCACGTGCTGCGCAAACGCGCGCCGGACGAGCCAGGGCGGGGCGAAGAGATGACGAAAAACACGAGCGAGGCTCATCTCTACCAGCGCCCCGACGCGCCGCCGCCGCCGAACCCACCCCCGCCGCCGCCCCAGCTTCCGCCGCCGCCGCCCCAACCGCCGCCCGGGAGACCGCCCGAAGACCAGCCGCCGCGCCGCCCGGCGCCACCCGCGCCGCCCATCAGGCTCAGGAACGCGGCGACGAGGGCGACGACCACGCCCATCGCGATTGAGCCGAGCATCAACCAGCCTGCGACCCCGCCGATCGCGCCGATGACGCCGGAACCGAGGAAACGGCCGAAGATCGCGCGCACGATGCCGCCGACGACGAATACGAGCATGAAGCCGATGACGAGCAGGCCTTCGAAGCCGCCCCCATTACCCTTGCCTCCCTGGGCGCTGCGCGGCGCCGGCAGCGCCTCGCCTTCGACGACCGAGATCATCCGGCTCACCCCGGCGTTGATGCCGCCGTAGAAATCGTTTTGCTTGAAGTGCGGGACGATGTCCTCGGCGATGATGCGCTTGGCGACCGCATCGGGAAGCGCGCCTTCGAGGCCGTAACCGACTTCGATCCGCAGCGCGCGATCCTTGACCGCGACGACGAGTATCGCGCCGTCATCCACCCCTTTACGCCCGACCTTCCACTGCTCGGCGACGCGGATCGCAAACTGTTCGATCGCCTCGGGCTGGGTGCTCGAAACGATCAGGACCGCGATCTGCGCGCCTTTGCGGCTTTCGAAGGCGGCGAGACGCTCTTCGAGCGCGGTGCGCTGCTCGGCGGTGAGCGTGCCGGTCTGGTCGGTGACGCGAACAGTCAGCGCGGGAACCGGCACCTGCGCAGCCGCAGCGAACGCGAAGATGAAAAGCGCGGCGGCGAGCGCCGCCCGCCGCACGAAAACGATCATTTACTTGGCCGGCGCGGGTGCCGGGCGCGGCGACTCGGCGCGATCGCGGCTCGGCGTGCCGCCGCCGAAATCGACCGTCGGCGGACGCGCGATCTCTTTCTCGTTCTCGACCGTGAACTGCGGCTTGTCCTTGTGACCGAACATCATCGCAGTCAGGTTCGTGGGGAACGAACGGACCGTCACGTTGTAGTCCTGGACCGCCTTGATGTAGCGGTTGCGCGCGACGGTGATGCGGTTCTCGGTGCCTTCGAGCTGCGCCTGAAGGTCACGGAAATTGGCATCGGACTTCAGCTGCGGATAGTTCTCGGTGACCACGAGCAGCCGCGACAGCGCGCCGGAGAGCTCGCCCTGTGCCGCCTGAAACTTTGTGAAAGCCTGCGGATCGTTGAGCAGCTCCGGAGTGGCCTGGATGCTGCCGACTTTCGCCCGCGCATTGGTGACGCCGAGCAGCACGTCTTTCTCCTGGTTCGCGTAGCCTTTGACGGTGTTCACCAGGTTAGGGATGAGATCGGCGCGGCGCTGGTACTGGTTCACCACCTCGGACCACGACGCCTTGATCTGCTCGTCCTGCTGCTGGAGGCTGTTGTAGCCGCAGCCGGACAAGACCAGCGCCATCAGCCCGGCCATCAGCAATCCTAAACGTCGTGCCATATTTGTCCTCATGTCAATGCGGAATGATGAATGGGTTTACCACTACGCGGCGATTGTATTCCGCATTACGCGTTCATCATTCCGCATTCGCGTTCGCCGCCTGCAAGCCCTGCATCGTCCGAACGGCGAAACAGAGGTCTTCCCACGCTTTCGCCTTCTCCGTCAGGCTGCGCAGCAGGTACGCGGGATGGTACGTGACGAGCAGCGGTATGCCTTTGTAATCAAGCACTCGGCCTCGCAGGCTCGCGATGCTCGCGTCCCTGTCGAGCAGGTTCAACGCCGCGACTCGCCCCAGGGCGACGATCAGCTTCGGCTTGATCAGCTCGATCTGACGCTCGAGAAAAGGCTCGCACTGATCCGCTTCGGCGGGCTCGGGGTTGCGGTTTCCCGGCGGGCGGCACTTGACGACGTTCGCGATGTATACGTTTTCGGCTCTCTTCAGCCCGATCGCCGCGAGCATGTTGTCGAGAAGCTTACCCGCCTGTCCGACGAAGGGATCGCCCATCGCGTCTTCGTCTGCGCCGGGACCTTCGCCGATGAACATCCAGTCGGCATTCTCGTCCCCGACGCCGAATACGGTATTGGTTCGCTTCGCATGCAGGGCGCACGCCGTGCACTGCGCGACGGCGGCCTTGAGCGCCGGCCAGTCCATCTGCATGATCGCCGCACGCCTTGCGTCGTGGCTCTGCGCAGGCGCCTCAGCTGTCACCCGCTCTCCGTGCAGCGCAGGCGCGGCTGCAGGAGAAGCGCCTGCGCTGCTCGAAACACTGGCCGGGGGTGTAGCGTCTGCACTGCCCGCGCCCCCGGCGGCAGGCGCGACGCGCAGGCGCCACAGCGGCGCGAGGCCCATCTCCTTCAGGATTTCGTCGCGGCGGGTGCTCACGGGAGGCGCCTCATTGAAGTCTCAACTCCATCACCAGCGCGTCCTCGCGACCTTCGGCCGCGGGATAGTAACCGCGCCTCACGCCGATCTCTCCGAAGCCGCTGCTCGCGTAAAGCGCGCGTGCCGCGCTGTTCGACGGACGCACTTCGAGAAATATTTTTTCAGCGCCGTAGTCCCGGGCGAGCTTGGCGAAGAAATGCGTGAGCTCGGTGCCTATCCCCCGCCTCTGCCATTCGAGCGCGACGCTCAGGTTGAGCAGATGCGCCTCGCCCGCGCCGACCAGAACGATGCCGTATCCGACGAGCTGCCCCTCGCGCTCGGCGATCCAGCAGTGGTATCCCGCGCCGAGCGAATCGGCGAAATTCATACGTGTCCACGGGTGCGCATGCACCGCGCTCTCGATCGCGACCACGCTCGCGAGGTCCGCATCGCCCATCCTGCGATACGTCGTCACGCTAGCGAGCCGGGCGCTCATCGGTTCGCAATGCGACTTTGTTGCGCACGTAGACGGGCGCCGCGAATTCCGCGCTTGCGCTCCCGCCGTTCGAAAAACGCGGTGCCGCGAGGCGTGCGATGTCCGCCGCGTGCGGATAAAGATCCGGCTCGATGCGCGCGAGCTGACCCTCGTAACGCGTTTCCAGCGCTTGGCGATACGCCGCGAACCCGCTGCCGCACGCGACCCAGCCGTCGCCCGGCAATGCCGGCGCGGCGTGCGGCGGGCATACCGTCGGCTCGTGCACGGTGAGCCATTCGTCCCCGTGCTTCTCATATGCCGCGTGGTACACCTCGCTCATGCGGGCGTCGAGGCAACAGACCACCCGCTGCGCCCGGCTGGCTTCGGCGAGAGCGAGCAGGGTGCCGACTCCGACGACCGGGAGATCGGCGCCGAATGCGAGGCCCTGCACCACTCCGCACGCAATTCTCAGCCCGGTGAAAGAGCCGGGGCCTTCGCCGTAAGCGATACCGTCGAGCTCACCCAGCCGCAGCGCGCAGCTGCGCAGGAGCTCGTCGACCATGGCCAGCAGCATCTCGGAATGCTTCTGCCCTGCAAGCGCGCCGCGCGCAGCGCATCCGCCGTCGAGCCACAGCGCGGCTGAGCAGTATTCGGTCGAAGTGTCGACGGCGAGTATTTTCAAGGGGAATGGAGCGCGCGGCGATGCGCGCTTCCCGGCGATTTTACCGCATGCACTGGTTCGCTCAGCCCGCGAACCGGCGCATTCACCGTATGCGCCGGCGCGCTCATCCCGAGCACCACTGCGTCCACATGGCGCGATATGCTTTTTCTACATCGCGCGTGTAGACCGGCTCGTTCATTACCGGCGACGCGCTGAAGCGCTCGCGCAACCCGAGCCGCCGCGCCGCATCCGCACGGCCCCGGCCGGCGAGCTCGAGCGCGATCCTGACGTAGTCCTCGGCAGTGTCGGCGATCCACGCCTGCAATCCCGCACCGGCGAGGATGCTCGCCGCGCTGCGAGAAATCGGCGTCACTCCCTTCATCGTGACGACCGGCACGCCCATCCATAGCGCATCGCACGTCGTCGTGGCGCCGCTGTAAGGCGTCGGGTCCAGGCACACGTCGACGCTGCGAAAAGCCGCGTAGTAGTCGTGCTGCGCAAGGCGAGGTGCGAGCTCGATGCGCGCAGCGTCGACCCCTTCGGCTGCAAATCGCTCGAGCAAGGTCCGTTGCGAAACGCCTTCGGGAACAGTGACGACGGTGAGCCTCGATTGCGGAAGCTCGCGTAGCAGCGTGCCCCACAGCCTGACCGTGGCGGGCGAGAGCTTCGGGTAGCGGTTGAACGAGCCGAAACGGATTTCACCTTCAGCCGCCTGATTCGCGTCGGCGACGGCTATCCTCACCGGCGGGCGATAGCACCAGTAGGTCTGCGGCAGCCGGACGACCGCTTCGGTGCCGTGGGCATCGCCCTCGCCCGGCGGATCCAGAACCGCGTCCGACAGCCTGTAATCCATTGCGGTCATTCCCGAGGAATTGATGTACCCCAGCCATGTCGCCTGCACCGGCGCGGCCCGCCGCGCGAAGACGCCCAGACGCGACACGCTGGTGTGCCCCGAGAGATCGACGAGCACGTCGATGCCGTCGTCCTCGATCACCTGCGCCAGCGCCTGGTCCGAAAGATGAGTGACGTCGCGCCAGGTTTCGAAAAGCGGGCGCATGCGGCGCGTGAATTCGTCGGGCCGGCTCACGCACGAATAGGCGATCGGTATGACCTCGGTGCGATCGTGGTGCCCGAGAACCGGCTCTAGAAACACGGCGACCGAGTGCGCCCTCAGATCACCCGACACATAACCCACCCGCAGGGGTTTCGCCGGGTCGCGCAGATTTCGAAACGGCTGTGCGCGGGCGGGCGCTTCGGAGTCGAAAAGGCTGCCGACGCGCCGGTGCTCCGCGGCGATATGCGCCATCGACAGGCGCTCGCTGTGCAGCTGCGTAAAGAGGTAGATCGAGCGTGCCGAATGCGACGCCGGATGAGCGGCAAGCGTGCGCTGCGCCACCTCGAGTGCTTCGTCCGCACGCCCCAGGTCGCTCAGCGTGATCGCGAGACCGGTTCGGGCGGATACGTCGTCGGGCGAGGCGGCGACGGCGCGGCGGTACAGCGCCAGCAGCTCGTCGAGCTCTCCACGCGCGGCAAGGAGGATCGCGCAATTGCCGAGTGCGCCGCGGTGCGCAGGCTCGAGCTCGAGCGCGGCCCGCAGCGCATCGAGCGCACCCGGTTCGTCGCCCGATTCGGTGCGCGCATCGGCGAGCAGGATGAGCGCATCGATGAACTCAGGCTGCGCGCCCACTGCGCGTTCGAGCGCCCCGATGGCTGCGCCGTATCGTGCAGCAGCGTGATGTGCCCGCGCGAGGTTGTAGAGCACCGGCGCCGAACCGGGTGCGATCTGCAGCGCGTGTCCGAAAGCGCCGACCGCCTCGTCGAGCCGGCCCTGGAACTGGAGCGCGAGCCCCAGGTTCATCCACCCTGCGATCGAGCGGGGTGCAATCGCGATCGCCTGGCGGCAAAGCGCTTCGGCAGCACCGTGGTCGCCGCGACCGTCCGCTTCGGCGGCGAGCACCACGAGCCTTTCGGCCTCGGGCGATACCGTCGGGGCCGCATCCGGCTCGCGGGCGCGCGTCCGCAGCGTTCCTTTGAGCGCGCCGGCGAGGCGGGAAAGCATGCTCATCGATGCGTATGACGCGCCGCTGCGCAACGGGCTGCGCGCGTCTGTGAGGGGTGCGCTCTGGAGGAGGCCATTTGTCCGCGCCATTATCGCCGCAAAGCGCATCCATAGCCGTGCACATCCTCACGCATTATCATCGGCTCTTTCAAGCGTCAGCTCGAGAACAACCAAGGAGGCGCAGCGTGCGCACGTACAGAATCGCCGCCATACCCGGAGACGGCATCGGGATCGAAGTCATCGCAGCAGGCCTGAAGGCGCTCGAAGTGCTCGCCGCCCGCGACAAGAGCTTCAAGCTCGAAGTCGAGCATTTCCCGTGGAGCAGCGAGTACTACCTGAAGAACGGTTATTACATCCCTGAAGGCGGGCTCGAGAAGCTCAAGACCTTCGACGCGATTTTCTTCGGCGCGGTCGGTGCACCGAACGTGCCGGACCACGTGTCCCTGTGGGGGCTGCGTCTGCCGATCTGCCAGGGCTTCGACCAGTATGCCAACGTGCGCCCGGCGCGCGTGCTGCCCGGGATCACCAGCCCGCTGCGCGACGGCGAGCAGATCGACTGGGTGATCATCCGCGAAAACTCCGAAGGCGAGTATTCGGGAAGCGGCGGGCGGGCGCACCGCGGCTTGCCCGAAGAAGTAGCGACCGAGGTTTCGATTTTCACTCGCGCGGGTGTGGAGCGCATCCACCGATTCGCGTTCGAGCTCGCGCGCACGCGTCCGCGCAAACACCTCACGCTGGTCACCAAATCAAACGCGCAGCGCCACGGAATGGAGATCTGGGACGAGATCTTCTACGAAGTCGCGAAGAGCTATCCCGACATCGAGACGCAGCGCATCCTCGTGGACGCCGTCACGACGCTGATGGTCGGCCGCCCCGCTTCCCTGGACACGGTCGTCGCGACCAACCTGCACGCCGACATCCTCTCGGACCTCGCAGCGGCGCTCTCGGGCAGCCTGGGCATCGCGCCGACCGCCAACCTCAATCCCGAGCGCAGATTCCCGTCGATGTTCGAGCCGATACACGGCTCGGCTTTCGACATCACCGGCAAAGGCATCGCCAATCCGGTCGCGACTTTCTGGACCGCCTCGATGATGCTCGAGCACCTCGG
>JAQGMV010000507.1 GCA_028292225.1 Betaproteobacteria bacterium
ACGAAATGGCGGATGTGCGAGCGCGCTTTCGCGGTGACGACGAAGTTGAGCCACAGCGGGTTGGGCTTCGCGTGCGCCGCGGTGATGATCTCGACGCGGTCGCCGTTCTTGAGCTCGCTGCGCAGCGGCATGAGCTCCTGGTTGATCTTGACCGCCACGCAGCGGTTGCCGATGTCGGTGTGCACCGCGTAAGCGAAATCGACCGCGGTGGCGCCGCGAGGCAGCGCAAGGATCTTGCCTTTGGGCGTGAAGACGTAGACCTCGTCGGGAAAGAGGTCGACTTTGAGGTGCTCGAGAAACTCGACAGAGTCGCCCGACTCCGACTGCATCTCGATCAGGCTTTGCAGCCACTGGTGGGTCTTCTGCTGGAGATCCGAGAGCGACGCATCGGAAGTGCGATACAGCCAGTGCGACGCGACCCCGGCCTCGGCGATCTTGTGCATCTCCGCCGTTCGCGTCTGGATCTCGATCGGGCTCCCGAACGGGCCGAAGAGCGTCGTGTGCAGCGACTGGTAGCCGTTCGCCTTCGGGATCGCGATGTAGTCCTTGAACTTGCCGGGGATGGGCTTGTAGAGGCTGTGTAGCGCGCCGAGCGCGAGATAGCACGACTGCACGTCTTTCACGATGATCCGAAACGCGAAGACGTCGAGGACCTGCGCGAACGACAGGTGCTTCTCGCGCATCTTGCGATAGATCGAGTACAGGTGCTTTTCGCGCCCGTGCACCTGGGACTCGACCTTGTTGTCCCTGAGCTTTTTCTGCAGCGCGTCCGCGACCTTGCTGACCACCTCGCGACGGTTGCCGCGCGCCGCTTTGACCGCTTTGGCGATGACGCGGTAACGGTCCGGATACAGGTGCTTGAACGAGAGGTCTTCGAGCTCCTGGTAGATGCTGTTCAGCCCGAGGCGATTGGCGATAGGGGCATAGATCTCGACCGTTTCGCGTGCGATGCGCCGGCGCTTGTCCGCCTCGAGCGTGTCGAGTGTCCGCATGTTGTGGAGCCGGTCGGCGAGCTTGATCAGGATGACGCGAACGTCGCGCGCCATCGCGAGCAGCATCTTGCGGAAGTTTTCGGCCTGGGCTTTTTCGTGCGTCTCGAACTCGATCTTGTCGAGCTTGGAGACGCCGTCGACGAGCTCAGCGACCGGTTTGCCGAAATTGCGCGAGATCTCGTTCTTGGTGATCTCGGTGTCTTCGGTGACGTCGTGCAGGAGCGCCGCGGTCAGCGCCTGCGGGTCCATGTGCCACTGCGCGAGGATGTCGGCGACGGCGAGCGGATGGGAAATATACGGCTCGCCGGACTTGCGGAACTGGCCTTCGTGGGCCGCCTTGCTGAAGTGATACGCCGACTCGAGCTGAGTCAGGTCCTCCGGCTTGAGGTACCCGGACCACTGCCGGAAGAGCTCGGCAGCTTCAGGCATGTTTCGAGGGATGAGGGCGTAGGGATGAGGGCGGAGGGCGATGCCCAACCCGCGCCCCGGTTCTTGTCATCCCTCATCCCTCACCCTTCATCCCTCAGGAGGTCGTCGGGGCCTTGTTCAGGATCTCGGCGCCGTACTTGCCGGTGGCGAGCTCGCGCAGTGCGATCACAGTGGCCTTGTCGCGGTTGGCTTCGACCATGGGCGTGGCGCCGTTGGCGAGCTGGCGGGCGCGGTAGGTCGCGGCCAGCGACATTTCGAAACGGTTCGAGATATGTTTCAGGCAGTCGTCAACAGTGATGCGGGCCATCGGGAATCCTTCTAGTCAGGAACCGCTGATGCGGTCGATCAAATCGGTGTGGCGGGCGAGCTGGCGGGGAAGCCGGAGCCTTTCGGCCCGGATGATGCTGATGAGGTCCTGCGCCGCGCGGTCGAAATCGTCGTTGATAATAACATATTCGAATTCAGGCACATGCGCGATTTCTCCCCGCGCCGCAGCAACCCTGCGGGCGATCACCTCGGCGCTGTCCTGGGCGCGCCCGCGCAGCCGCTCTTCCAGGGCGCTGATCGACGGCGGAAGCACGAAGATCGCGACGGCTTCGGGCTTCAGTTTTCGGATCTGCGCCGCGCCCTGCCAGTCGATCTCGAGCAGTACGTCCGAACCGGTTGCGCACACACTTTCGACCGTTTTGCGCGACGTTCCGTAGTGGTTGCCATGCACGAGCGCCGACTCGAGCAGCTCGCCGCCCGCGCGCATGTGCTCGAAAGCCTCGGGCGAGACGAAGTGATAGTGCTGCCCGTCCACTTCGCCGGGCCGCGGGGCGCGCGTGGTGAATGAAACCGATTTCTTGACCAGCGGGTCGGCGGCAAGCAGCTTGGAGACGAGGCTCGTCTTGCCCGCTCCGGAAGGCGCGCTGACGATATAGAGCGAGCCGCTCATTCGATATTCTGGATCTGTTCCCGCATCTGCTCGATCAGGAGCTTCAGCTCCATCGAAACCTGGGTCACCGTGACGTCCGCGGCTTTAGAGCCGAGCGTGTTCGCCTCGCGATTGAGTTCCTGCATCAGGAAATCGAGCCTTTTTCCCACGGCTCCGCCTTTGTCGAGGACACGGCGCAGCTCGGCGATGTGGGTCGTGAGCCGCGTGAGCTCTTCGTCAACGTCGATCTTGTTGGCGAGCAGCACGACTTCCTGGCGGATGCGGTCTTCATCGGCGTTCCCGATGGCTTCCTTGAGCCGGGTCGCAAGCTTTTCCTGGAACGCGGCGATTACCTGCGGCATGCGCGGTGCGACATCGGCGAGGCGCGATTCCACGCCGGCGGCGCGCTCGAGCAGGATGGCCTTCAGCTTTTCGCCTTCGCGCCCGCGGGTGAGGGTGAAATCCTCGAGCACCTGCTCGAGCAGCGACAGGCAGACTTTGCGCATCTCGTCGACGTCGAACGATTCGGCGCCGAGCATGCCGGGCCAGCGCAGGATGTCGGAGGCGCTGATGCTTTGGGCGTCCGGCAACGTGGCGCGCACTCGGGCGTTGAGCATGACGAGTTGCTTCAGGAGGTCTTCGTCGAGGTCCAGCCCCTTGCGCCCGGGGATCGCGGCGTACGAGATCCGGCACTCGATTTTTCCGCGGTTCAGGCGCCCGGTGAGGGTTTCGCGAAGCACCGACTCGATGGCTCTCAGCTCGTCGGGCAGCCGGAACTGGATGTCGAGGTAGCGATGATTGACCGAGCGCAGTTCGAGGTTGAGCACGGCACTTTCGAGCTCGCGAGCGGCGACGGCATAGCCTGTCATGCTGTAGATCATGGAAGTCCGCGTGGTTGAAAATCGAGGATCGAAGACGAAGGGGCGAGCGTGCGCTGCAACGTTTCGGCAACCCATGCCGTCTTACAGGCAGGACTCAAAGCGGCTACCATACGGGCCCTTCGGCGCTGGTGGCTGAAAGATAACATATCCAAGGAGTTACATGCGACCCAGTCGACGAAAACCCGACGAGATGCGGCCTGTCCGGATCACTCGCGGATACACCCGGCACGCCGAAGGCTCGGTGCTCATCGAATTCGGCGATACCAAGGTGATCTGCACCGCGAGCGTCATCGAGCGCCAGGCGCCGCACCTCAAAGGCACCAATAAGGGCTGGGTGACGGCCGAGTACGGGATGCTGCCGCGCTCGACCAACACGCGCTCGGACCGCGAGGCGGCGCGAGGCAAGCAGTCAGGGCGTACGCAGGAGATCCAGAGGCTGATCGGCCGGTCGATGCGCGCAGTCGTCGATCTCGTCCAGCTCGGTCCTCGCACGATCCACCTCGATTGCGACGTCATCCAGGCCGACGGCGGCACGCGTACGGCCAGCATCACCGGCGCTTTCGTCGCGCTGCAGGACGCGGTGAGCGTGCTCCTGAAGAACGGCCTCATCGCGCGCTCACCGGTTCGCGACGGGATCGCAGCGGTGTCGGTGGGCGTCTACGAAGGGGTCCCGGTCCTCGATCTCGATTATCCTGAAGACTCCACGTGCGGCACCGACATGAACGTGGTGATGACCGGCTCCGGCGGGATGGTCGAAATCCAGGGCACCGCCGAAGGCGAGCCTTTCAGCCGCGAGCAGATGAACGCGATGATGGACCTTGCGGACAAAGGGATACGGGAGTTGGTCGCGGCTCAGAAGGCGGCTCTCGCGTCGTAGGTCAAAAGCTTTCACCACGAAGGACACGAAGGGGCACGAAGGAAAATCAAAGTCAAAAGCTTCAACGCGAAGAACGCAAAGGACGCGAAGGAAAAGCGTCTTGTACAAATCCTTCGTGCCTCCTTTGCGCCCCTTCGTGTTAAATGCTTTTGGCGTGAGCCGATGCGTCAATTGTGTAGACGGTCAGTCCATCCATGAAAAAACTCGTCATCGCCAGCGGTAACCCCGGCAAGCTGCGGGAATTCGGGCAGATGCTCGCTCCGCTCGGCTACGAGATCGTGCCGCAGTCGGCACTCGGCATCGCCGACGCCGAGGAGCCGCACGCGACTTTCGTCGAGAACGCGCTCGCCAAGGCGCGTCACGCGAGCCGGCTCGCGAACATGCCTGCATTTGCCGACGACTCGGGCATCTGCGTCGCCGCGCTCGGCGGGGAGCCCGGCGTCCATTCGGCGCGTTACGCCGGCGCTCCGGCGGCAGGTGAGCCGGCTGGCCGCGAAGCGCAGGATGCGCGCAACAACCGCAAGCTCATCGACACGCTGGCGAACGAGCGCGACCGCAGCGCGCACTACTACTGCGTCATCGTGCTCGTGCGGCACCCGGACGATCCCGAGCCTTTGATCGCCGAAGGCCGCTGGCACGGCGAGGTCATCCTCGAGCCGCGGGGCTCGAACGGTTTCGGTTACGACCCGTATTTCCATCTCCCGGCGTTCGGCAGGACCGCAGCCGAGCTCGACGCCGTCGAAAAAAACGAAGTCAGCCATCGCGGGCAGGCGCTGAAGCATCTGGTCGCTCGTCTCATCGAGCATCCCGCGTGGACGTGATGCGATGAGCGTGCACCTTCAAAGTCACGCGCTCGCCCGCGGGCCGCGATTCGCCTCGCTGCCGCCGCTGTCGCTGTATATCCACGTCCCGTGGTGCGTGCGCAAGTGTCCGTACTGCGATTTCAATTCGCACGAGGCGCGCGGAGAGCTGCCGGAGCGGGAGTACGTGAATGCGCTGATTGCCGATCTCGACCAGGCGCTGCCGCTGGTTTGGGGGCGGCGGGTGTACACGATATTCTTCGGCGGCGGCACGCCGAGCCTCATGAGCGCTGCGGCGATCGACGAGATCCTCTCGGCGGTGCGCGCCCGGGTGCCGCTCGCATCCGACGCGGAGATCACGCTCGAAGCGAACCCGGGCACGTTCGAGGCCGAGAAGTTCGCGGGGTATCGCGCGGCGGGCGTGAACCGTTTGTCGATCGGAATCCAGAGCTTCGATCCTGCGCACCTGAAAGCGCTCGGCCGCATCCACGATGCCGATCAGGCGCACCGCGCCATCGGTATTGCGCGCGAGCACTTCGACAACTTCAACCTCGACCTCATGTACGCGCTGCCCGGCCAGACCCCGACGCAGGCCGGCGCAGATATCGCGGCGGCGCTCCGCTACGAGCCGCCGCATCTGTCGGTGTATCACCTGACGATCGAGCCGAATACCTGGTTCCATCGCTATCCCCCGTCAGTGCCCGACGACGACACGGCGGCTGAAATGCAGGACAGCGTCGCGGACGTGCTGAGGAACGCAGGATACGATCACTACGAGACCTCGGCGTATGCGCGTCCGGGCAGGCGCGCGAAGCACAACCTCAACTACTGGACTTTCGGCGACTACCTCGGCGTCGGGGCAGGCGCTCACAGCAAGCTGTCGTTTCCCGATCGCATCGTGCGTCAGGCGCGATACCGCCAGCCTCGCGAGTACATGGAGCGTGCGCTCCAAGGCGCGGCAGCGCAGACCGACCAGAGCGTCGTCGCCGCCGAGATTCCTTTCGAGTTCATGATGAACGCGCTGCGGCTCAACGACGGCTTTGCCGTCGCGCTGTTCGAAGAGCGCGCGGGCGTGCCGCTGACCACCGTGCTGCCCGCGCTCGACGAAGCCGAGCGGCGTGGATTCATCGAGCGCGACCACCAGCGCATCGCTCCTACAGAGCTCGGCCGGCGTTTCCTCAACGATCTACTCCAGATCTTTCTCCCCGAAGCGTCAGAGCGCTGAGGCACGGCTTGTCGCGGTGCGAAAGCTCCATGGGCGCACCTTTAGCGGCAACCCGCGTAAGCGGCGCTCTGAATGCCGATCCTCGTCCGTTCTCCAGGGACGGCAGTCGCCCGGACGAGGATCGGCATCAGCGCCTGGCGCGGGTTCGTGCGCCTGGCCACCCGCCGGGTCGTCTGACTTACAATGGTTCATCCGCGCGTTACGCAATGCAGCCGGTACGAAGAAGAAGGACTTAAAGCGCAACAGACGCGGCGTCTATCACTTCGGAGGAGAAATCCAGTGAAGCATGGAGCAAGCTGGCTGGCCTGCGCGGCGGCCGCGGCAACGATGACGGCCGGCGTTTCGCAAGCCCAGAACTATCCGACGAAGTTAGTGAAGTTCGTCGTGACGTATCCCGCGGGTGGAAGCTCGGATGCGATGGCGCGCATCATCGGCGCGCCTCTGGGTGAGCTGTGGGGGCAGCAGGTGCTCGTCGATTCCCGGCCGGGTGCTGCAGGCGCGATAGGCATGGAGTATGCCGCGAAGCAGCCCGCGGATGGCTACACCTTTCTGTTGGGAAATTTCGGGCCGGTGGTCGCGAATCCGCTGCTCCAGAAAGTGAACTACGACGCGCGCAAAGACTTCGTTCCGGTTTCCCAGATCACCAGCGCGGCGAACATCCTCGTCGTGCCGAACGCAATGCCCGTCAGGAATGTGAAGGAGCTCGTCGCGCTCTGCCGCGCACGTCCCAACGAGCTTGTCTACGCGACCAGCGGACCGGGCAGCATGTCGCACCTCGCGGGCGAGATGTTCAAGCGCATCACGAACGTGAAGATCGAAGCCGTCGCATACAAAGGCGGCTCCCAGTCCATCGCCGATCTCATGGGCGGCCACATTCCCATGATGTTCTCCGACGCGCAGCCGGTGATGTCGAACATCAAGTTCGGCAAGCTGCGCGCGCTCGCCGTCACGAGCGAGAAGCGCACGCCTTTCACGCCTCAGCTCCCGACGCTGGCCGAAGAAGGGATCACCGGATTCGCCGCGGCGAACTGGTGGGGGATATTGTTTCCCGCAGGCGTGCCGCGGCCGATCGTCGACAAGGTCGCCGCCGATCTGCAGAAGGTGCTCGCGCGCCAGGACGTGAAGGACAAGATGGGCGAGCTCGGCATCGAAACCATCTGGAGCCCGCCCGAGCAGTTCGGCAAATACATGGACAGCGAGCGCGCCCGGTGGGGCAAGCTGATCCGTGAAGCCAATATCCGGATTGATTGACCGTTTTTCGCGGTGCGTCAGCAGTGCGACGCGAGCGCCAGGCGATGGCGCCGAAGTTTTTCCGGACGACTGGGGTACTGGAGGACGGAAAAACTTCGGCGATCAGAGCGCTCGCTAACGCCAGTTGCTCAGGCGATGCGCCGAAAGACGATATCCCACACGCCGTGGCCTAAGCGCAATCCGCGCTGCTCGAACTTCGTGAGCGGCCGGTACTCGGGGCGAGGCGCAAAGCCGTCAGTCGTGTTTTCCAACAGCGGCTCGTCCGTGAACACGTCGAGTATCTGCTGCGCGTACTCTTCCCAATCGGTTGCGGCGTGCACGTAGCCGCCGGGTTTCAGGCATGACGCGAGCAGCGAGACGAGCGGCGGTTGTATCAGTCGCCGCTTCTGCTGCCGTTTCTTCGGCCACGGGTCGGGAAAGAAGATGTGCGCGCCGTCGAGGCTTGTGGGCGGAATCATCTGCCCGAGCACTTCGACCGCGTCGTGCTGGATGATCCGCACGTTGCCTATCGACTGCTCGTCGAGCTGTTTCAGGAGGCTGCCGACGCCGGGCGTGTGCACTTCGAGCGCGACGTAGTCGTTCTCGGGGTGCGCGGCTGCGATCGCCGCGGTGGTCTCACCCATGCCGAAGCCGATCTCGAGTATGCGAGGCGCGGTGCGGCCGAAGACCGGGTCGAGATCGAGCGGCGCAGCCGAGTACTCGATGCCGAGACGCGGCAGGAGGGTGTCGTGCGCGCGACGCTGCGCGTTGGAGACGCGGCCCTGGCGCAGGACGTAGCTTCGGATGTGGCGGTGTTGGTCTGTCATGCTTCTCAAGCCATCCCGTCCCGGCCTTTCCCCTGAAAGGGAAGGAGCGTTTGCAGGCGCAGCGCGCCCGTTAACGTCCCTCCCCTTCAGGGGGAGGGTTAGGGTGGGGGTGGTATTGCTTTTAAGGTGCGGGGGTAATAAGGCCGGCGGTAGGCGAGCTCGGCGACGCCGAGTAGAGCTTCTTCGGCATGCGCCCCGCAAGGAAAGCATCGCGACCGGCTTCGACCGCTTTCTTCATCGCGCTCGCCATCAGGACCGGATTTTTCGCGGCGGCGATGGCGGTGTTCATCAGCACGCCGTCGCAGCCGAGCTCCATCGCGATCGCGGCATCGGATGCAGTCCCGACACCGGCGTCGACGAGCACCGGCACTTTCGCGTTCTCGATGATGATCTGGAGATTCCACGGATTCAGGATGCCCATGCCCGAGCCGATCAGCGAGGCGAGGGGCATCACGGCGACGCACCCGATCTCTTCGAGCTGCCTGGCGATGATGGGATCGTCCGACGTGTACACCATGACTTTGAAGCCGTCGGCGACGAGGGTCTTCGCCGCTGCGATCGTTTCGACGACATTGGGGTAGAGCGAGCGCGGGTCGCCGAGCACTTCGAGCTTGACGAGCTCGTGACCGTCGAGAAGCTCGCGCGCGAGGCGCAGGGTGCGCACGGCGTCGTCAGCGCTGTAGCAGCCGGCGGTGTTCGGCAGGAGCGTGTACTGGGAAGGCGGCAGCGCGTCGAGCAGGCTCGGCTCGTTCGGGTTCTGCCCGATGTTCGTGCGGCGGATCGCGACCGTGACGATCTGCGCGCCGCTCGCTTCCACCGCCGCCCGCGTTTCGGCGAAATCCTTGTATTTGCCGGTGCCGACGAGCAGCCGTGAGCCGTAAGGCTTACCCGCGATGATGAGCGGGTCGAGGTTTTCGTGGGGTTTCATGGCTGCGGCCTTCAGGAATGTCAGGCAAGTCTGCACGCGCTCGCTGCGCTGCGCAATGACACGCGTCAAGCATGCGTATCCGCTACATCGGCTGGATGTCGGCGCGCTTGACGACCTTCTCGTATTTCGCCATTTCGACCCGCACGAACTTCGCGAACTCGTCGAGGTAAATCCCGTTGGGCTCCATGCCGAGCTTCGAGTACTGGTCGCGGACCTCGCGCGACTCGAGCGAGGCGCGGATGTCGGCCGCGAGCTTCTGCAGAATGGGCCGTGGCGTCGCGGCCGGCGCCCACACGCCGAACCACACGTCCATCTCGAATCCGGCAAGCCCCTGTTCGGCGATGGTCGGGACGTTCGGCAGCATGCTGATGCGCTTCGCGTTGGCGACGCCGAGCACCGCGAGCCGCTTGTCGTTGATGAGCCCTATCGCGGTGCTGATCGGCGCCATGTAAAAAGCGACGCGCCCGGCAGCGACGTCCTGAAGTGCTTCTGCGGACCCTTTGAAAGGCACGTGCAGGAGCTTCACCCCTGCGGACTGCGCGAAATACTCGCCCGTGAGGTGAGTCGAGGTTCCCACGCCTGCCGAAGCGAATGCGATTTCACCGGGCTTGGCCCTGGCGCCGTCGATGAGCGCCTTGAGCGGCCGGTACGGGCCCGACGGCGCGGTGACCATCGCGTACGGCGCAGACCCGAGCGTGGCCACGTCGACCAGATCTTTCAGCGAATCGTAGGGCAGGTTCTTATAGATCGCCGGATTGACCGCATGCGACGACGATTGCACGAGCAGGGTATGACCGTCGGGCGCGGCGCGCACGACGACGCTGGTGCCGATCTGCCCTCCGGCCCCCGGCCGATTGTCGATGACGACCGTCTGCTTCCACATCTCTCCGAGTTGCCGCCCGACGATGCGCCCGGCGATGTCTGCGCCCGACCCCGGCGTGAGCGGCACGACCATGCGCACCGGGCGCTGCGGGAACTGCTGCGCCGCCGCGAGGAGCGGCAGCACGGCGAGTACGACGGCGGCACATGTTCTTTTGATCACTTGCGCATCCTCCTGTGTGTTTTTGACTGCGCCGGCAGGCCCGGCGGTGCCGGTCGATGACCGGCCTTCGAGCAGGTCCTGCTCAGCCGCCGCCGACCGCGACGACGATCTCGAGCCGATCACCGTCCGAGATCGCGCGCGCCGCGAGCTCGCCGCGCGGAACGATCTCACCGTTGCGCTCTACGGCGATACGTTTTCCCGCGAGCCCGAGCGTTTCGATCAGTTGTGCGAAGCGTAGTGGTTCAGCGAACTGGCGGCGCTCGCCGTTGATTGTGATGGTGACCATAGTGTAGTGAAGGGTAAACGGTAAACGGTGAATGGTGAACACTTTGCGGTTATGCCGTCAGCCGGTGAATCGAGTCCCGGACGGCTCGACGTTTACGCTGATCAGAACGTCAGCTGCGCCGAAACGCCGAAGAGCCAGTTGCGGCCCGGAGAGGGCTCGAAGAATCGGCTGTTGCCTTCGGCGACGATGACCGAGCCGACGTAATTCTTGTTCGCCACATTGTCGACCCTGACGAATTCGGTGAATCGCCATCGCTTCCCGCGCTGCTCGAAACCGGCCCGCAGGCTGGCGACCGTATACGCGTCGGCGGCGTCGCTGTTCTGATCGTCGACGAAGACCTTGCTGTTGTGACGGACTTCCGCGCCTGCGTGAAAGCCCGATGCGGCGTGCCGCCACACGAGCTCTCCGAACAAAGTGACTGCGGGCACGCCCGGCAGACGGTTGCCTGCCGGTACAAACGCCGTCACGGCCGGCGCGCCGACGACCGTCGTAAAGGAGTCGGTGAAGCGGGCGTGGAGCCGGGTGTACGCGACCGCCGCTTCCCAGCCCTTGCCGAGCCTGCCCTGCCACCCGAGCTCGAATCCTTCGCGGCGCGTGTGCGGGGCATTCTTGAAAGTCGTGCGACCACCCGTATTGCTCGCGACCACGATCTCGTCGGAAACGTCGATGCGATAGATCGCCGCGGTGACGCGATTGGCTTCGTTGAGCTTCAACTTCGTGCCGATCTCGTAATGGGTGCTGACCGAAGGGTGCAAGGCGAAATTGAGCCCGGCGCTGCCGTCGGGGCGATATGCGAGCTCCGCGAAAGTGGGAGTCTCGAAGCCTTTACCCGCGTTCGCGTAGATGTTCACTCGCGGCGACACCTCGAATGTCGCACCCACCACTGGGGACGTCCTGACGTACCGGATCGAGCCGCTATCGTTCGGGTTGCCGGGGACGATGAAAGCGTCCTCGGATTCGAATCTCACGCGGCTGTGGCGTATACCGGCCATCACGAGCAGACGCTCCCACGGATGCCATTCGGCCTGGGCGTAAACATCGGTGCTTTGCACCGTGTCGTCTTCATCGCGTTTCAACGCGCCCGCGATGCCGAGATTGTTGATGAAGCCGCGCCGCCTTTCGGCCATGCGCTCGTGATCGAGTCCGATGCTCACATCGAACGGCGTGCCCGCGATTGCAGCGTTGTGTGTCCATCGTACGCCAGCCCCGCCGAAAGACCGGTCGAGGTCGACGACGCCGCCGGAATGAGTCGCGGGGGCCTGGGTCGCCAGCGGGATGGCGAGGTACTGAGTCACCTGCCGGTCGCCGACGTATACCCGAGCCTGCAGCGAATCGCGCGACCCCAGCTTCAGGTCGTGCACGAGCCCCACCTGGTTCTGGGAGATGCTCTTGCGGGTGTTGAACTGATAAGCCTGCGGCGTCGCCTGCTTTGGGTTCTGCGCAACCTGCGTGCGCGTCAGCCCGAGCGGGTCCTGCGTCTCGGGTTGATCGAGGGAATCCACTACCAGGGTGAAAGTGCCGGCGCTTCCGCCGCCCACCTTGAGCTTCGCGTGCGTCTGATCGCGTAGCGCCGCGCTGTGGTCGCGATAACCCTCGGTGCGAAAAACGCTCGTGATCGCGTTGACGTTCAGCGGCCCGTGCTGGCCGCCGTAGCCGAGCGCCCACTTGCTCGTGGCGTAGCTGCCCAGGTCGTACTTGCCGGTGATCGTCGGGCGCGGAGGACCGTCAGCCGTGAAGATCTGGATGACACCGCCCGCGGCGTTTCCGTACATCGATGAAAACGGTCCGCGCAGCACTTCGATGCGCTCCGCGGTGTCGAGGTTGAACGACGCGGCCTGGCCCTGGCCGTCGGGCATCGTCGCGGGTATGCCGTCGGAGATGAGGCGCAAGCCCCGAACGCCGAAGGTCGATCGCGCACCGAAGCCTCGTGAAGAGATCTGCAGGTCCTGCGCATAGTTCTGGCGGTTCTGAACGACGATCCCCGGAACGGCGTTCAGGGCCTCCGAGAGGTTCACCCCGGGACGGTCTTCATGGATGGTCCTCGCGCCGACCGTGTCGATCGACACCGGCAGGTCGAAGCTCTCGCGCTCGACTCGCGTCGCGGTGACGGTGACGCCCGGCAGCGCGGCGGTCGCCGCCGGCTCCTGCGCACCGACGGGTCCCGCTGAAAGGACGCCGTACGCCAGCGGGAAGGCGATCGAAGGACGGAGCGAGCTGGTTTTCATTGGAAGGCTATGGGCTTAGCGAACGCCGTGAATCGCGTCCACCATTTGATGTTCATGGGAATGGAAGCCGCTGCGCGTCGAGCCTGGCGAAACGCCCAGCGAGCGCCTGGGCGCTGAAAGCCGCGCCTCGAAATGCCGCATGAACGACGCATCCTCGCCCCTCCAGCCCGCGCTGCGGGCCCCTCTTATGTCCGGCAGAGTCTAGCAAGCGGGGCCCGCGTTGAGTAGGCGCGTGCACCGCCACCATACGGATTCGACACGCACTCGCCAAGTCTATGCGCTCCGGCTGAAAGTGGCTAAAGTATTGCTTAACCGCTGAATCCAATAATTCATATATGCGGATCTGAAAGTGTCGCCGACCGCGACTCGTGTTGCGGCAGTCATGTGGGACGAGGCTGCCGGACAACCTGAAGCCGAGGCCCGACGAGTAGTGGTGTGTTCAATCCAGCAGGAGGAGTTATGAGAAAGCTTTTGATCACGGCGGCGTTGACTGCCGCATTCGGTACGACCGCATACGGGCAAACGAGGGAAGAGCTGCTGCGTGAC
>JAQGMV010000078.1 GCA_028292225.1 Betaproteobacteria bacterium
GGCGATCGGGTTCAAGGACGAGTAACCCGCAAGCGGGTTACTCGTCTTCGACCGGATAACTAGCTCCTCCCCCTACCCCTCCTCAACGTCGAGGAGGGGGGTAACCGACCGCAATGGCACGTTAGCCCGGATGCTTCAGCTCAGTGGAGATAAACCGGGCAATCCGCGCCACGCCCTCCTCGAGCCGCTCGATCGAATTGGTATACGCGAAGCGTACGTGCTCGGCTGCCCGATGGGTGCCGAAGTCGAGCCCCGGCGTGGTCGCGACACCGGCGTGCTCGAGCAGGTCGAGCGCGAAGCGGTAACTGTCGTCGGTCAGCTTCGAGCAGTTGGCGTAGACATAGAAAGCGCCTTGCGGTAACTGCGGAATGTCGAAGCCGAGCCTGCGCAGCGCAGGCACGAGGTAGTCGCGGCGCGCACGAAACTCGTCGCGGCGTGAGTCGAGAATGGCAATCGTCTCCGGTTCGAAAGCAGCGAGCGCCGCGTACTGCGCCGGTGCCGGCGCCGAGAGATAGACGTTCTGCGCGAGCTTGTCGAGCTCGCGCACATACGGTTCCGGCGCCACCATCCAGCCGAGTCGCCATCCGGTCATGTTGAAGTACTTCGAGAAGCTGTTGATGACGAAGAGGTCATCGCTCGCTTCGAGCGCGGTCCTGGTTTCACCGTCATAGACGAGGCCGTGGTAGATCTCGTCGACGAGCAGCACGCCGCCGCGCGTAGCCGCCTGGGACGCCATGCGCGCGATGTGCTCGGGCGGTATCACCGTCCCCGTCGGATTCGAAGGCGTCGCCACCAGCGCGGCGACGGTGCGGTCGCTCCAGTAATGCTCGAGCAGCTCCGGGGTCATCTGGTAATCGCTGTCGGGACCGACCGGCACGTTCACCGGCTCGCCGTTGAGCATGCGAACGAAGTGGCGATTCGCCGGGTAACCCGGGTCGCACAGCAAGACCTGTGAGTCCGGATCGACGAGAACGCCGAGCGCGAGCAGCAGCGCGGCGGACGAGCCCGAGGTGATCACGATGCGCTCGGCGGGGACGTCGACGCCATAGCGGGTGCTGTAGTAGCGTGCGACGGCTGTGCGTAACTCGGGCAGGCCGAGCGCGGGGGTGTAATGGAGCTCGCCCCTGTCCAGCGCCCGAATTCCGGCTTCGCAGATCGGACGAGGCGTCGGGAGATCGGGCTCGCCGATCTCCATGTGCACGATCGAGCGGCCCTGCGCCTCGAGCGCCTTGGCGCGCGCGAGCAGCGCCATCACGTGGAATGGCTCGATGGCGCTCATGCGGCGGGCGAGCGGGCGAGGTTTACCGGGAGACATTCAGGGCGCGCTTCTCGGATAACTCATCGGAATGCTAGCGCGCCGCCGGACCGACTTTACGCAGCGGACCCATGCACTTCGCGCCCGTCGCATCGGCACAGAAGATCATGGTGTCTGTGGATGAACTGAATTCGATGTAGCCGACAGACGATTTGCCGGTCGTGTCTTCGGTCGAGCCGACACAGTCTCTTCCGCCGTGGTCCTTCACGGTCGTCATCGTCAGCCGGTAGCGACGCCTGCCTTCGGGGGTCGATGACACCTCGTATCGCTCGTCGAGCGTTTCCTCGAAGCTCGTGACGCGCGCAGTCCCGTCGTCGCGAAACTCGTAGGTCTCCACGCAGCCGCTCGCCGTGTGCGTCAGCTGCCAGCGTCCAACGATCGGATGGTCGATCGAGCCTGCCGCAGCGTCTCGCGATCCGATCCAGCCGGTGAATGCGAGTGCGGCGAGCAGATGGGCGGGGCGCATCATCGGCAGCCGGATGGGTCTACAGGTGCGAGTACAACACCTTGCCCGCGACCGGCATCTTCGCCGCGAGTATCGCCCCGCTGTAGGACTCGACGATGAAGAGCGTCTTGCGGTCGGCGCCGCCGTAGGCCATGTTCGTCATGCGTGCGGCGGTGCCCGGAAGCTGAACGCGATAGAGCGGCTCGCCGAGCGGGCTCAGCAGCCAGATGATCCCCGGCCTTGCGTGCGCCGCGGAAAGATTGCCTGCCTCGTCCATCGCGAGCCCGTCGGGACCGTGGATGCCCGGCAACTGCGCGAACACGCCGACTTTCGCGACGCCGCCGCCCGTCTTGAGCGGGCAGTGCCACATGCAGTTGGAGCGCGTCATCGCGACGAACAGCACCTTGTCCTCCGGATCGAGAACGATGCCGTTCGGGCTGGGGCCGTTGGTGATCAGGCATTCGAGCCTGCCGTCGGTCGTGTGCCGATACACGCGGCCGGTGGGATCGTGCACGCCGGTCTGGCCCTGGTCGGTGAAATAGAGATCGCCGTTTTTGGCGAAGGTCAGGTCGTTGACGCCTTTGAAGCTTTCCGAAAATGCGTGGGTGAGGTAAGGCTCGACGCGGCCCGATTCCGGATCGAGCACCATGATCCCGAGACGATAGTCGGCGATGAAGATGCGCCCGTCCCGGTGGATCGCGATGCCATTGGGCCAGCCGTCGTACTCGGCGGCGACCTCGAACTCGCCTTTGGGCGACATCCTCAGGATGCGGCCGTAAGGGATGTCGACCATATACAGGTTGCCGTCACGGTCGAACGCGGGACCTTCGAGGAAGCAATCGAGGCCGGAGCCCGGATGGTTCGCGTCGATCCAGGTCGAAGGATGGCCTTCCTTCCTGAGGCGCGCGGGAACCGAGGCGAAGACTTCAGCGGTGATCAGTTGCGGAGGTTCGAAAAAACTCATTGCGGGTTCCAAAGGGAAAAACTAAAAATGCCGGACACGTGCAGCGGACGGTGAAAGCGGCGCAATCACGCCTTCATGCCGCTCCGGCTCAATCGACTTTCGCGCCGGATTTCTTCACGACCTCGGCCCATTTGATCCGCTCTTTTTTCACGTATGCGGCGAACTGTTCAGGCGTGCCGCCGACGGGCTCGGCTTCGATGGCCGCGTAGCGCTCCTTCAGCGCGGCTGACTGCAGCGCCCTGTTGATCTCGGCATTGAGCTTCATCACGATCGCACGCGGGGTGCGCACCGGGACGACGATGCCGCCCCACGAATTGGTCTCGTATCCAGGCACGCCCGCTTCCGAGATCGTCGGTATGTCCGGAAATATCGGCGAGCGCTTCAGACTGCTCACACCGAGGCCGCGCACTTTGCCTGACTTCGCATGCGGAGAGATGGACGTGAGATTGTCGAAGATCACCTGGATCTGCCCGGAAAGCAGGTCGGGGATGGCCTGCGCGGTGCCCTTATAGGGAACGTGCACGATCTGCGTGCCGGTCATGATCTTGAAGAGCTCGCCGCCGAGATGGCCGGTCGTTCCGTTTCCACTCGAGGCATTGAGCAGCTTGCCCGGATTCTGCCTGGCATACTCGATCAGCTCCTTCACCGATCGCACGGGCAATCCGTTCGTCACGGCAAGCAGGTTGTACGTGGAGAGAAACTGTCCGACGAGCGCGAGGTCCTTGTCGGTGTCATACGGCTGGTTCGGCATCAGCGCTTTGTTGATGGCGAGCGTCACCACGTTCGCATAGCCGATCGTGTAGCCGTCGGGATTCGCCCGCACGACCATGCCGGTGCCGAGCGTCTGTACCGCACCCGGGCGGTTGTCGATGATGATCTGCTGGCCCATCTGCTTGACGAGCTCCGTGCTCAGTATGCGTGAAACGACGTCCGAAGAAGCCCCCGGCGCGGACGACAGTATCAGCCTGATCGGGCGTTCCGGATATTCAGCGGCGGCAGGTGCGACGAGCAGAAACAGTCCAACGACCAGCACGCTGCGCACGGTTTCCGGTAATGGCACGTAGAGCTCCTGGAGGTGTAGCAAAGGGATCCGGTTCGAAGGCGATGAATGATGCGAGCTTCACGCTCACGACCATAACATATCCGTCGCTCAGCTTCGCCGCCGACACTCAGCGCTTGCGCCGGGTCTTCTGCGACTCCGGCAAGGGCAGTGCCGTTTTGTATTTCACCTGCTTCAGCGCGAAGCTCGACTTGATGCTCGCCACTCCGGGAATCCTGGCGAGATAATCGACGATGAAGCGTTCGAGCGACTGCATGTCGGAGACGATCACCCGCAGCAGGTAATCAGCGTCACCGGTCATCAGGTAACACTCCATCACCTCTTCCCGCGCGAGCACCGACGCCTCGAAGGTGTCGAGCGCGTTGCGCATCTGCTTTTCCAGGCTCACCTGGATGAAGACGCTGACGGTGAGGCCGATCTTCAGGGGATCGAGCAGCGTGACGTAACGGCTGACGACCTGGCTTTCCTCGAGCGCGCGAACGCGGTTCAGGCACGGCGAAGGCGAGAGGTTGACGGCTTTCGCGAGATCCACATTCGAGACGCGCGCGTCCTCCTGAAGCCGGGCGAGGATTTTCCAGTCGATGGGGTCGAGATCTATTTTCGGCATATTATTTCGTTAACCTGTCGTTTTAACGCATTTAATTCCACATCGATGTCCCGCGTCAATTCACAATGACGACACATGCTGCGGCTGATTGGCTACGATCACCGCACGATTTACGATTTACGAGGCCCCGATGACCGATCTGTCCGAGCTCTCCTCTGCCGCCTACTGGCGCGTACTGCAGCAGGACGTCGACGCGGAGGAAACCGGCGAATGGCTCGAAGCGTTCGACACGCTCGTGGAGAAAGAAGGACGCGAGCGCGCGACCTTCATCCTGAGGAAGCTCCTCGATCGCGCCCGCGCGCGCCGCGTCGCACTGCCGCCGGTGCTCAACACGCCGTACTGCAACACCATCCCGCTCGCGGAACAGCCGCAGTATCCGGGCAATCTCGACATCGAGCAGCGCATCATCGGCATCGTTCGCTGGAACGCGCTCGCGATGGTCGTTCGGGCGAATCGCGATCACCCCGAGCTCGGCGGCCATATCGCGACTTACGCGTCGATCGCCGACCTTTTCGAGGTCGGCTTCAATCATTTCTTCCGCGGCGGGCAGGACGGGGACCTCGTGTATTTCCAGCCGCATGCGGCGCCGGGCGTCTACGCGCGCGCTTTCGTCGAGGGACGGCTGAGCGACGAGCAGCTCGCGCATTACCGCCGCGAGACGGGCGGCCGCGGACTGCCGTCGTACTGCCACCCGTATCTCATGCAGGACTTCTGGCAGTTTCCGAATGCGTCGATGGGCATCGGGCCGATCACCGCGATCTACCAGGCGCGCTTCATGCGCTACCTCGAGAACCGCGACATCCTGCGGACGGACACCCGCAAGGTGTGGGCTTTCGTCGGCGACGGCGAGATGGACGAGCCCGAATCGCTCGCCGGTCTCTCGGTCGCGGCCCGCGAAGGGCTGGACAACCTCATCTTCGTGGTGAACTGCAACCTTCAGCGCCTCGACGGCCCGGTGCGCGGCAACGGCTCGGTCATCCAGGAGCTCGAAGGGCTCTTCGCCGGCGCGGGCTGGAACGTGATCAAACTGCTGTGGGGCTCGGACTGGGACCCGCTTTTCGCTCGCGACGAAGAGAACGTGATCATCCGGCGGCTGCACGAGACCGTCGACGGCGAGTTCCAGAAGTACGCCGCGACCGACGGCCGGTTCAACCGCGAGCACTTCTTCAACAAATATCCCGAGCTCCAGCAGATCGTGCAACACCTGTCCGACGACGACATCGACAGGCTGCGACGCGGCGGCCACGACGCGATCAAGATCTACGCGGCGTATCACGCGGCGGCGAATTACAAAGGCCGTCCGACCGTGATCCTCGCGCAGACCAAAAAAGGTTACGGCATGGGCCACTGGGGGCAGGGCCGCATGGGCTCGCACCAGGCGAAGAAGCTCGAGGACGACGCCCTCCTCGCTTTCCGCGACCGCTTTGCCCTCCCGCTCACCGACGACGACGTTCACCACCTGCGTTTCCACAAGCCTTCGGACGACAGCCCGGAGATGCGCTACCTGCACGCACGCCGAGAGACGCTCGGCGGCTATCTTCCCGCGCGCATACACGCGGCGCCGGCGCTTGCCGTGCCTCGCCTCGACAGCTTTTCACGCATCCTCGAAGGCTCGGGCGAGCGCGAGGAATCGACGACGATGGTATTCGTGAAGATGCTCTCGCAGCTCCTCAAGGATGCCGATATCGGCAAACGCATCGTGCCTATCGTCGCGGACGAGGCGCGCACTTTCGGAATGCAGTCGCTGTTCAGGCAGGTCGCGATCTATTCGTCGGTCGGCCAGCTCTACGAGCCTGAAGACCGCGACGAGCTGCTCTATTACAAGGAGGCGAAAGAAGGGCAGATCCTCGAGGAAGGGATCAACGAAGCCGGCGCGATGTCGTCGTGGATAGCCGCCGCGACGTCGTATTCGGCGCACGGCGTGCCGATGCTGCCTTTCTACATCTTCTACTCGATGTTCGGCTTCCAGCGGGTCGGCGATTTCATCTGGGCGGCCGCCGACTCGCGCGCCCGCGGCTTCCTCATCGGCGCGACCGCGGGGCGCACGACGCTCTCCGGTGAAGGGCTCCAGCACGAAGACGGTTCGAGCCATCTCGCCGCCGCCGCAGTGCCCAACTGCCGCGCCTACGACCCATGCTTCGGCCACGAGCTCGCGACGATCGTCCGGGACGGCGCGAAGCGCATGCTGGAGGCGCACGAGGACGTGTTCTATTACATCACCGTGATGAACGAGAACTACGCGCACCCGCCCGCACCGGCCGGCGCGTGGGAAGGGATATTGCGGGGGATGTATCTCTATCGGGAGGCGCAGACCGCAGCCGTCCAGTTCCTCGGCTCCGGCACCATACTGCGCGAAGTCATCGCCGCGGCCGACATGCTCGAAACCGAGTTCGGGGTCGCGGCGAATATCTGGAGCGTCACGAGCTACACCGAGCTTCGCCGTGACGGCATGGACGTCGAGCGCTGGAATACCCTGCACGCGACAAAGCCCCAGCGCACGAGCTACGTCCAGCAGTGCCTGTCGGCGACGACCGGACCTATCGTCGCGGCAAGCGATTATGTGCGCGCTGTGCCCGACCTCATCCGCACCTGGGTGCCGCGGCGTTACGCGGTGCTCGGCACCGACGGTTTCGGCCGCAGCGACACGCGTGAAGCGCTGCGCAGGTTCTTCGAAGTCGACCGCGGCTCGATCGTCGTCTCGGCGCTGAAAGCGCTCGCGGATGAAGGGCGGGTCGCGCCTTCCGTGGTCGTCGATGCCGTCAAGCGTTTCGGCATGGACGCGGAAAGCCGCAACCCCTGGGAGCGCTAAAGCGCTCCCAGGGGTTGCCGGTGTACGCCAAGGAGGGAAACCAAGGTTTACCTCTTTGGACCTCCCTTCCTTTACTGCAGCTCGCGGTAGGCCGTCAGAACAGGTGCACGAGGGCCGGGGCGAAAAAGCCGATCGCGGTGAATATCAGGCCGATGACGCCGAGACCCATCGACGCGAACAACAGGAAGGTCGCACCCGTGATGACTTCCGCCGAAGCGAGCACGATCGCAATCTGAATCGCGCCTGAGGCGAGCTCGTAGTGGTGGTACGCGGCGAGCGAACGGTCGCGCGTCGCCTCCGCCGCTTTCGCGCGCTGGGCGAGCTCCTTGCGGCCTTCGCCGGTGTCCGGTTCGCTGTCGTAGCGTGCCGCGGATTTCTTCCAGTCCTCGATGCGCTTTGCAAGCGCCTGCTTCGCCTCACCGCTCGCGGAAGCGAGCTGGAGCTCCAGCGTTTCGGCGGCCGTGCGCAGCGTCGTCATGCGTATCGTTTTAGCCTGGAAGAACGACCACAGGTTCGACGCCTCGATGTTTTTGCTCAGGCCTTCGGTCTGTGCAGCTTTGCCGAGGGTCTCCGAAAACGCGAGGAGCAGCGCGAGGATCGCGATGAGCAGTGCGACTTTCTTGTTCGAAGGATCGATATGACCTGCCGCCGACATGTTTTCTCCTGGGGATTCGCGCGAGGCGTGCTCGGCGTGGCGCCGAATACGGCACGCGCGGCGTATGGTAGACGGTGTGGGCGGCGCGAACAACGCGTTTGCGCTGCGGCGCCTACAGCGGTTACAGTGTTCGCGAGCCCCACGGAGGAGAACCGATGGCCATCACGATCAATGAGAGCACCGTAGAGCCGCAGCCGCTTTCGCCCGGTGTCGCGCGCAGGCGTCTGCTGACCCAGGCCCGGGTGCCGGGGACGAAGATTTTCCTCGATCGCATCGAGGTCGCGTCGCGCGCATCGTTCGAGCTGGAGGTCTCGCCGGACGACCTCGCGTGGTTTCAGATGCTCGAAGGCGAGGCGGTGCTGCGCCATGCCGGAGGAAGCGTCGAGATCGGCCGCTCGCATATCGTGTTCCTGCCGCCGGGATTCAGCGGCACGCTCACCGCGTCTTCGGCTGCCGCACTGCTCTATGCCGAGCTCCCGCAGGCACAACGCTTCGACCCCGCGTTCGGCACCGTCGCGCTAGCGCTTCGCGTCGTCGACTGGATGGGCGAGCCGGTGCTCGATTCGGAGCACGATGCGCGCAAGCGCATATACGTCGTCACGCCCCGGCTTTTCGGCACTCGCGCGATCAAGGGCGAGATGATCATCTATCCTCCCGGGACCCGAGCCTCCAACCACCACCACGAAGGCGCCGAGCATTTCATGTACGTGCTCCAGGGCCGCGGCACCGCCTACGCGAACGAGAGCCCGATTCCGGTTCGCAAGGGCGACCTCATCTATTACGGCGAGCGCGAGCGGCACTACCTGCACAGCGAAGGCGAGGAAGACATGGTCTTCGTCGAATTTTTCGTGCCGGGCGAATATAAAACCGTATGGGTCGAAGGCGCGCCGGTCTGCACCTGGACGCCGACCGGCCGGAGCCTGCGCGGCGAGAAGCCCGCTCGCGAGATCCAGGGACACCGCTCGGGGCTCGCAACGCCCGTCGACGTTTAACAATCACCACGGAGGAACCATGAAACTGAACGGCGTGCACCACCTCAACATCCGCTGCGCGATCAGCGATCTGCCGGCGATCGAAAAGTTCTACGGCGAGCTCATGGGCCTGAAGAAAGGCGACCGGCCGAACTTTCCGAACCCGGGAATCTGGCTCTGGCACGACAACCATCCGCTCATCCACGTAAGCGCGCGGTGCCCCGACGGCTTCCTGCACGAGAAACACCACGGCAGCGTCGACCACATCGCGTTCGGCATGACCGGCGCCACCGAGTTTCGCGATCGCGTGCAAAAGCTCGGTCTGCCGTTCGAGGCGCAGAACGTGCCGAACGCGGGTTTTCAGGTTTTCCTCAAGGACCCGATCGGCACGGTGCTCGAGTTCAACTTCCCGAACGAGGAAGCGCCGAGCGACATCGCCAAGGGCACGCTCGCGAATCGGCAGCAGGACGTCCTGGTTTAAGTGCGGTGAACGGTAGGGCGTAAGCGGCAACGGCAGCATACGAACGGTTTACCGTTTACCGCTTACGTCATTCAAGTGTCGGTAGAATGACCGCCTCCCACCGACACGTGTGACCCATTCATGTCCGACCCGTTCAAGGTCGCCCTGCTGCAGACGCAGACCGGCAACGACCTCGCTGCAAACCTCGACACCGTCAGCACGATGACTCGCGAAGCCGCGCGCAACGGCGCGAGCTTCGTGCTCACTCCCGAATACACGCTGATGATGGACGGCAGCGGGCGCACGATGCGCGAGCGCGCGCTCGCGCCCGACGGCAGCCCTGCCCTGCCCGAGCTGCGGTCGCTCGCAAAAGAGCTGTCGATCTGGCTGCTGGTCGGCTCGCTCACGCTCAAGACCGAAGGCGACCGCATCGCCAACCGTTCCTTCCTCATCGCCGCCGACGGCAGCGTCAAAGCGACTTACGACAAGATCCACATGTTCGATGCGACGCTCCCCGACGGCAAGGTGATCAGGGAGTCGTCGGCGTACTGCCCGGGAGCACGTGCGGTCACCGGGGACACGCCGTGGGGCACGGTGGGCCTGACGGTCTGCTACGACCTGCGCTTCCCGCAGCTTTACCGCAGCCTCGCGAAGGCCGGTGCGCGCTACCTGACGATCCCTTCGTCCTTCCAGCGTGCGACCGGCAAGGACCACTGGCACCCGCTCATACAGGCGCGCGCGATCGAGAACGCGTGTTTCGTTTTCGCGCCGGCCATGTGCGGCGAGCATCCGGGCAATCGCTCGACTTACGGCCACAGCCTCGTGGTCGATCCGTGGGGAAAAATCCTCGCGGACGGCGGCGAAGCGCCGGGCATCGTCTACGCGGACATCGACCCCCGACGCGTGGACAAGGTGCGCGGCATGCTGCCGTGCCTCGATCACGACGTGGCGTTCTCTCTGCCCCTGCGGTAAAACCGCCCTCCCCCTGAGGGGTCACCATGCGACCCCTGCGGGCGGTGAACGACGCGGAAGGAAACCCGGGTTTCCCTCCGCACCTCGTTTCCTAAGACCATCGGTTTCCTTCCGAGACGTGTACAGGCGGCGCAGGCATAACGTTTGCCCTAACGTCCCAAACCGGCCCGTGGAGCCGGGCTGTCTAAGGGCTCATGAAATCCAAATCAACCGGCGCTGAGGGCAAAGGCCTGCTCGTGCCCGGGCGCAATTGCTGGCGCATCGAACGCGCGAACCGCCTCGGCTTTCTGGTCGACGGCGCGGATTATTTCAAAGCAGTGCGCGCGGCGATCGCGCAGGCGCAGCGCAGCGTGTTCATCGTCGGCTGGGACATCGACAGCCGTATCCGCCTCGTGCCTGACGGGGCGAACGACGGCCTGCCGGAGGAGCTCGGCGATTTCCTGAACGAAGTCGTGAAGCGCCGGCCCCATCTCCGGATGTACGTGCTCTCGTGGGATTTCGCGATGGTGTTCGCGATGGACCGCGAGTGGATGCCGATCTACAAGCTCGACTGGCGCACGCATCGGCGCCTGTCGTTTCGCCTCGACGACAAGCATCCGACCGGCGCCTCGCACCATCAGAAGATCGTCGTCGTGGACGACGCCGTCGCTTTCGTCGGAGGTCTCGATCTCACGCATTGCCGATGGGACACCCCCGAGCACAGTTGCGACAACACCGGGCGCTGCGATCCCGACGGCAAGCCCTACCGGCCGTACCACGACGTACAGGCGATCGTCGACGGCGGCCCTGCGCGCGCGCTCGGCGAGCTCGCGCGCGACCGCTGGCATCGCGCAACGGGACGCAAGCCCCGGCCGGTCGATGAGTCGCCGGCCAACGATCCGTGGCCGCCGGGTCTTCAACCCGATCTCACCGACGTCGACGTCGCGATCGCGCGCACCGATCCGGGTTATGTCACCGGCCGCGCGATCGAGGAGATCCGTCACCTCTACGTCGATGCGATCGGTGCGGCGAGGCGCTCGATGTATCTCGAGAACCAGTATTTCAGCTCGAGCGTCGTCGGCGCCGCGCTCGCAGCGCGCCTGCGCGAGCAGGATTCGGCCGACATCCTCGTCGTCTCCAGGCGCTCAGAGGAAGGCTGGCTCGAAGAACGCACCATGGGCGTGCTGCGCTCCAGGCTTCACAAGCAGCTTCAGGCTGCGGACGTCGGCGGCCATTACGGCCTCTACTATCCGCACGTGCCGGCGCTCCAGTTACCGAACGTGCTCAACGTGCACAGCAAAGTGCTCATCGTCGACGACGCGCTGTGCAGCGTCGGCTCGGCAAACTTCAGCAACCGCTCGATGGGCTTCGACACCGAATGCAACATCGCGATCGAAGCGCGCGGCGACGAACGCATCGAGAAAGCGATTGCGGGGCTTCGGAATCGACTGCTCGGCGAGCACCTTGGAACCTCACCGGAAACCGTCGCCGCCGAAACCGCGCGTCGCGGCGGACGCCTGATCACGGCGGTCGAAGCATTGAGGCGGCCGGGCGAGCGCACGCTCGAGCCGATCAACCCGGATGTCGCCCCCGAGATCGACGCGCTCGTGCCCGCCAGCGCCGTGGTCGACCCGGAGCGGCCCGTGAATCCCGACGAGCTCGTGAAGGAATTCGTACCCGCGACCGCTCGCAAACCGGTTGCCGGCCGCGTCGCGCGCATTGCGATCACTTTCGTTGCGCTCGCAGTGATCGCGGCGGTGTGGCGCTGGACGCCGCTGCGCGAGTGGATCGCGATCGACTCGCTCGTTCGCATGGCGCATGCGCTGCAGGATTCGCCGATCGCGCCGCTTGCGGTGCTTGCAGGCTACGTCGTCGCGGGCCTGCTGGTAGTCCCCGTGACTGCGCTCATCATCGCAACCGGTATCGTTTTCGGACCGCTGCTCGGCGGGGTCTATGCGCTGGCGGGGGCGCTGCTCAGTGCCGCCGTGACGTACTGGATCGGCGCACACCTCGGTCGTAACGCGGTGCGGCACCTCGCAGGGCACGGCCTGAATCGCATCACGAAGCGACTCGCGCGCAAAGGCGTGTTCGCGATCGCAGTGATACGCCTGCTGCCGATCGCGCCGTACTCGGTCGTCAACGTCGTGATCGGCGCGTCGCATATACGCCTGCGCGATTTCCTGCTCGGCACCGCGCTCGGCATGGCGCCCGGCATTGCGATCACCGTCATCTTCGTCGACCGCGTGACCAAGGCGGTCACCGATCCCGGCTTCGGAACGTTTGCCGCGGTCGCATTGCTCGCCGCAGGAGTCGTCGCGGCCGCGCTGTACGTCAACCGGCGCTTCGCGCGGCCGGCCGTGATGCCCGCGGCGGAAAGGATCTGAAGTGGCGAGCGACGGCATCCGCATCGTCTCGTACAACACCCACGGCGGCGTCGGCCGCGACGGGCATTTCGTCCCGAAACGCATTGCGGAGGTGCTCCGCGAGCTCGACGCCGACATCATTGCGCTGCAGGAAGTCGAGTCGCGCTCGACCGGCTTCGACATGCTCGGGTATCTGAAGCAGGAGACCGGTTTCGAGGCGATCGCAGGGCCTACGCTGCTGCGAAACGGCGCCGATTACGGGAACGGCCTGCTGACGCGCTTCAAGGTCCTTTCGGTGCAGCGGCTCAACCTGTGCGTCGAGCGCTGCGAGCCGCGCGGCGCGATCGACGTCGAGCTCGAATGCGGAGGTACGCCGATGCGCGTGCTCGCGACGCACCTGGGGTTGAGGCCATCCGAGCGCCGCGAGCAGATCCAGCGGCTGCTGCAGGCGCTCGAGAGCGATCGTCCGCTGCCGACCATCCTCATGGGTGACATCAACGAATGGTTTCTGTGGGGCCGGCCGCTGCGCTGGATGCACAAACATTTCGAGCAGACCCCGTCTCCCCCCACCTTTCCCGCGCGCCTGCCCGTCTTCGCGCTCGACCGCATGTGGGTGAAGCCGCGGGGGTTGCTCCGCGACATGCACGTACACTCGACGCCGCTGGCGAAGATCGCGTCGGATCACCTGCCGCTGGTTGCGCAGCTCGATCTGAGTTGCGGCGCCCTGCCGGTGCAGGCGGTGAACGCCAAAGAGGGAAACCAGGGTCAATCTTTGTAGCGCAGGCGCCCTCGCCTGCAGTCCGCCGTTGAACCCGCTGCAGGCGGGGCGCCTGCGCTACCGGTATCGCTTCATTCAGGCTTCGCGCCTGACGCTTTCACCACTTTCGCCCACTTCGTGGTCTCGCTCCTGATGAACGCGGCAAACTGCTCGGCGGTGGAAGTCGTCGGCTCGAAATCGCTCGCGATCATGCGGTCCTTGTTCATGGGTTGCGCAACGATGTGGGCGATCTCCTTATTGAGCCGCTGCTGAATCTCCCGCGGCGTTCCGGCGGGGGCGACGACGCCGTACCAGACGCTGCCTTCGTAACCGGGAAGCGCCGACTCGGCGATCGTCGGCACATCGGGAAGCTTGGCGATGCGCTTCGCACTCGTCACCGCCAGCGCTTTCACCTTGCCCGACCTGACTACCGGCATCGAGCCCGGCGTCGAGGCGAAGCTCAGGTGGATCTGTCCTGCGATGACATCCGTCGTCGCGGTCACCGCGCCCTTGTAGGGAATGTGCACGATATTCACGCCGGACATGAGCTTGAAAAGCTCGGTCGACAGGTGCGAAGCGCTGCCGGGAACCGAACCGTAGTTGAGCTGCCCGGGCTTCGCCTTCGCGAGCGCGATCAGCTCCTTCATGTTGTTCGCGGCGACCGACGGATTCACGATCACGACGAAAGGCGCCGATGCGACGAGGATGATCGGCGCGAAATCGCGGATGGGATCGAAAGGCAGCTTCGGGTAGAGGCTCGAATTGATCGCGAGCGGACCCGACGTGCCCATGAAGAGGGTGTAACCGTCGGGAGGTGATTTGGCCGCGATGTCCGCTCCGATATTGCCGCCTGCGCCTGGCCGGTTGTCGACGAGGACCTGCTGCCCAAGCGGCTCGCCGAGCGGAATCGCGACGATGCGCGCGAGGATGTCGGTGGGGCCGCCCGCGGTGAGCGGCACGATGAGACGCACCGGCTTGGTCGGATACGCGGGCGCTTTGTCGGCTGCCGCCCCCAAAGTGGCGCCGCCGGCCAGCACAGCGCCGAAAAGCACGGATGAAATCGAAGTTGTGAATCGAGACATGTACGACGCTCCAGCTAATGCATTTCGAAAATGACGATCTCGTGATCGCTCACGCGCGGCACGACGACTTCGGCAATACCGTTCGTGCCCTGGAAAGGCAGCGTCGACCCGGTGCCCGCAAGGCGGACCTCGCGCACGCTCTCGCCGTCGCCCAGCGCGATCCTCACCGTGACATTGGCCGCAGGGATGAGATTGCGGCCGATGTGCCGCCAGCCGGTGTTGACCGGCTTGCCGAGCGCAAACACGACGAGGTGCACGAGCTTGCGGCCCGGCTGCACCATCAGCGTGGCTTCGACGTAGTCGGGCGCGTCCACTTCGAGCACCGGAGCTTCATTGAGCGTCCACTGCACCGCGTTCGCGAGCACACGGCCGAGATCGGGAAAGCCGTAGTGGTAGAACAGCGACTCCATCTGATTGCAGAAGTACACCACACGTCCTTTGCCGTGCTCCCCGCGCGTGACCACAGGGATGTCGGTGGTTTCCTTGATCGCGCTGTATTCCGGGATGCTGATCGTCGCGCCCGAGTGGGCTATGACCGGCGGGATCAGCGTGAGCGGCACCGTGCGCTTGCGGTCGGGTGTGACCTCGACCAGCGCGCCTTCGTTCGGAATGAGATCGGTGTCGCCCACGCCGAGCAGCAGCGGGTCATGTGGGTCTTCTATTTTCGCGTAGGACGACTTCAGGCCTACTCGCCGCCCGATCCGCTGCCCGCCCACCACGCCGCGCAGCACGGCATCGCGCCGCTCGTTGCCCTCGAGATCCCGCGTGCCTGCGTCGAAGCTCGCGACAACACCGCCTCCTGCCGCTGCAAACGCTTCGATCGCGGCAGCCGTTTCGTCCGACACGCACGCGAGATTCGACAGCACCACGGTGCGATATCGCGCCAGGCGTCCGGCGTCGAGCACCTTGTCGGAAATCACGTCGAAAGGAATGTGCGCTTCCTGCAGCGCGCAATACCAGCCGCGGATGAAATCGAGGTAGCGCGCGGCAGGGTCCGCGCCGCCGTAGTTGTCCTGGGTATGACGCGAAAAAACGATCGCGACGCGGGCACCGGACACCGCGCCTTCGAAGTACGGCTCCCAGCTTGCGAGCCGGTTCATGACCTCCCGCATCGGCGCGAGGCCTCGGCGGTCGAAGAGGTCCGAGTAACCGCCGTTGATGTGCAGCCAGGTGTTCACGCCGTTGGCGAACTGCTGCGCGATCCACGGGCGGTTCTCCGCTTCGGGCGACGCATAGAGCCGCCACCACGGGTAGAAGTAACTCGCGGTCATCCAGCGCGGCTTGTCCGGCGCGAGCGTCGACAGGTATTTCGCCTGGATCCCCGGCCACCACGGCGCGGTATTCCGGCGCTGGCACTCGAAAGCAAGCACGTCCTGGTAAGGGACCCAGTAATCGATGTCCCAGCCGCCCGGCCTGATCGTATCCAGCGATTCCATGAGCTGAACTGCGGCAATGAAGATCGCCTCGGGCTTCGCTTCGTGTATCTCGGTGTGCATCCGCTTCACCCACGCGGTGATGCGCTCGTAACGCCACTGGTTGAAGCGTCGCCAGACCGGGTCGGACCAGTCCTCCGCCGCGGGAATGTCGCTGCCGGAATCCTCGCGAAAGAGTGTACGGCACGTGCCGCAGTAACACGGCCCGGTGTCCCACGCCGCGAACTTGCCCTGGTTGTTCCAGATGCCGTCGGCGTCGTACCGGGTGAGCATCTCGCGCACGACCGCCGGAATGCGCTCGTGGTAGTACGCGGCGTTGGGGCACGTCACGTAGTGCTCGGAGACCTCGCAGAAATTGCCCTCGCGGTCCCGGCTGAACCACTCGGGGTGCTCCGCGGCGAGACTTTTCGGCGCACAGCTCGGATCGATGCGCGCGAGGACATGCAGGCCCTGCGCATGTGCGATGGGTACGACCTCGGCGAGCAGATCGCGCGAGCCGAGCCCGCTGCTGATGCGATGTCCGGCTATGCGGGTCTGATAGAACGCGACGATGCCGCCGCCGTTGATGCAGAAAGCGGTCGCGCCAAAGCTTTTCACGTCCTGCACCAGTTGCCGCGCGTCGATCTTCGGCTCGTCGCCTTCGCGCAGGTTGACGAGCAGGACGCGGTTGGGACGTACGTACCAGGTTTGGGTTGTCATGATGGGGTTCTGGAAACGCTGTTGATGCCCGGAATGTACATGAAACTGTGCACCGCCTGCGCGCTATACGGTCGGCTTCTTAAAGCTCGACCGCCTTCCCCCATGCCCCCTCGAAGAAACGGGTTTCGAGCGGTTTGCGCGATCGCGCTTTGAGCTCCTTCTGCTTCGTCTCGTCGTCGAGGACGTCGGGTGACGCCTCGTACCCCACCGCGATCATCGCCATCGGCGTGTATTCCTCGGGGACATCGAACGCCGCGCGGGCCTTCGCCGCATCGTAGCCGCCCATCTGGTGCACGATGAGGCCCAGCGTGGTCGCCTGAAGCGCGATCGAGAGATCGGCCATTCCCGTATCGTGCTGCGCGAACCGGTTCGGTTTGCCGCTGTGCCCGAAAATGCTGCCCGCGCACGAGAGCATCAGCACCGGCACGTTTTTGCACCACTTGCGGTTGTTTTCCGACAGGCACTCGAACGCTTTCTGCCAGCCTTGCGCGTCGCGCCCGCGGTCCCACACGAGATAACACCATGGCTCGTCACCGTTGCATGAAGGCGCCCAGCGCGCCGCTTCGAGGAGTGCCGCGAGCTGCTCGCGGCTGACCGCGCGGCCCGAATCGAACGCACGGGGGCTCCACCGGCGTGCGAGCAGCGCGTCGATGGGAACGCGGGTCTGGGCCAGTCTGTTTTCCATTGGGGCGCTCATCTATAAAAGGTCTCGGTTTGCGTCGGTCGTCTGCCGCCGCTCTTCGGAAGTCTGGCGTCTGTCGTCGTCGTCTTTTTTGCCGGCGCGGCGCGCAACGTCGGTCTCGAACAGCTCACGCAGCTGGTCGGCAGCCTGGCGCGCCGTCTGCACGAGCTGGGCTTCGTCATGATGCACCGCGTACTGCGCTTCGAGCTGCGCTTCGTCGTGCTCCTTGAAGATCGCGACCGCCTGCGCCGCGGCACCCTCCTCGAAGCCCAGGTTGAGCAGCGAGGCGTGTGCGGCCTCCAGGCTGGCCGGGAAGGTCTCTCGATAGATGCGGGTTATGCCCAGGTCGCGCAGCCTGAAGTAGTGAACGCGATTGCGGGCGCGGGCGACGATCTCGAGCTGCGGAAAATGTTTGCGTACCATGCTCGCCGTTTTGACGGACGCTTCTACGTCGTCGATCGCGAGCACGAAAAGCTTGGCGTCGCCCGCTTTTGCTGCGTGCAGCAGCTCGAGCCGTGAAGCGTCACCGTAATAGATGCGATTGCCGAAGCGGCGAACGAAATCGACCTGGGCGTAGCTCGCATCGAGCGCGGTGAAAGGAATGTCCGCCATGCGCAGCACGCGCGAGACGATCTGGCCGAAGCGGCCGAAACCGGCGATGATCACCGGCGCGGGTGCGGCGTCGATGGTGTCGTACTCCCTCGACACCTGACGCGCAGTCCACCTCGCGAGGATGCGCTCGTGCAGGCCCATCACAGGCACCGCGAGCACCATCGAGATCGTCACCACGAGCACCAGCCGCTCGCGAGTCGGATCGTCGAGTATCCCGACCGCGGCTGCGGCGCCGAACAGCACGAACGCGAATTCTCCGCCCTGCGCGAGCGCGACGGCGAGCCGCTGACCTTCGCCGTCGGGCAGTCGCGCGGCACGCGTGATCGCGTAGACCACCGCGAATTTGACCGCCATGAGCGCCACCGCGAGGCCTAGCAGCACCAGCGGCATTTCGCGAGCGAGCGTCAGGTTCGCGGTCATGCCGACGGTCATGAAAAACAGACCGAGCAGAAGACCCTTGAAAGGCTCGATGTCGGCTTCGAGCTCGTGGCGAAACTCGGAATCGGCGAGCAGCAGCCCTGCGAGAAAAGCGCCGAGCGACATCGAGATGCCGAGCCGCTCCATGATCACCGCCGCCCCGACGACGAGCAGCAGCGCTGCCGCGGTGAAAACCTCCGAAGTGCTGTGCCTGGCAATGAACTTCAAAGCGGGTCGCACGAGAACGCGTCCCGCTACGATGAAGACCGCGATCGCCGCGACCGCTTTCGCGGCCACGGTCCAGCTCACCGCGTCCTTCATCGACGCGTAGGCGAGCAGCGGGAGCAGCGCGAGGAGCGGGATGACCACGATGTCCTGAAAGAGCAGCACAGCGAACGCCTCGCGACCGTGGTTCGAGCCGAGCTGCCCGCGCTCGGCCAGCGCCGTGAGCACGAGCGCGGTGGAGGACATCGCCATCCCGAAACCCGCCACGAGCGCCGCCTGCCACGCAAGGCCGAGCCACACGCTGGCCAACCCCAGCACCAGTGCCGTCAAGCCGACCTGCGCCCCGCCGAGGCCGAAGACCAGGCGGCGCATGCTCCACAAGCGCGCCGGCTCGAGCTCGAGCCCGACCAGGAAGAGCAGGAGCGCAATGCCGAACTCGGCAAAGCTCAGGGTGTTTTCCGCATCGGGCACGACGCCGAATCCCCACGGGCCGAGCAGCATGCCGGCCGCGAGATAGCCGAGAACCGCGCCGAGCTTGAAGCGCTGGAACAGCGGCACCAGCAGCACCGCG
>JAQGMV010000099.1 GCA_028292225.1 Betaproteobacteria bacterium
CCCAGTCTTTCGGCGTGGGCGGCGGGTTGATCACCGGCTTTTCCTTCGGCTGCGCGGCCTCGCTTGCGAGCGCGGCGAGCGCCAGCGCGACGAGCAGTATTGCGTGCATACACGATCTCATGGGTTCCCCTTTCGAAGTGCGTTCACTTGATGCATCAACTGGCGCCTAGCGTCGGGTGCAGGGTGAAACCGATCCAGCGCCCGAATGCGACCACCGCGACCCACAGGCACAGCGACAACGCCCCCGCGACTTTCGCGGGCAGCGGTGTCGTGTGCGGCGTGCTCCCCCAGCGCTCGACGTCTCGATTCACGAGCACCTGGAAAACGACCATGTTCATTCCCGCGAGCACGAGCAGGACGAGCTTTCCCTGGAAGTAGAAGTTATGCCCGTAAGTCATCGCCTTGGACATGAAGAGCAGGCCGCCGGAGAGCGCAGCGACCAGAAATGCGGCCCAGGTGCACGGCAGCACGTCTTTGGTGAGACGCGTGACCGCGTGGGCGCGTGAAGCGAATCCGATCAGCCGCAGATCGACGATTGCGATCGAGCCGACGACGAGCGTGATCGCGAGCACGTGCAGGCCCTCGATCCAGGGGAAGAGGGTTTCGCTCTCGGCGATGGCCTGTGCGAGAGAAGTGCCTTCGAGCGCACGCAGCAGCGAGTCGACGTTCATTCATTCCCTTCAGATGTAGGCGATCCAGCGCCCCGCGAAAACGATGGCGATCCATATCGTCATCGACACGAGCGCAAGCGCAACCGACGCGGCGCGCCGCACTCCGGTGAGCGTCCAGTAAGCGGGTTCGCGGTTCAGCGGAACCTGGTAGAGCAGCGTGATCGCCATCGCCGAGATCACCAGCAGCATCTTCACCTGGAACACCGTGTTCTCGAGGGAGCGCACGGGCTCGCCGACGATCATCACGATCCCTGTCGCCAGGAGCACCGGCAAGGCCCACCAGATCACCGGCAGAAAGCGCGCTGAATAAGGCCGCAGCGGCTGATCGCGTCCGATGGCGCCGACCAGCCGCAGATTGATCATCAGCATCGAAGACATGACCGCGGCGATTGCGAGTATGTGGACGGTCTGCACGGCCGGGACGATCCAGTGCACGGTCTGGATCGCCTCGTTCATCGGCGTGCGCTCGAGCCACGCGCAGAGCTGATCGAGGGTCTTGGTTCTCATTGCGACGCGTGCGATCCGTAAGTCCGCGCCGATGCGAGCTCGGGACCGCGCGAGCGCAGCGACGAGCTCAGGTGCTTCGCGTATTCGACGTGGCAGCCTTTGCACACGACGTAGATCTCGCCGCCCGCGGCGAACAACGCCTCCTTGTCCTTCGCTTCGGCTGCCTTGAGCGCGCCTCCCGCGGTCTTCTCGAGATCGCGCGCCGCTGCAGCCCACCCCTTGTCGTCGCGGGCGCGGGCGGAGACCATCAGGAGATTGCGTGCTTCGATCAGCGTCGCTGCCGCATTACGCACCGCAGCCCACTGCTCGTCATTCTGCGGGGCGATCTCTTTCGTGCCGGCTTCGGTGCTGACGCTCTTGACCGAATCCCAGATGACGTCCGCGGCGGGATCGATCACCCATTCCATGACCTGCTTCAGATTGAGCACGGGAGCGGCCGCCGTGACGGGAGCGGACGCAGGCGGCGCCGACGGCGGACTGCAGGCGGCCAGCGACACGAGACAGAATGGAACCCATGACGCGATTCTTCGCATCCGGCACCTTATCGTTGCGGGGAACGACTGCCCATCTTAAGCGGGCTCGCCGTGAACGCTGAGTGAGGTCGAGGATACTACATCGACCCGCGCGCCGGAACGATCACGAGCCGCTGCGTGGCGACCGCTTAGTCCGCGCGTATGCCCGTGTCGCGCATGACCTTGCCCGGACGAGCGATGTCTTTGCGTATCAGCGCAGCGAAAACATCCGGTGAGCTGCCGGCCACTTCCAGACCGATTGCCGACAGACGCTCGCGGGTCGCAGGCAGCTGCCCGATACGAACGACCTCCGCCTTGACCCGGCTGACGATCTCGCGCGGCGAAGCCGCTAGCCATCAACTGATGCCAAGAAGCTTCGCCGCAGTCCCGCCGAGCATCGCAATCCGCTCCTCATCCGTGAACCCCGGCGTATTCATGATGTGATCGACCGGATTCTGGTTCCACGGGATCGGGTGGTCGGTGCCGACGACGAGCTGGCTCGTGCCGACTTCCGCCGCGAGATGGCGCAGCGCTTCCGACGTGAACACCAGGGTGTCGAAGTACATGTCGCGTAAGTATTCGGTCGGCTTTTTCTTCAGCCCGATCGCCGGATTGCACATCTCGGGGCCGACGCGGCACGCGTTGTCCGAGCGCGGCGCATACGAAGGCAGATAACCGCCGCCGTGCGCGGAGCAGATCTTGAGCTTCGGGAAGCGGTCGAGCGTACCGTCGAAGATCAGGTGTGAAAGACAGATCGTGGTGTCGAGCGGATTGCCGATCGTGTTCGAGAGCCAGCCGTTGCCTTTGAAGCGCTTGTTGAGCTCGGGCGTGCTCTGGGGATGGATGAAGACCAGGACGCCGAGCTCCTGGCACTTCGCCCAGAAGGGATGAAACTTCGGATCGGAGAATTCATCGCCGGCACAGCTCGCGCCGACCGCCGCGCCGCGCAGGCCCTGCTTCTTCACCGCGTGCTCGAGCTGCTCGACCGCGAGCTCGGGAAACTGCAGCGCAACCGATGCGAATGCGACGAAGCGCTCGGGATAGGTCGCGCAGTATTCGGCCAGGCGCTCGTTGTTGATCCTCACGATTTCCGCGGCGAGATCGCGCTCCGTTTTGTACCAGTGCGGGTTGATGCTGAGCGCTTCGATGTCGATGCCCTGCTCATCCATTTCGGCGATGCGTCGCGCACCGACTTCTCCGATGCCGGGTCCGCGCTGGTCTTCGATCCTCTTGCCCTGGAGCGCGAGCGCTTCGGGAATGACGCAGTGCGCGTGCACGTCGATCGTCTTCACGCGCTTGCCGCCGACCGAGACTTCGCGGCGCTTCGTCGCGGGCTGGGCCGCGGCGGCTGCGCCGTCTGCACTGCCTGCTGCAGCCATCGCCTGCTGCTCCGCTGCGGCGTCCAGCATGTTGCAGTCGGTAAAGACGATGGCCGGCGTGCCGGCGGCGTTATTCACTTCCTGTCTGCCTTCGATCATCGATCCACTCCTCCGTTGCCCGAGCGAGGTCGCTCCGTGATCGTGAGAATACACGGCTCGGCACGCCGCCGCTCGGACCGCGAGCCCTGAAGGCCGGCGGGTTCGCTGCGTGATTGTTGCTACTATCGCGCTTCAACAAGGGAGGAGCACGCATGCTGTTTACCTGTGGGCCGCGCACTTGCGCAGCCACCCGCGGCACAGACCGCAAAGTCATCAAGCGCAACAACACGAGCCTTGCCGTCGACCTGCACTGCCACGTCCATACGCCGGCGGCGGACGAGCTGGCGAAATCAGAGAAGCATGGCGACGCGCTCGCACGCTACGGCAACAAGCGCACTGAAGAGCACCAGCGCAAGCTCCGCGCCGATCTCGACAGGAAGCTCACGTCGATCGACCAGCGCCTGTAGGACATGGACAAGATGGGTATCGACGTGCAGGCGATCTCCACGTCGCCGCTTCAGTACTACTACGGCATCGACGCCGAGCTGGGACGCCGGACTTCGCGTGCAATCAACGAGCGCCTAGCCGAAGTCGCCGGCTCCAACCCCGACCGCTTCGTGGCCCTCGGCACGCTGCCGATGCAGGACCCGAAAGCCGCGGTCTCGGAGCTCGAATACTGCATGAAGAAGCTCGGCTTTCGCGGGATCGAGATCGGCACGAACGTCGCCGGCGTCGAGATCGCGGACAAGCGCTACGAGCGCTTCTGGCGCAAAGCGGAGGACCTCGGCGCGGTGGTCTTCCTGCACCCGATCGGCTTCACCGATCCGAGCCGCCTGACACAACATTTCCTGACCAACATCATCGGCAACCCGCTCGACACCACCGTCGCGCTTGCGCACATCGTCTTCGGCGGGGTCTTGGAGCGCTATCCGAAGCTCAAGATCGTCGCCGCGCACGGCGGCGGGTACATGGGCCACTACGCCGCACGCATGGACCACGGCTACAAGGTGCGGCCCGAGTGCCACGACTTCATCTCGCGCCCGCCGTCGTATTACATGAAGAAGATCTACTACGACACGATGGTGTTCGACCCGAAACAGCTCGAGCACCTGGTCAACGTCTGGGGCGCCGACCATGTGGTCATCGGCACCGATTACCCCTACGACATGGGCTATTACAAGCCCGTCGATTTCGTCGAAGGCAACGGATCGCTGAGCCGCAAGCAGAAGGACGCGATCCTCGGCGGGAATGCCGCAAAGCTGCTGGGATTGCGCGGAGCGCGCAAGAAGTAATGCGCTCGGCCTGACGAGCTGCATCGCGTCCTGAACTGCAACCCGGAAATCGGGGACAGACCCCGATTTCCGGCCCAGCGAGCTGCCTCGGATCAGTTGATTCCGAGCAGCTTCGCCGCAGTTCCTCCGAGCATCGCGATCTTCTCCTCGTCGGTGAAGCCCGGCGTATTCATGATGTGATCGACCGTCTTGTCATCCCACGGGTACGGGTAGTCGGTTCCCATCATGATCTGGCTCGAGCCCACGTTCGCGGCGAGGTGCCGCAGTGCTTCGGGCGTGAAGATGAGCGCGTCGTAATACATCTGCTTCAGGTATTCGGTCGGCTTTTTCTTCAGCGTGCGGGTGCAACGGTCGGGGAACGTGACGCAGCCGTGATCGGAACGGTCCATGTAAGACGCGATGTATCCGCCGCCGTGAGCCGAGCAGATCTTCAGACCGGGGAAGCGGTCGAGCGTGCCTTCGAAGATGAGGTGCGACAGCGCGATCGTCGTATCGAGCGGGTTGCCGATGACATTGTCGAGCACGCCGTTGCCTTTCAGCCGCCTCGCGAGGTCGGGCGTGCCCTGGGGGTGCAGGAAGACGAGGATGCCGAGCTCCTCGCACTTCGCCCAGAACGGATGAAACTTCGGATCGGAGAATTCGTCTCCCGCGCAGCTCGCGCCGACCGCGGCGCCGCGAAGCCCGAGCTTCCTGACCGCGTGCTCGAGCTGCTGCACCGCGAGGTCGGGGAATTGCAGCGCGACCGATGCGAAAGCGACGAAGCGATCGGGCGCCGACGCACAGAGCTCCGCGAGCCCCTCGTTGTTGAACCTGACGACTTCGCTCGCCTGGTCGCGGTTCGCTTTGTACCAGAAAGGATTGATGCTGAGCGCCTCGACGTCGATCCCCTGCTCGTCCATCGCGCGGAGCCGCTCCTGGGGGACGAGCACGATCCCGTCCTGATGGTGATCCGCGGCGTTCATGCCGAGCGCGCTCATCCCCGCGGGAACGATGCAGTGCGCGTGTACGTCGATGGTCTTGACACGCTTGCCCTTGACGAGGACTTCGCGGCGACGCGCCGCGGGCGTCGCAGCGGCGCCTGCCGCGCCGCCGGCTGCTGCAAGCCGGGTCTCGTGCGCCGCTTCGGTGACGCTGCAGCCGGTGAATACGATGCCCCGCGACGCGGCCGTACCGTCATTGGTGACTTCTCTGCCCGTGTTCATCCTCGCTCCTGGTGGTAGACCGGTTTGGATCGTTTTATTGCGTGAATATCGCCGACCATTCCCATGGCGGGACGGGCGCGGCCTCGCTCCACAGACCGCGATGCTCGGCCCGTGCCTGGGCTTGCAGCGCCTGCAGAGCTGACGGCGGGGAGCGCTGTTCGAGCGCCCACGCGAGCCCGCGGCGAACCTGTTCCTCGCCGGCGTCCACGCCGGCGCATTCGGCTTCGCCGACGATGCGCCGGTGCCTGCCGATGCCGAGCTCGTCGAGCGTGACGGTCTTCGATTCGCACAGCTCGGCGAGCGACTCCCGGGCGCGTTTGCCGTAGGGCTGCCCGACTTCGGGCGCATCGATCTGCTTCAGATGGATGTTGAGCACGTGCTCGTCGATGCGCACCTCGAGCGTGTCGCCGTCAGGGACGCCGATGACCACGCCGACGAGCTGCGCGCCGGCCGGGCCGGAGAACGCGAGCGCAACGCCCAGGACGCCGGCGACGATTTTTGCCCTCATCGACAGCCCGTCACCCTTTGCGCAAAAACCCGCGCACTTTCTGCACGAACTCCGCCGGGTTGTCGAGCGTGATGTGGTGGTCGCTGTTCGAGACTTCGACGAGCTCGACCTGCGGTGCGCGCGCTTTGGCGTCCGCGTAGAGCTCCGGCGAGATGCGCTCGCTGTGGTCCGCCTTGACGAGCAGCGCCGGAATCCTGATCTTGTCCCACAGCGGCCTGCCGTCCATGCTCTCGCGAGTCGCGTACACGCTGCGGTCAAACTTGTAGCGCCACTTGCCGCCTTCGACCTGCTTGACGCTGCGCGAGCCGATGTAGCGAACCACGGCCTCGGGCGCCAGCGCTTCGCCCGGACGCAGCTTGTAGCGCGAGACCATCTCTTCCTTGGTGTCGTAGTCGCGCGGCGGCTTGGAGCCGACGTCGCGAAGCTTCGCGATGCGCTCCGGCGGCAGGTTGACCGAGGTGTCGACGACGATCAGGCTCTTGGCGCGGCCCGGATACGTCGCGGCATACAGCAGGGAGACCATGCCGCCCATCGAGTGGCCGATCAGCACGAAATCGCGCAGGTCGAGCTTCTCCACGGCCTTGTTCACGTCCGCGGCATAATCGCTGTAGAAGTAAGACGGCGGCTCCACGGCATCGCTGTCGCCGTGGCCGCGCAGATCGAGCGAGCGCACGTGGTAATCATCGGTGAAGCCCGGCGCGATGAAGTCGAACCAGTGCGCATGAGCCGCGCCGCCGTGGATGCACAGCATCGCCGGGAGGCCTGCGGTGCCGTAATCCAGATAATGAAGCTTCACCGCTCCGGCCTGCACGAAGTGACTGGTGTAAGGCGCGGGATGGTGTGCGTCGGCTTGAGCGTCGTTCGAAGTCGGTTCGGTTTGCGAAGGCATCTCGAGCTCTTTTTCGGAAAGCCGAAATTCTAGCCTGTCGCCGACCCTGCCGCACACACTCCGAGGGGAGCGGGCGCGCCTTGACCGTCTGCGCACGCGCGGGCACTATCGACCGCCTACGTACAAAACGCGCGGACGCCAAGCATGTCCGCCGGGATCCGAATAAAACCGGAGGAGTCCCATGACCGCCCTGCGTCTTCGTAAGCTGCTGTCAGCCTTTTGCACGTTCGCGTGCGCGTGCACCCTCAGTGCGGCCGCGCTCGCCGCCGAAGTCAAAAACATCAAGGTCGGCATCCTGCTGCCTCTGACCGGAACCTTCGCCGCAGTTGCCGAGACCCAGAAAGAAGGCGCGCTCCTCGCGGTGGACGTCGTCAACAAGCGCGGCGGCCTGAACATGCCGTGGGGCAAAGTCACCGTCGAAGGGGTCGTCGCGGACGACGAAGCGAAGCTCGACGTCGGCGTGCGCCGCTACCGCTACATGGTCTCCGAAGGCGTGAAAGGCGTCGGCGGCCAGACGTGGGCGCCGCTCGCCTACGCGCTCAATGCGGTGGTGATGAAAGAGCCGATGCCTTATTTCCCGGTGTGCGTCATGGCGAAAGAGGGCTTCATGAAAGGCAAGCTCGCGCCGTCGACTTTCGCGACTGCGTACAGCCCGTGGACCGTCGGTTATATGGCGGGACGCTCGGCGACCAAGGTGCTCAACAAGAAACGCGTGTTCTTCCTTGCCCGGGCGGATAGCTGGGGCTGGGACATGCGCGACGGCGCCTATCAGGCCGCGAAGGAAGCCGGCGCCGAGATCGTCGGTTACGACGAAGTCTCGGTGGGCACGAGCGACTACACCACGATCCTCCAGAAAGTACGCGCCGCCAAGCCCGACGTCTTCATTTCCGCGCAGTTCGCGGGAGACTCGGTCGCATTGCTCAAGCAGGTGCACCAGATGGGTCTCGGCAAGGAGATGACGATCTTCCCGGCGTTCATGACCAACGTCGTCGCCAAAGGCCTTCCGCCCGAAGCGCTCGAAGGCATTTACGCGATGCACTACTTCTACTATGACCTCTCCGGTTTCGAGGACAAGGAAGTGGCGAAGAGCGCCGCGGAATTCACGGCTCTTTTCCGCGCGAAATACAACAAACCGCCCGATGCCTACGCCACGATCGCTTATGTCGCGTACATGGAAATGTTCCGCGGATTCGAAGCGTCGAAGTCGCTCGATCCGGCGAAAGTCTCGGCGGCCCTGATGGCGAATAAGGGCGCGTTCAACACGGTGAAAGGCGCCGCCCACTGGCGCGAAGACCACGCCGCGGAATACAAGCACGCGGCTTTCCTCGTCAAAGGCAAAGGCCCCAAAGAGCAGAAGCACGAGTGGGACCTGTTCACTGTGATGGGGTCGCAGGGCGGGGAATCAGTCATGCCGTCCCTGAAATCGCTGGGCTATTGAGCACGGAGATCCTCCGCGCCGAAGGCGTCACCAAGCGCTTCGGCGCGCTGACCGCGGTCGATCACGTCGACTGCACGGTGCGCGAGCACGAGGTGCTCGGCATCTTCGGCTCGAACGGCGCGGGCAAGACGACGTTCTTCAACCTGCTCACCGGCTATTTCAGGCCCGACGAAGGCTCGATCCACTACAAGGGCCGCGACGTGACCGCCGTGTCCGCGCAGGAGCGCGTGGCGCTCGGAATGACGCGGACCTTCCAGCTCACTTCCACCTTCGACAACCTTTCGGTCGTCGACAACCTCGTGCTGTCGTATTTCCGCTCCCACACCAAGCCTACGCTCCTGCGGCTGCTCTTCAGCACCCGCAAGCGCCATCGCAATGACGAGCAGGTCCTGCGCGCGCTGCTGAGCTTCGACCTCGAGGACGAGCGCGACCGCGAAGTGCGGCACCTGGGCCTGGGGGAGAAGCGCCGGCTCGAGATCGCGATGGCGATGCTCGCCGAGCCCGAGCTGCTCCTGCTCGACGAGCCGCTCGCGGGCCTCGCCGACTCCGAGATCAAAGCGGTGCTCGAGATCCTCGGCCGGGAAGTAGGGCAGCGCACCATCGTCATCGTCGAGCACAAGATCTCGGCGGTGAAGGATTTCGTGCAGCGCCTGATGGTGATGCACGAAGGGCGCGTCATCGCCGAAGGCGGATACGACGAATGCCTCCGGCACCCGGAAGTGCGACGGAGCTACTGGCAGATCGCGGACTCGGCCGATCTTGCGCGTAGCGGCCACGAATGAGCCCGGGCGTAAACCTTCTCGAAGCGCAGAAGCTCAACGTCTCCTACGGAGAGGCGCGCGTGCTCTTCGACGTCGATTTCCGAATCGATGATCGCGAGATCGTCGCGTGCGTAGGCCGCAACGGCGCAGGCAAGACGACGCTGCTGCGGACGATCGCGGGCTTCGTGAAGCCTGTGTCCGGCACGGTCACCGCCGACGGGACGAGTCTCGTCGGGCTGCCGGCGTATGCGATCGCGAGGCGCGGGGTGAAATACGTTCCACAGGACAAGAAAGTCTTCGCCGATCTCACGGTTCGTGAAAACCTCGAGCTCGGAAGCTACGCGACCAAGGATTACGACTGGGACCAGGTCACCGGATATTTCCCCAAGCTCAAGGTCCTCATGGATCGCAAGGCGGGACACTTGAGCGGCGGCGAGCGCCAGATGCTGATGATCGGACGCGCGATACTCGGCAAGCCCAGGGTGCTGCTGGTCGACGAGCCGACCGAAGGCCTCGCACCGGGCATCGTCGATCAGTTGAAGGAAGTGTTCCGCGATCTCTCCGGCAAGACCGCGCTCGCGATCGTCGAGCAGAACCTGCCGCTGGTCTGCGCCATCTCGACCCGTATCTACGCGATGAAGGAAGGCCGCATCGTCGCGGAGCTTCCGGGCGCCGGTGCGACCACGCCCGTGGAGTGCGAGCAGTATGTTTGAGGCGTTCAAGTGGTGGCGCGGCCTGCTGATCGCCTTCGGGCTCCTCGCCCTGATGCGCGTCGTCGTGCCCCTCCCGTTCGCGAACGAAGTGGTGATTTTCTCGATCTACACCATCGGCTGCAGCTTCCTGCTCGGTCGCGTGGGCTTCATCTCCTTCGGCCAGCCCGCGTATCTCGCGATCGGCGCCTACGGCACGGGGTTCTACCTGTTCTACTTCGGCACCAATCCGTTCGTGGGGCTGCTGGTCGGGATCGCTGCGGGCTTCGTGGCCGCGGCGATCGTCGGACCGCTATTCGTGCGGTTGCGCAGCGACTACTTCGCGCTGGTGAATCTCGCGCTCGCGGTCATCGTGTTCTACCTCATGCAGAAAGTGCTCGCGGATGTGACCAAAGGCGACAATGGCCTGTGGTTTCTGACCAACATCGCGTCGACGCCCGTCCTCGACATCTCGCGCCCCGACCAGTTCTTCATCTTCGCGACACTCGTCGCGTTCTTCGTCTGGGCGTTCTACAAGTATCTCGACGATACGCTCTTCGGCGCGTGCTGCCTCGCGACCAAGATCAACGAGGACAAGCTCCAGTTCCTCGGCTACAGCAACTTCAAGGTGAGGCTGCTCGCGTTCGTAATCGCCAACACCACGACCGCGCTCGCGGGCGGGCTCTACGCGGTGTATCTGGGTTTCGTCAGCCCGGACATGACGAGCCCGGCGCGCGCGGCGGATCCCGTCATCGTGACCATACTCGGCGGCGCGGGAACCCTGTACGGCCCGCTCGTCGGCACGATCGCGTACACCGGAATGAAAGACGTGATCAGCAAGCTCATCGGCAACTGGGAGCTCTTCATCGGCTTCCTGCTCGTCTTCATCATGCTCGCGGGCGAGAAAGGGATCGTCGGCACGATCGAGCCGTGGCTGAAGCGCATCGTCTCCCGCCGCAAAGCAGGTTCCAGGCAAGCCTAGCCGTGGACGCTCAACTGCTCCTGTCCGGCATCATCTTCGGCCTGTCCATCGGGAGCATCTTCTTCCTGATGGCGATCGGGCTTTCGTTGTGCTTCGGCCTCATGCGGGTCATCAGCCTCGACCAGCTCCTGTATTACTCGATCGGCGGCTATCTCACCTATACCGTGAGCGTCGGGACCGGCAGCGTCTGGCTCGGCGTGCTCGCGGGGCTCGTCGTCGCGGGGATCACCGCATTCGCGGTCGAGCGCTTCGTCTTCAGGCGCATCTACGATCGCGACGTCGCCTTCAGCATGATCACGACCTTCGGCATCCTCATCGGCGGCGTCGGCGTGATCAAGGCCATCTGGGGGCTCGTTCCGCGCCCGGTCGCGATGCCGGCCGGCGACCAGGTGGACATCCTGGGCACCTTCGTTCCGGGTTACCGGCTGATCGTGATCGTCGTTGCGATCCTGGTCTACGTCGCGATCTGGCTGTTCCTCAACCGCACGATCGTCGGCAAAGCGATACGCGCCGGCATCGAGGACGTCGATCACGTCGAAGGCCTCGGGATCAACGTCTACCGGCTATTCACGATCACGTTCATCATCGCCGGCACGCTGTCGGGGCTCGCGGGCGGGCTGCACGCGCCGCTCATCATGGTCGACCCGAGCATGGGGCTCGAAGTGATCGCGCTGGTGTTCATGGTGGTGATCATCGGCGGCCTGGGCAGCATCAAAGGCACTGCGGTCTCGGCGCTGCTCGTAGGCCAGGTGATGTCGCTCGGCTCGCTCATCTACGCGCCGCTCGCGCAGATGGCGCCGTTTGCGATCATGCTGCTCATACTGCTGATCAAGCCCACCGGCCTGTATGGGAGCCCGCTGCTGAAACGCTGAGCGCGTTGCGCACGGCGTTTCAGCAGCCGGTGACGCCTCAGAGGGAAACCCATGGTTCCCCTCCCTCCGGGAGGAGGCGGTGTACGACAAAGAGGGAAACCAAGGTTTCCCTCCTTGAACCTCCTTTCCTTCAGGCTCGCTCGCGCTCGCTCCACGGCCTTTGACTTGAACCGGGGCCATCCGGGCCGTCACTCCGGACGCGCAATAGCGCGATCCGGAATCCACCCTGATCGACGTCAGTCGACGTTCACTCCGGCGGCGCGCGCGTGCTCGACGAGCACGTCGCGTGCGGCGAGCATGTCGTCGAGGGTTCCGAACGCGCTGGTGTAATGGCCTTTGAAGCCTTTGCCTTCGGCGAGCCTGAACATCTCGCCGAAGTCGAGGTCCCCGGCGCCGGGCTTGAGATGCACTTCGTGACCGTTGCGGTGGCAATCCGCCACCCGCACTTCGCCGACCATCGAGAAATCCACCGCATCGGCGAAGCCGCGCACACCCTCTGGAACGAGGTGCGCATGGTTGACGGTGAAGGAGAGCCGCACCGCGGGCGATGACAACAGGCCCCAGTAGTAGCGCCACTCCTCGAGCGTGTGTGCGAGGTAGTGAACCTCGGCGTCTGCGGGCTCCTTGTTCAGATTCTCGAGCAGCAGGCGCACCTTTTTCTTTTCCGCATAGTCGGCGATGCGCTTCAGGCGCTCGAGGCCCGCTTTCATGCGCACGTCCTTGTCGCTGGTGAAGTGATAGCCGGCGTGCACCACTATC
>JAQGMV010000113.1 GCA_028292225.1 Betaproteobacteria bacterium
GGCTTCGCTTTCGCCAGGGCGATCAGCTCCCTGATCGAGCGTGCGGGCACCTGCGGGTTGACGTTGACGATATACGGTTGCGTCGTAGCCCAGATCACAGGGGCGAAATCGCGCTGCAGGTCGTAAGCCTGCCTGCCTTGCAGGGTGCTGGTGGCGGCGTGCGTCGCGGAGATTATGACGAGCGTGTAGCCGTCCGCCGCGGCGCGTGCGCCGGCCTCGATGCCGATGGTGCCGCCCGCGCCGGGCCGATTGTCGACGATGAACGGCGCGCCGAGCTTTTGGTTGAGCCTTTGCGCGACGACACGCGCCAGCGAGTCGAGGCCGCCGCCGGCTACGCTCGGCACGATGACCCGCACCGGCTTCGATGGATAGCCGTCGAGCGCCTGCGCGGTACAGGGGGCGACCGCGAACACGCCTGCTGCCGCGCACGCTCTCACGGCTCTGCCGCAAATGCCCAATCGCTCCTCCTGTTTTTCGCCGCCGCCCGAGCCCATCGATGTAGAGGCCGTGGCGGCCGCTGTATGATTGCATACCGCACGTTCAGCAACAGTCTCGATTCGCGATCACGTGAACGCAATAACCGAAGGGTCGTCATGGCCGTAAGCCGCATGCGGCAATCCGTGGAGCGGTTGCGGATCAAGCACCTGCGGCTGCTCGAGTTGCTGGTCGAAGTCGGAACGGTTCGAAAGGCCGCTGAGCACCTGAACGTTTCACAGTCGGCGGTCAGCCAGATGCTGAAGGAACTGGAGGACGCGTTCGGCGGGCCTTTATTCACGCGCACGCGCAGCGGCGTGGAGGCAAACGGTCGCGTGGCGACGCTGATGAGACGGTTGCGGCCGGTTCTGGGGGAGCTCGGCGCTGCGCAGGACGAGATGCTCGCGCCTGCGCAGGCGGTCCTGCGCATAGGCGCCAATCTTCAGTTCCTGACTCGCCTGCTGCCGCACGCGCTCGAGCGCCTGAGATCCACTTATCCCGATCTGCGGTTCGTCCTGAGCGAGGGGCCGACGAATGCGCTCGTCGATGCGCTGCTGGCGGGCGATATCGACTGCACGATCGGCAGACTCTCGGCGAACACGCCGCGCGCCGCGGAGCTGCGCCTGTGGCCGCTTTACGGAGGCGAGCTGTGTCTGGTTGTCGGATCGTCACATCCTCTTGCGCGACGCAAACGCCTCACACTACAGGACCTCGCGGGGGAAGCGTGGGCGCTCGGCGGCAGGACCGGCCAGGCGCGCACGATCCTCGATCAGCTTTTCGTCCGCGCTGATTTACCGCCGCCACGGCCGGTCCTCGAGTGCAGGCCGCAATTCGCCAACCTGGCGTTCGTCGCAAAAATGCAGCTCGTCACCATCGCAACACGCGATGAGGCGCTTGTGGCGCAGCAAGCCGGTACGGTACATATCCTGCCGATCGAGCTTCCTGTCGAATCCGCGCCTGTCGCGTTCATCTGCCGCAAGGCATCCGCCGGCGACGTGTGGCTCGCGCGCACGCGGGACGCACTGAGCCTTGCCGGAGGACGTATCAAATGACAACCGCGGATCTGCGACCTGCGCGTATCGAAGCATTCGTTCTCGATGCGCCGATCGAAAATCCGGTCACGAACTCGTTTAGAACCCTGACCTCGCGCACCTCGCTCTTCGTGCGGGTGACGGACGAGGACGGCGCATTCGGGTGGGGCGAGATCTGGTGCAACTATCCGCCTGGCGCAGCGGGGCACCGCGCGGAGCTGCTCGAGCGTGTGGTCGCGCCGATGATCGTCGGCCGCCGGTTCGCGCATCCGCGCGAGGTGTTCGCATACCTGGAGACGGCGACGCGTGTGCCCGCCCTCCAAAGCGGGGAACCGGGGCCGTTTGCGCAGGTGGTGGCCGGCATCGACATCGCACTGTGGGACCTCGCGGCGCGGCGCGCCGGAGAGCCGCTCTGGCGCTGGCTCGGCGGTAAGCCGACGGTTCGCGTCTATGCGAGCGGACTGGGCCCCGACCGCCCCGAGCGCCTGGCGGAAAAAAAACTGGCCGAGGGTTACACCGCCGTCAAAGTGAAAGTCGGGTTCGACACCGCCACCGATGAACGGAATCTGCGCGCGCTGCGCACGGCCATGGGAGCAGGCGCAGAGATCATGGTCGACGCCAATCAGCGCTGGGGCCTCGAGGCGGCGATCGAGGCGGCGCGATGGCTGGACGGGTTCGGACTGGCCTGGATCGAGGAACCGATACCCGCGGACGAGACCGTGGAGCGCTGGCAGGCGCTCGCACGCGCGTGCGGAACGCCGCTCGCCGCCGGTGAGAATCTGCGGGGTTACGCTGCGCTCGGCGCCGCGGTCACGTCAGGTGCGCTGAAAGTCATCCAGCCGGATGCGGCCAAGTGGGGCGGTTTCAGCGGCTGTCTCGACATCATGGGCAAGGCGCGCGAAGCCGGCGTGCAGTTCTGTCCGCACTGGCTGGGCGGCGGCGTCGGGCTCGCCGCCGCGCTGCACCTGCTCGCCGCATCCGGGGCTGCCGGATGGGGGGAGGTCGACGCGAATCCCAACGAGCTGCGCACATTGTTTCTGCCGGAGGGCTTCAGCGTCCACGCGGGCCGCGTCACATTGAGCGACCAGCCCGGCCTCGGGTGTATTCCGGATCCCTCACTCATGGCGCGCTTTCGCGTCAGGCGATGACCGCATCGCGGCGAAAGGGCAGTAGCGCGTGATCGCCCACCTGGTAGACGGGACCTACGAGCTGTTCCGGCACTTCTACGGCCTGCGCCGCTTCAACAAAGGGGAAGACCGGCCTTACGGCGCGGTGATCGGCGTGCTGCAGACCGTGCTCCAGATGATCGAGTCCGGAGCGACTCACGTCGGCGTTGCGACCGATCACGTCATCGAATCGTTTCGCAACCGCATGTGGGCGGGATACAAGACGGGCGTCGGCATCGAGCCGGCGCTGCTCGCGCAATTCCATCCGCTCGAAGACGCGCTCGCGGCGATGGGCGTCGTGGTGTGGCCGATGATCGAGCTCGAAGCCGACGACGCGCTTGCCTCCGCCGCACGGATCGCGTCCGAAGACGAGCGCGTGGAGATCGTCGGCATCTGGGCGCCGGACAAGGATCTGGCGCAGTGCGTTCGCGGCGAGCGCGTGGTGCAGATGGATCGCAGGGGGAAGAAGGTTCGCGATGCGCAAGGCGTTCGCCAGAAATTCGGCGTCGAGCCCATTCTGATTCCGGATTTCCTCGCGCTCGTGGGCGACGCTGCCGACGGATACCCGGGCATCGCGGGGATCGGCGCGGTGACCGCCGCACGGCTTTTGAACCGGCACGGCGCGATCGAAAATTTTCCGCCGCAGGTGTTGGGGGAGCGCCGCGAGCTCGCGCTCCTGTTCAAGGACCTCGCAACCCTCAGGACCGATGCTCCATTGTTCCGGAACGTCGACGAGCTTCAGTGGCATGGCCCTACGAGCGCATTCGCCTCGTGGGCGGACAAGATGGGAGCGCCCCGGTTGCTCGAGCGCGCGCTCAAGGCGCAACCGCTTTAGCGCGCATGCTTACAGCGCGAATCCGGCGCTACTGTCTGACAGAGCGGCAGGAGCATCAGAGCGGAGCTCGTTAATTGGTGGAGATCGAATGCGTATCCTCATTGTCGAAGACGACGCCATACTGTCCGACGGACTCGCGCATGCGTTGCGCAGCCGCGGTTATGCCGTCGATTGCATGGCGAACGGAATCGACGCCGACTGGGCGCTCGCTACCGAACAGTATGATCTCGTGGTGCTCGATATCGAGCTTCCGCTCATCGACGGCTTCGAAGTCCTGCGGCGGCTGCGCAAACGCAAGGCTACGGTTGCGGTGCTCGTGCTCACCGCGCGCGACTCGGTCCACGACCGCATACATGGGCTCGACATCGGCGCCGACGACTATCTCACCAAACCGTTCGAGGTGGGCGAGCTCGAGGCTCGCATACGTGCGCTGGTGCGCCGGGCGAGCGGCATGGCCGACAACGAGATCGCGATCGGCCGCCTCGTGCTCGACCTCAAGGGCAGGCGCGCTCTTGTGGACGGGGCCTGCGTCGAGCTTTCCGCTCGCGAGCTCGCTGTGCTCGAGATTCTCGCGTCGCGTGCGGGGCGCGTGGTTGCAAAGGACGCGCTGATGCACAGCCTTTACCAGTGGGATGAGGACGTGAGTCCCAATGCGATCGAGATCTACGTCCACCGGCTGCGAAAAAAGCTCGGCGAGTCGGGCATCAACATCCGGACCATTCGCGGATTGGGGTATCTGCTGGAACGTCCCAGTGCGGCAGGTTGTTGATGAAAGCTGCCGCAAAACGCCGGCATCCGACGCTTCGAGGCCAACTCCTGTGGCGCCTCCTGCCGCCGGTGCTGATCGTCGTGGTCGTCAGCGCGTTCGCCGCATATACGCTGGCGCTGCGTTTCGCCACGGAAGCGTATGACACTGCGCTCTTCGATTCGGCACGCGCGCTCGCCCAGCAGATCCAGCCCGGGCTCAATGGTTCGCCGGTGCTGAACCTGCCCCAGGCCGCACAGGAGATGCTCGTTTCCGACCCGTACGACCGCATTTTCTATGCAGTCGTCGCGGCCAATGGCGCGCAAGTCGCGGGTAACGCGGTAGTGCCGGCGCCTGCCGTACCGCCGTCGCCCACGCACCCCGTGCTCTTCTACGATGCGCGTATCGGCGGGGAAAGCGTGCGCGTCGGAGCCTATGGATTGTTCGCGACCCCGAGCGTGCCGACTGCGACAGTTCTGTTCGCCGAAACCATGGTCAAGCGGATGCGGCTCTCCAATCGCCTCCTCTTTACCCTGCTGCTGCCGCTGATCGTCGTGACGGCCCTCGTCACCGCACTCGTCTGGTACGGCGTGCGTCGCGGCCTCACTCCGCTCAACCAGCTCGCCTCCGCGCTCTCGCAGCGCGGCTGGGGAGACCTGCGAAGCGTCGGCAACGAGCGCGTGCCGGATGAAGTGCTCCCGCTGATCGACTCGATCGACAGTCTCATGACCCGGCTCGGCGCTGCGCACGACGCTCAGCAACGGTTCATCTCCGAGGCTGCGCATCAGTTGCGAACGCCGCTCGCGGGGCTCGCCGCGCAGATCGACCGGGCGCTACGCGCGAGCGACATCAACGCCATCAAGCCCGCCCTCGAACAGGTCCAGTCCTCGTCGCGGCGGGTGACGCGGCTCGTCAACCAGCTCCTGACTCTCGCCAAAGCCGAGCCGGGGAGCGATCCGCAGCGCGACCTCGGGCCTCTCGACCTGTCGAAGCTCGTGCAGCAGACGTGCAGGGACTGGGTGCCCGAAGCCCTGGCAAAGGACGTCGATCTGGGCTTCGCCGGCGACAGCGCCCCGCTGATCGTGGTGGGGCACGAGGTGTTGCTCGCCGAGATGCTGAACAATCTCATCGACAACGCCTTGCGCTATGCCGCGTCTCCGGGCGGCTCGATCACCGTCAGGCTGCGCCGCGAGCCGCAACCCGAAATCGCTGTCGAGGACGACGGCCCCGGTATTCCGGAAGCCGAGCGCACGCGCATTTTCGAGCGATTCCACCGGCTCCCCGGAAGCGCGGCCGGCGGCTGCGGGCTCGGTCTCGCCATCGTGCGCGAGATCGCGCTGCTGCACGGTGCCAGCGTGCTCGTCGAGCCCGGCGCCGCCGGCAGCGGCTCGGTCTTTCGTATGCGCTTCGCCGCTGTTCAGTCCAACGAGCGCGTGCCCGCGTCTGCGCGCAAGACTGCCGTGGTCGAATCGGCCTGAGTACGAAAGGTTGTAGAAAGGTGGAGCCCGCATAAACTCGACATCGACACTTCGGACGTTTGCCCGAGTCGCACCCGTACGACGACGCCCGAACGACTACCCGGCCGCGGCCGGGTTTTTTTAGAGCAACGCTCCGATAGCCACCCCCGGTGGCGGATCGGAGTAAAAAGGCCTGTACAAGAGCCGCGAGAACGCGCAGAGGAGCCCTACCTGGAACGCAACAAGCTGGCCGGGATGATGCGATGCTGACATCACGCCCGCTGCACACCGGTTTTACCTTGCTCGAAGTGATGGTGGTGGTCGTGATCATCGGCATACTCGCCGCGCTGGTCGTTCCCAAAATCATCAGCCGCCCTGACGAAGCCCGCGTGATCGCGGCAAAGCAGGACATCGCGAGCCTCATGCAGTCGCTCAGGCTGTATCGCCTCGATAACCAGCGTTATCCCACGACCGAGCAGGGGCTGGAGGCGCTCGTCACCAAACCTGCGAGCCTTCCGCTTCCACGCAACTGGAAAAATGGCGGCTACCTCGAAAGGCTCCCCAAAGATCCGTGGGGTAATCCGTATCAGTATCTGAATCCCGGCACCCATGGGGAGATCGACGTGTTCAGCTTCGGCGCAGACGGGACGCCGGGCGGCGAAGGCAATGACTCCGATATCGGCTCGTGGAATCTTTAGCGCCTCCCGACTCGGAGCATGGTTCAATCTTTTCACAGCCGCGCCTATACGCTCATCGAAATGCTCGTTGTGCTGGTGATCGCAGGCTTGTTCGTCGCACTCGTCAGCACGATCGCGCATCCCGATGAAAAAGGTCTGCTTCGCATCGAAGCGCAAAGGCTCGCGCAGCTCTTCGACGTGGCCGCCACCGAATCCCGACTCACCGGAAAAACCATCGGATGGACGGCCGATGCATCCGGCTACCGTTTCTGGCGCCTGCGCGAGGTATCGGGCTGGACGCCGATCGGCGAGGGCGAAACACTGCGTGCGCGCGCGCTTCCGGACGGAATGACGATTTCCGCCCTGCGGGTAGAGAATGTGCCGACTCAGGCGGGCGTGCGGCTCGAGTTCGCCGCTTACGGTCCGGCGCTTTCGTTTGTCGTGCAGATGGCGATGGGGACAGAGCGTTCCGCAGTCGTCGGCTCCCCGTCGGGAGAGGTGCGGGTGGCGGTCAGCGAAGGGGGCATCGGTGTCGAAACGGCGCAGCGATAGGCGCACGGGCTTCACGCTGGTCGAGGTGCTCGTCGCGCTCGCCATCATATCGATCGCACTGCTTGCCGCGTTGCGCGCCGCCGGTCAGGGGACCAACAGCGTCGATAACCTGCGCTCGCGTTTACTTGCAGGGTGGGTCGCGGAAAACAGGCTTGCCGAGCATCGCAGCCGCGGGGACTGGATCGCGCTGGGGATACAGCGCGGCAGCGCGCGGCAGGCCGGACTCGAGTTCACATGGCGCGAAGAGGTGACTGCGACGCCCAGCCCCTCATTCCGCCGGATCGACGTGTTCGTGTCCCCGGCACCGGACGCGTCGAGCTCGGCGGCTCGTCTGACCGGATTTCTCACGGCGCCTGAAGGGCTCAGGTGAGCATGCACCGATCGGCCGGATCGCGCGGCTTTACCCTGCTCGAAGTCCTCACTGCGCTCTTCATACTGTCGCTGCTCGCTCTGCTGTCCTATCGCGCGCTCGGCGCGGTGCTCGACACGCGCGAACGGGTACAGACGGAGACGCAGAAGTGGCGAAGGGTCGCTTCGTTCTTCACGCGATTCGAGCGTGACGTGCAACTCGCGGCGCCGCGACCCGCACGCGGCGCGGACGAGACTCTTCCTGCATGGAGGGGGAAAGTCGATGCGTCCGGTGGAAGCGTGGAATTCAGCCGCTTCGCGTCTGCTGCAGGAACCGACATCGCCCGGCGTCTTGCCTACACGCTGAACGACAGGCAGGAGATCGAGCTGTGGCTGTGGCCCGCGCTCGACGTCGCGCCGGGAATCGTTCCTGCGCGCTATCCGGTACTTCCCGGCGTTACGCGACTCGAACTGCAGTACCTCGATTCCGAGCTCAAGTGGGTCGGCACGTGGCCCGCCGCCGCGCCAGACCTGCCGGTGCCGCGCGCCGTGCAGGTGCGTATCGTTCTCGCCTCGGGCGAAGAAATCGTGCGTGTTTTCGCGCTGTGACCGTGAGATCGCGACAATGCGGCGCCGCTATCGTGCTCGCGATGGGTATCGTCGCAGTGGCCGCGATCGCTGCGACCGCGATCATGCTGACGCAAAGCACATGGGCGCGTCAGATCGAGCTCGGCGCCGACCATCGGCAAGCGCGCCAGCTCGTGCCCGCAGGCGTGGACTGGGCGCGCCGCATACTGAGCGAGGACCGGCGCTCGAGCAGCGTCGATCACCTCGGCGAGCTGTGGGCGATTCGATTGCCGCCGACCCCAATCGAGAACGGCACGGCTTCCGGATACATCGAAGACCAGCAAGGGCGGTTCAACCTGAACAATATCGTGCGCGCGGGTAATGTAAGTCCCGTGCAGCTCGAGCAGCTTCGCCGCCTGTTGGTCATCCTGGACCTCTCTCCGGCGCTTGCCGACGCCGTAGCCGACTGGATCGACACCGACAGCGTCGCTCAGGGCCCCGGTGGGGCCGAGGATGACTACTATCTCGGCCGGGAATCGCCGTACCTCACGGCCAATCGCCCGCTCATCGATGTGGATCAGCTCTCCGCGATACGCGGCTTCGACCCTGCCGTCATGACACGCGTGCGTCCTTTCGTGACCGCGCTGCCGCGCGCGACTGCAGTGAATCTGAATACCGCGCCTCCCGAGGTTCTCGCTGCGATGGTCGAAGGCCTGGACATCGATAGTGCGAGAGCGCTGGTCGGTCAGCGGGAACGGGCTTATTTTAGGACGACCGAGGATTTTTCGAGTCGAGTGCCGCGAGGTTTGGTCGTTCCCGTGCAGGAGCTGACCGTGAGCAGCGACTACTTCATGGTCACGCTGCACGTCAGCAGCGGCGAAACCGAGGCGCACGGCACAGCGCTGCTCGCGCGCGAAGACACCGCATGGCCGGTGATCGTATGGCGGAAATATCCATGAGCCTGCTGCGAATTCAGGGCTCGCTCGCCGACAGCGACTTGCACTGTCGATGGGCGCTCGTCGGCGACGGCCGCGAGCCGGTTCTCGGCGAGGGCCGGATAGACGGGCTGCCGCGTCGCGCGCAGCGCGTTCAGCTCGTGATACCCGCGGCCGAGGTATTGATCACGCGCGCACGCCTGCCGCAAGGCGCGGCTCGCCGCGGCGGCGCGGTGCTCGCCTTCGCCGTCGAAGACGAGACTCTCGGCGACCCCGAAGCCAACCAGGTGAGCTGGCTGGGCACCGACGGCGATTCCGAGGTGCTCGCCGTGTTCGACAAAAACGGTTTGAGGCGTTGGCTCGACGCCCTCTCCGCGGCCGGTCTGGAGCCTGCCGAGGTCGTCTGTGAGACGCTGCTGTTGCCCTTGGCCCCAGGCGAATGGAGTGTGGGCTGGAATGGCATCGACGGATTCGTGCACACCGCACGACTCGAAGGCGCGGCCACCGACTGCGGCGACTCGCAGTCTGCGCCGCTCGGCCTCGCCCTGATGCTCGACGCGGCCGCGGCGCGCAACGCGCTGCCCGACATGATCGCCGTTCATCCGACGAGCCCCGACGAGGCGCCCGACCTCGATGCCTGGCAGGCACAACTCGGCATTCCTTTGCGACTTGCACCGCCGTGGGATTGGTCCCGCGCGCCGCGCGAGGCCGGCGTGAACCTCGTACGGCCGCGCAGCCGGTGGCGCGTTCCGCAAGCCGGCCTTTCGCGCCTGAAGCCCGCTGCGTGGATCGTCGGCGCTGCCCTTGCGATCCATGCGGTGGCGCTCGTCACCGACTGGGCGCTCCTTGCGGACCAGCGCCGTACCGTGCGCCGACAGATGGAGGCGCGCTTTCGCACACTGTTTCCCGACACTGTGGCGGTGGTCGACCCCGCGCTGCAGATGCGCCGCAAGCTCGCGGACGCGCGACACATCGCCGGCCAGCCCGACAGCGGCGATTTCCTGCCGATGATCGACGCGGTCGCCGCATCGATGAACGAGCTGCCGGCGGACAGCGTTCGAATCGGCTCCTACGAAACCGGCAGGCTGACGCTCGAGCTGGGCGCTGTCGACGAAGCCAGGTTGCGGCGCGTGGTCGCCCGCCTGCAGCAAGCGGGCTACGCCGTCGATATCGCGCGTGCGGCGACACGCCCCGGACAACCGACGGTGCTCGTCACCGTGCGTGCATCTTGAGAGCGCGGCTGCGCGCGGCGTGGGCGCTTCGAACATCGCGCGAACGCAAGGTCATCGCGGTCGCCGCCGCGCTGCTGATCGCCGTGCTGTTTCTCTGGCTCGTGCATACGGCGAACCGCGCGCGATCGACCCTTCGCGCAAGCGTCACGACGCTCGAGGCCGATGCGATGCGCCTCGATCGGGACGCGGCGGAGATCGAGCGACTTCGGGCGACACCTGCGGCGTCGGCCTCCCACAGCGACTTACGCAACCTCGTCGGGGCGCAAAGCAACGCGACCGGATTATCGGCGGCCATCGTTCGCATGGACGCGGCCGGCCCTGACCAGGTGTCCGTCGTGTTCGGCGCGGTGGCGTTCGCCGACTGGCTCACCTTGCTGCAAAGACTGCAAGCCCAGCATGTGCGCCTGGAAAGCGCACGCATGGAAGCCCTGGCGACGCCAGGCATGGTCAGCGTGACAGCGACTTTTACGCGCGCCGCAGTGCCGTGAAGCACCTCGCATTGGGTCTTGCCGCATACCTGCTTGCGCTCCTCTTCACCCCGCCCGCGACGCTGGTGGACGCCGCCGTGCGGCACGCGAGCGATGGCGTGCTGCGCGTGGCCGAAGCGCGAGGGTCGATCTGGTCCGGGGCCGGCCAACTGGAGCTCGTCGATTCGCTGCGGCATGCCGGCGTCGCGAAAGCGGTGAGCTGGCATCTGCTGCCGACATCGTTATGGCGCGGCCACGTGGTCTACGAAGTTCAGCTCGCCGATGCCTCGGCTCCGGCACACGTGACGATCTCGCCGTCGCAGCTCGAGCTTGCCGACGCGGTCCTCGAGATACCCGCCGGTGCGATCGTTATCGCCGCGCCCAAGCTCGCGCCTGCGCAGCTCACCGGCGACCTCTCGATCAGCACTGCACACATGATCGTGGACCGAAGCGGTGTGCGGGGCAGCGCCACGTTACGCTGGCGCAATGCCGGCTCCGGGCTGAGCCCGGTGGCGCCTCTCGGTGAGTACGAAATGCACGTGGACAGTGACGAGGCAGGCATGCGCGCGACTTTGGCCACCGTCAAAGGCCCACTCGAACTGAAAGGTCACGGGTCCTGGCGACGGGAGACCCCGTCCGCGTTTTCAGCGACCGCGCGAATGCCTCCCGAGTATGTCGAGCAGATCGCTCCGCTTTTACGCCTGATCGCGAGCGAATCCGCGGACGGCACTTTTCAGCTCGTGCTCAGGTGAGAATTCATGGCTGCGGCCGATGTTCCACACGCGCATCTCGAACGCCTGCACGGCGTCCACATGGGTTAATCTCATGAACGACCCCTTGTGCTGCCCAACCACGCGCCGCAAGGTTCCCGCTGCGAGCCGCGGGGGCACATCGCACGCATGACAAAGAAAGCCGACAGCTCAGTTCCGGCATCGACCGACCCGCTCGCGGCGCTCGCGTCTGCAGCGACTTTCGTCGCGATCGTCGCCCTCGGGTGCGTGCTCGCCTACTGGACATGGGTCTGGGTTGCGCCGCGTCCCGGGCCTCGCGTGCCGACAATCGAGATTCCGCGAAGCGGCGCGGGGGCTTCGGCGCTTTTCGGCGCCGTCCAGCGCGACAGCCGGATTGCGGCGCCCACCGGTGCGGCCATGAAGCTGCTGGGAGTGGCGGCAGGCTCGCGGCAGATGCGCGGCTACGCCGTTTTGCAGGTCGGGGGCAAAGACATCGTTGCGATACGCGAAGGCGCGGACATCGTCGCCGGCATCCGGCTGGCCGAAGTGCACCGCGATCGCATCGTACTCGAGCGCAACGGCCTGCGTGAAACACTCGAGTGGCCGCAGTCGAGTGTTGCTGCCGCGCCTGCGCCGGCGAAGCAGAGCCTTGCTGGCGCTCCCGCTTCGTCGACAGCGAGCCCGCCTGGCGGTCCTGCTCAATCGCCTGCCGTTCCCGGGCCGCCGCCGTCAAAAGCCGATCGCGATCGGCTTTCCGATTAATCGATGAATCCCATTGTCTGGATGTGATGACCCGTCTCCGTTTATTCCTGAAGCATCACTGGCGCCGCCCCGCCTTCATGTGGATTGTCGCGGCCTTCGCGACCGGGCAGGCGCACGCGGCGGAACCGATCACGCTCGAGCGGGTGTCTCCTGCACGCATCCCACCTGCCGCTCCGGCGCCTGGCGGCACACCCGCCGGCACCGCCTCGAGAGTGGCCGGTCCGAACGATACGGTCACGCTCAACTTCAACAACGCCGACATCGAAGGCGTGGTGAAGCTCGTGAGCGAGATTACCGGCAGGAACTTCGTGCTCGATCCTCGAGTGCGCGGAACGATCAACATCGTCTCGGCGACGCCGCTCTCCAGAGCGCTCGTGTACGAGGTCTTTCTCTCGGCTTTGCGACTCCAGGGCTTCGCAGTCGTGGAAGAGCGCGGCGTCACCAAGATCCTTCCCGAGGCCGATGCGAAAACGCAGCAGGGCGCTGCATTCGGTCCGCAGGACAGGTCCCGCAGCACGGGAGACAGGATTCAGACGCAGGTGTTCGTGCTGAAGTACGAGTCGGCTTCCCAGCTCGCGCCGGTCCTGCGCCCGCTCATCGCGCCGGGCAACGCCATCGGCGCATATCAGAGCGGCAACGCGCTGGTGATCACCGATTACGCCAGCAACCTGCGCCGCATCGAGAAGATCATCGACTCGATCGATCAGCCGACTCGAACGGATGGCGCAGCCATTCCGATTCGTTACGCCTCCGCGCTCGACGTCGCGCAGACGGTCAACCGTCTCTTCGCTGAATCTGCGCAAGCGCAGGGCGGGGCGGCTGATACGACGCAGCGCGTGATCGTCGTCGCGGATGCGCGCTCGAATACGCTGTTCGCACGATCGGACAACCCGTCTCAGCTCAACAAGCTCCGCAACCTCGTGGCCTTGCTCGATACGCCGACGAGCGCCGCGGGCAACATGCACGTGATCTTTCTGAAGAACGCCGAGGCGGTGAAGATCGCAGAGACCTTGCGCGCCGTTTATTCAGGCGAAACCTCAGGTGGACAAAGGTCTGCTCCCGCCGGATTCACGTCCGGCATGGCGGCCGGACCGCCGCTCGGCGCAACCGGCGCTTCTGCGCCGCCCGCGGGGGCGCCGGGTGCAACGACGACGTCATCGCCGCCGCCATTGGGCGCATACGCGTCACCTTTCGCCGGCGGGCCCGGGTCGGTCTCGTCCTCGACGGGCGGCATCGTGCAGGCCGATGCGGCCACGAATTCGATCATCATCACTGCGCCCGATGCGATCTACAACAATCTGCGCGCGGTCGTCGAGAAGCTCGATATACGGCGCGCGCAGGTCTACGTCGAAGCGCTCATTGCGGAGGTCACGGCGAATACCGCGGCTGAATTCGGAATTCAGTGGCAGAACCTCAGCGGCGCGGGCACCGGCAATACCGGCACCCGTGTTTTCGGCGGCACCAACCTCGGCGGTCCCGGCCAGAACATCCTGGGCATCGCGCAGAATCCCACCACGGCGGGCCGCGGCCTGAACATCGGCGTAATCAATGGTCGCGTCTCGATACCGGGTGTGGGCGAGATACTCAACCTGGGCGTCCTCGTTCGCGCGCTCGAGACCGACAACAACGCGAACATCCTTTCAACGCCCACGCTGCTGACACTCGACAACGAGGAAGCGCGAATCATCGTCGGCCAGAACGTGCCGTTCATCACCGGGCAGTACGCGCTTTCCGGCGCCGCGACGACGCCGACCCCGTTTCAGACGATCGAGCGGCGGGATGTCGGCCTCACATTGAGGATCAGGCCTCACATCTCCGAAGGCGGAACCGTCAGGATGCAGATATTCCAGGAAGTGTCGAGCATCGAGGACCGCACCAATCCGGCGGGCGTCATCACGAACAAGCGCGCGGTGGAATCGACGGTGCTGGTGGACGACGGGCAGATCATCGTCATCGGCGGACTCATCCAGGACGACGTCAGAAACGCCACGGACAAGGTCCCTCTGCTCGGAGATATCCCGTTCGTGGGCAGCCTGTTCCGCTACAGGACACGCTCGCGCAACAAGACCAACCTGATGATATTTTTGAAACCGACGCTGTTGCGGGATGCGCGAAGCGCGGACGGCGTGACGGGCCCCGGTTACGACTACATCCTGCGCGAGCAGCTCCAGGGCACGCCCGCGCCCAGCGTCATCCTTCCGGACATGGAATGGCCGAGCCTGAAAATGAGGCTCTCGCCGCCCCCGGCCGAAACGCGATGATCGCCGCGAAGCTCACGAATGTCGTTCCCTACGCATTCGCCAAGACCCACGGCATCGCCGTCACCGCATGCGACAAGGGTTATGCCGAAGTCGTCGTTCGCGAGGACGCCGCCCCGGGAGCGCTCGCCGAAGTTCGACGGGTGCTCGGCATGCCGCTACACGCAGGGCGCATCGGCATCGCGGAGTTCGACGAAGTCCTCTCGGCCCTGTACAACGGCGCAGGGAACGGCGCTGTTGCGCTCGCGGGCGACCTCGCGCAGGACATCGATCTGTCGCGACTGCTGCAGGAGATCCCGCGAGTCGAGGATCTGCTCGACAGCCAGGACGATGCGCCGGTCATCCGCCTCATCAATGCGTTGTTTACCCAGGCATTGAGGGACGGCGCTTCCGATATCCACATCGAGCCCTTCGAGACGCGCTCGGTCGTGAGGCTGCGCATCGACGGCACGCTACGCGATCTGCTCGAGCCCGCGCGCGCGCTGCACGCGGCGATCGTCTCCCGCGTGAAGATCATGGCTCAGCTCGACATCGCGGAAAAGCGTCTTCCCCAGGACGGACGCATCACACTGCGGGTCGCCGGCAAACCGGTCGACGTGCGAGTGTCCACGATACCGACCGGGCACGGCGAGCGCGTGGTGCTGCGCCTGCTGGACAAGCAGGCGGGACGGCTGGACCTCTCGCGTCTCGGCATGGACGAGGCGACCGCAGCGCAGATGGACCATCTGATACGTCAGCCGCACGGCATCGTGCTCGTGACCGGCCCGACCGGCTCCGGCAAGACGACGACGCTGTACGCCGCGCTGTCGCGGCTGGACGCGACCTCGCTCAACATCATGACCGTCGAGGATCCGATCGAATACGACCTCGACGGCGTGAACCAGACCCAGATCAATACCCGCATCGAGATGACGTTCGCGCGCGCGCTGCGCACGATCCTGCGCCAGGATCCGGACGTGATCATGATCGGCGAGATCCGCGATCTCGAAACCGCGCAGATCGCGGTGCAGGCGAGTCTCACCGGCCACGTCGTGTTCGCCACCCTGCACACGAACGACGCCGTCAGCGCAGTGACCCGGCTGGTGGACATGGGCGTCGAGCCTTTCCTGCTTGCGTCCAGTCTCATCGGCGTGGGTGCGCAGCGCCTGGTGCGGCGCCTGTGTCCCGACTGCCGCAAACCCTTCCCTGCGGATGCCGCCCAGTTGCGGACGCTGGGACTGCTTCCGCGCGCCGGCACCTTCTACACCGCGCAGGGTTGTCCGTCGTGCAATCACTCGGGTTATCGCGGACGCACCGGAATCTACGAGCTCGTGACCGTCGACGACGATCTGCGCCGCCTGATCCACGACCGCGCATCCGAGCAGACCCTGCGCGAGCACGTCGTTCGCGGCGGCATGCGTTCGCTGCGCGAGGATGGCATGCGCTGGGCGTCCGAGGGCGTGACCAGCCTCGAAGAAGTCCTTCGCGTCACTCGCGAGTAGGCCGGCATGGCGGCGTTTCGCTACGAGGCGCTGGATGCCACCGGGGCACTGGTGTCCGGGGTGTTGCACGCAGACAACGCACGTCAGGCACGCACCCAGTTGCGCGCGCAGGGGCTGCTGCCATCAGTGGTCGATGCGGTCGGCACGCGCGAGCGCGCGAGTCAGCGGTGGTCGCGCGGTATCGGCGCTGCAGAGCTCAGCCTGCTCACGCGCCAGCTCGCCACGCTGCTCGCCTCCGGTCTCACGATGGAACAGTCGCTGACGGCGCTCGTCGACGAAGCGTCGCAGCCGTTTACGCGCGAAGTGCTTTCCGGCGTGAAAGCGGAGATCACCTCCGGACTGTCGCTTGCCGGCGCGCTGGGCAGCTACCCCGGGAGCTTTCCGGATTTCTACATCGCGCTCGTTCGCGGCGGGGAGGAGTCCGGTGCGCTGCCGACGATGTTGCAGCACCTTGCCGAGTATCTCGATTCACGCCAGGCGCTGAAGCAGAAAACCACGCTCGCACTGCTCTATCCGGCGCTGGTCACCGTCGTGGCGATCACGATCGTCACCGGTCTCCTCGTATACGTGGTGCCCCAGGTCGTGCAGGTCTTCCAGCAATCGCGGCAGAGCCTGCCTTTCCTGACGCGGGCGCTTATCGCGCTCAGCGACTTCCTGCGTGCCGCGTGGCCCTACCTGCTGGCGGGCTTTGTCGGCGCCGGCATCGCGGCGCGTTACGCGCTGCGCCGGGAGCCGCTCAGGCTGCGCTGGCACGCCTGGCTGCTGCGCCTGCCCATACTCGGTGCGCTCATCCGAGGCGTGAACACTTCGCGCTACGCGAGCACGCTGGCAATCCTGGTGACGGGCGGCGTTCCACTGCTCTCCGCGCTCGATTCGTGCGCACGAGTCATGAGCAACAAGGTGATCGCCAACGCCATCGGGCAGACGATGGTGCGCGTTCGGGAAGGTGTGAGCCTCGCGCGCGCCATGGGTGAGACGCGCGAGTTTCCGCGCCTTCTCGTTCATCTCGTCGCGAGCGGGGAAGTGAGCGGCAAACTCGAGCAGATGCTCGAGCGCGCCGCCCAGCTCGAGCTCCAGACGCTCGAGCGGAGGCTCGCGGTATTCCTCACCGTGCTCGAGCCCGTGATGATTCTGGTGATGGGCGGCATCGTGCTGATGATCGTTCTCGCGATCCTCCTTCCGATCATCGAGATCAATCAGCTCGTGCACTGACCTACACATTCTGCCGCCGACCCCTGTCCACATCGTGGATTACGGGCGACAGTTTCGTGAAAGCAGTGAGCGCGCATACTGGGTGCGCAACAAGACCGCAATGCGGTGCGTCGCGCTCGACGACGGGTCGGTCTGACCCGCCATGTCGCACGGACTCGCCGGTAATTCCCATACGTCGTTCTAAATCGATCGGGAGGAGTGATATGAGCAAAAGATATTGGGCGCTGGCCGCCGCGTTGGCGGGGGCGGTGATGCTGTCGGGGTGTCCTTTTGACAGCAATAATAATTCGACGCCGGCCGCGTCCGGCCCGAGACTAGCCTCGATAGCCGCGGTGCCGGGCGTCACGAGCGCCGTGGTGTACTCGTTCGACCTGAGTGCAACGGATCAGGCCACGGGGTTTTATTACGTCACCGACCGTACGACCAAGTCGATCGACGTCGTCAATTCGGCAACGAATACGGTCGTGAGTCAGTTTACGCCCGGGTTCGTGGGCTGCAGGAACGCTGCGGGTGCGGCGGTCGCAGGATGCCTGGCCGGCACGTCCAACGACACCTCCGGCCCCGACGGCCTCGATCTCGTTCCCGCGAACGCCGGGACGGCTTTCAAGACGCTGTATGCCGGCGATGCCAACGCGATGTTCGTGCTCAACGCGGCCACCGGTGCGCTGGTCAAGAAAATCGTGATCAACGGTCTCGGCCCGTGTGCGGCACCGTGTGCCGGCGGCCCGCCGCTGCTCGCGGGCGCCGCAGTCTCGCTGCACCGGGCGGACGAAGGCTGCTTCGACGCCGACGACAACATCGAGGCGATCTCGAGCCCGGGTGAAAACCCGCCGTTCATGACGTTCATCGACACGCTGAACCAGAACGTCATCGCAACGGTGTACTTCCCCTCCATCGGACTGGAAGCGTGCGTCTACGACACGACGACGAAACGGTTCTACGTCAACAACGACGGCAGTGGGACCAACCCACGCGGCGAAGTCGACGGCGTCCCCGCTTCGAGCATCGCCGCCGTGCGGGCAGCCGGCACCGCAACCTGGCCGGGCGGCAATCAGTACGTCTTCCCCGGTACCATCCCCCCGGGTATCAATCCCGCCCCGGCCGCTGCCGTTGCGCTTCCGCTCGTCGCCCCCGGCACGACCGTCGTTCAGCCCCTGAACGCGTGCGATCCGACCGGCATCATTCTCGGTGCCGGCACCGACCTCGCGGTCATGTGCAGGCAGGGCAACGTGGGAGAGTTCCTGACTTTCCAGATCTACAACAAGACGACGCTCGGCCCGGCGAATCCGCCGGTCGCGAATCTGAACGCCGGCGGTGGCGACCAGATCACCTACGACGCGGCGACCAACAGGTACTACCTCGGGACCAGCCGCTGGACCGCGAGTGGTCTTTCCTGTGGAGCCGGCACCGCCGCGTGTCCGTTGACGCCGGTGCTCACCATCGTCGACGCGGCGACGAGGACCGTCGTCGCACGCCTGCCGGCCGGAAACAACTCGCACTCGATCGGCGTCGTCGGCGGGTTCGCGTACTCGCCCTTTACGACCTCGACGGTCGCAGGCGGCGGCGCAGGATTCGATCCGAGCAACAACGGTGGAATCGCGATCTACCGCACGCAGTAATCTTCAGTGAGTGTCGGAAAGGCCGGGCTCCGCCCGGCCTTTTTTTCGTACGCCGCCTCTTCTTCTCGAATCGAGGGCGGTGCGTCGATAATCGTTTACCGAAGGACTCTCCCTATGCATGGTTCCCTGCTTGTTCGCCTGGGCCTGGCCACCGCCGGTTTCGCCATCGGGGCAAGCGCGTGGGCCGCCAATCCCCGCGTGGAGGTTCGGACCTCGCAAGGCACGATCGTCATCGAGCTCTATCAGGAGAAGGCCCCCAGATCGGTCGAGAATTTTCTCCGTTACGCGAAAGACAAGTTCTACGACGGCACCGTCTTTCACCGCGTGATCGACGGCTTCATGATTCAGGGCGGGGGATTCGACGAGAAGATGCAGCAGAAGCCCACTCGCGAGCCTGTCCCCAACGAGGCCGATAACGGCCTCAAGAACGATGCGGGCACCGTTGCGATGGCGCGTCGCGCCGACCCCCAGTCAGCGACGTCGCAGTTTTTTATCAACCTCGGCGACAACGCCGCGCTGAATTATCCGGGCCGCGACGGTTACGGTTACGCTGTTTTCGGCAAGGTGACCGAGGGCATGGACGTCGTGCAGAAGATAGCCCGGGTGCCCACGGGCGACTTCGGCATGCGGCCTGTCTACAAAAACGTGCCCGTCCAACCCGTCGTCATCCGATCGGTGAAAGTGTTGCCTGCCGCGAAAAATGCGCACGCCCTTACATCTCGTCCAGGATCTTGAGAGTGTTCTCGAAAGACCAGACGCGCCGGATTTCGATCACATCGTATTGGCGCGCGAGCGGAGGGGGGAATGCGCTGTACGGAGCCAGCGAGCGCGCGATGCGCAGCACCGCTGCGTCGAGCTCGCGCACGCCGCTCGATTTGTGGATCCACACATCCTCGAGGCTGCCGTCGCTGCGTATGGACACGGTCACGACCGGGTTTTCGTGCGTCCTCCAGGCTGCCGAGGCCCGATAGTTGAGCGCGCCATTGCGCTCGATCTTCCAGCGCCAGCTGTCGACATACATCCGCAACCCGACATCACGCTCGATGCCGAACAGCGCGCGCCGTCGCTCGGCGCTCGGAGACTGGGACGGGGGGCGCGCCGGATCGCCGCGAGGCGTTCCGGGGTTTCGCAGTTGATCGAGCGCTTTCGCCGCCAGTTCCGCGCCTGACGGCCCGCCCGGCGCAGGTCCCTGTTGCGCGGCGAGCCGCTCGCGCTCGCGCTGGGCCGCAGCCTCCATCTGTTTCTGGCGTTCGGTTTCCTTCGCCCGGGCAGTCGCTTCCTCAGCCTGCCGCTTCGCTTCCTGTTCTTTCCTGCGTGCGGCGTCCTGTTGCTTTGCCAGAGCCTCGGCGCGTTTGAGAGCCTCCAGTTCCAGCGTGATGCGCCGGCCTTCCTCCTGCTTTTTCAGTTCCTCCTGGATCCTGGCCGCTTCCAGCTTTCGAGCTTCTTCGACCCTGCTCGCGTCTTCCAGCTTTTTCGCTTCCTGCTCCTTCTGCAAGGCCACCGCGCGCTGCCGCGCGAGCTCTTCGGCCTCCTTGCGTGCGGCCTCTTCAGCGTGTCTGCGGGCCTCGAGCTCGAGCGCCTGCTTGCGCGCTTCCTCCTGCTTCCTGGCGTCCTCGAGCCGGCGTGCCTCCGCCTGCTTCTTCGCGTCCAGCGCCTTCTCGGCAGCGAGCGCGCGCTGGCGTGCGTCTTCCTCGGCGCGCTGGCGGGCTGATTCCTCGGCCTGCAGCCGGGCGGCCTCCTCGGCCTGCCTGCGCTCGGTCTGCTCCGCTGATTGCTCTGCCGGCGGCGTCTCTTCGGCCTGCTTCTTTGCGTTGCTCTCCGGCGCTCGCTGTTGCTCAGGTTCTACCGGTTTGGGGGGAGGCACCTTGAACGTATCCTGCCGCGGCGCGCTTTGCGCGAGGATTTGCGGCCTTGGTTTCGGCTGGATCTTCCGATCGCGCGCACGCGCCCTGGCTGCAGGAGACGGCGCGCTTGTCACGCGCCGCGGCGCGGAAAGCGGCATCGGGGGCGGGACTGCTTCCACGGCGCGGGGAACGAGGCGGACTTCCAACGTCGTATCCGCGCGCGCGCGCGTCTCCGGCTTCGGCTGTCTGGCTGTCGCGAGCTCGGGCGACGTACGTAGCGCGACCGCAGGCGAGGCCGGCGCAGACGCAGGGGCGGGTTCGGGGGGGCGCGCCAGATCCGAAAGACGAATCGTGACCTGCAATCCCGGCTCGCGCTGCTCGGCCCACGGCATGCCGAATCCGGCGGCGCCGAACCGCAATGCAAGAATCAACGCGTGGATCGAAAGCGAAAGCGCAAGCGCGAATTCGAAGCGCTCGCGATAACGAATCGTCCGCGGCACGCGAGGCGAAGGCCAGGCGGGCAGGGTGACCGGGCGCTGTTTTTTCACGTGCAGATTCTAGCGGACGCCGCGCGGCCGGAGCGGGATCGCGCCTCGACTCGCGCAACGCCGTTCACCAATTCTGACGTCGGTGCGACAATATGCCGCGATTTGATCTTCCGGCGTGCTCTGCCGCAGTGGATCCGATGCGACACGTCACCTCGGGGAATCGATGAAATTACCGGCATTCGAATACGCGGCACCGTCTACTCCTGCCGAAGTGGTGCAGCTTCTTGCCGCGCGCGGCGGCGACGCCAGAGTCATCGCCGGCGGTCAGAGCCTTCTTCCGACGATGGCTTTTCGACTGGCGCAGCCCTCGTTGCTGATCGACCTGCGTAACCTCGATGCACTGAAGGCGATCACGATCGATGAGTCGGGTGTCGTGCTCGGCGCACGCACGCGCTGGTGCGACATCGAGGATGAAGCGGCGCTAGGGGCTGCGCATCCGCTGCTGGTGGAGGCGATCAGTCACGTCGCTCATTACCAGGTGCGTAACCGCGGCACCGTCGGCGGAAGCCTCGCCCACGCCGACCCCGCCGCTGAAATGCCGTGCATTGCCGCGACCTGCGAAGCGCAGCTGCGACTGCTCAGCCCGCGCGGGGAACGCCTCGTGAGAGCGGACGAGTTCTTTTGCGGGCCGCTCACGACCGCGCTCGCAGACGACGAGATCATCCTCGATGTGCGGTTGCCGCCGTGGCCTTCAGGCCGCCGCTGGTCTTTCATGGAATTCGCCAGACGCGCCGGAGACTTTGCGCTCGCCGGCGTTGCGCTGTTCTACGATCTCGACGCGCAGCAACGCGCCCGCAACGTTCACATCGGTGTGGTGGGCGCTTGTTACTACTCGAAACGCCTGCCGCTTGCGGAAGGGACAGTGGAAGGGCGCGTCGTCACCCCGGAGCTGGGTATGGCGGCAGGCGCGGCGGCCGCGGAAGAGGCCGATGCGGCCGACGATATTCACGCGAGTGCGAGCTACCGCAAGGCGCTCGTCGCAGAACTGCTCGAACAGGCGCTGAGCCGGGCTGCGACGAGGTAAACTCGCGACACCTCAGATCATGAACATCCGTTTCGAACTCAATGGGCAGGGCGTCGAGGCCGACGTGCAGGCCCGCACCACGCTGGTCGATTGCATCCGACACCATTTCAAGCAGACCGGTACCCACGTGGGCTGCGAGCACGGGGTCTGCGGGGCGTGCACCGTCATCGTCGACGGTGACGCCGTGCGATCGTGCCTGATGCTGGCCGTTCAAGCGAGCGGTTGCAAGGTCACCACGGTCGAAGGGCTGACGCCGCCGGAAGGGCTTTCCCCGCTCCAGGCGTCATTTCGCAGGCACCATGCGCTCCAGTGCGGTTTCTGCACGCCCGGCATCCTCACCACGGCCCACGCGCTGCTCACGCACGAACCGAACGCCGACAGAGCGAGAATCCGTCACGTCCTGTCCGGCAATCTGTGCCGCTGCACGGGTTACATCAATATCGTCGAGGCGGTTTATGACGCGCGCGGGGCGTACGCCGACCCGGCGGGCGCTGCCGGCGACACGATCGAAAGGAACAGTCTTTGAGCCGCATCGCTTCAGTCAGCACGCTTGTCGTTCAGCTACCCACGCGCCGAGAACACAAATGGACCGGCCTGACCGAGCCGATCGGCCGCTACATCCTCACCCGCATCACCGACGAGGACGGGCGCGTCGGCTGGGGCGAGGCGGCTGCGCTCAAGGACTGGGGCGGCGAATTCGGCCGTTATTTCGGTGAGTCGGTGTCGATCGTCGAGCTGGTGGTCGAGCGTTACCTCGCACCTGCAGTGACAGGCGTGGATACCGCCAACATCGTCGAGCTGCACTCCCGCATGGACGCGGCGATCAAGGGCTATCCCTACGCAAAGGCGGCCGTCGAATTCGCGGCGTACGATCTTGCGGGCAAACGGCTGGGCGTGCCTGTGCATACGCTGCTGGGGGGATGCGCTCGCCCGCATGTGCCCGTGACCCATTCCATCGGCCTCATCTCGATCGAAGAAGCGGAAAAGGAGGCGGCGCAGGTCGCGGCCGAAGGGTTTCGCACGATCAAGATCAAGATCGGGGTCGATGCGAAGCGCGACATCGACATGGTGCGCGCGGTGAGGAACGCTGCCGGACCGGCCATGGAGCTTTGCGTCGACGCCAACGAAGGCTACAAGACACCGGGCGAGGCCGTCACGGTTCTCAAGCAGATGGAGAAATTCGGCCTCAAATACGCCGAGCAGCCGTGCATGGGCATCGAGCGCATCGCCGAAGTGGCGCGGGCGCTCGATACGCCGGTCATGGCGGACGAGTCCGGGTGGAACGCGCACGATGCGATCCAGATCGCAGAGCAGCACGCGATCGACATCGTATCGATCTACACGACCAAGCCGGGCGGGCTGTATCGCGCGATGGAAGTCGCAGCGGTGTGCCGCGCCGCCGGCATCCTGTGCAACGTCAACGGCTCGATCGAGACCGGCGTCGGCAATCTCGCAAACCTCCAGTTCGCGGCCGCGTCGCCGGCCGTCACGCTTTCGTGCGTGATTCCGGTGTCGAGGCCCGCCGAGCATCAGAACGGCAGAATCGGCGGGACGTATTACAAGGACGACCTCCTGCGCGACCCGATGACGGTCGTGGACGGGGCGATCGAAGTTCCGATGGCGCCCGGGATGGGCATCGCGGTGGACGAATCCAAGATCGAGAAATACAGGGTGAATTGAGCAATGCGCAAAGAGATAGTCGACCGCCAGGTCGCGGCCATGAAAGCCGCCGGGCTGGATGCCATGATTTCCTGCTCTCCGGAGAACTTCGCTTATCTCACCGGGTTCGTCGTGCCGTCCCAGCCGCTGATCCGGCACCGCCACGCGATGGTCATCGTGACGGCGGACGCGCGGAGCGCGATCTTCGGGGTGGACATGGAAGCGAGCACGATCAGCAGACGCGAGCCGGATACGCCGAGCCGCATCTGGGCCGAGTTCACCGACAGCGCGATGCTCGTGCTCGCAGATCAGCTCAAGGATCTGGGGCTTGCGCGCTCCCGGATCGGTATCGAGATGGATTACCTGCCCGCGGGAGATTTCGCGAAGCTCCGGCGGGCCCTGCCCGAGGCGGTCTTCTCCGGTAACGAAGCGCTGCTCGCGCGGCTGCGGCAGATCAAGACGCGCGACGAGATCGAGCTCCTGCGGCGGCTGTCGCGTATCGCCGACCAGTCGATCACCGATGCACTCGCGGCGGTGAAGGCGGGGGACTCCGAGATGGATATCGCCGCCCACATGACGCGCAACATCTACACGCTCGGCGCCGAGCACTTCAAGCTGATGATCGTCGCGACCGGAGAGCGCAGCCAGCTGCCGAACGTCGGCCCGTCCGAGCGGCGGCTGCAGCCTGAGGATGTGTGTCGGGTCGAGATCTTCTCGGTGATCGCGGGATATCAGGCGGGGGTGTGCCGCACCGCAGTCGTGCAGAAGCCGCCGGAACACGCCGAAGCGATCTGGCGCAATCTGGTCGAGTGCAAGTATCTGCTGATGGACATGATCAAGCCGGGGGCGAGCTGCCGCGCGGTGTACGAAGCGTTTCTGCGCAAGCTCGCGGAGATCGACCTCCCGCCGATCTCGTTCGTCGGGCATGGTATCGGGCTGCACCTGCATGAAGATCCCTACATAGGAAAGACTCCCGAGATCGGCAAGACCGGCGACGCACGACTCGAAGCCGGCATGGTCCTCGGCGTAGAGCCTCTGTGTTACCAGACCGGATACGGCTACGGCATGCAGAACAAGGACATGATGCTGGTGACGCAGACGGGCTGCGAGCTGCTGTCGGACTACGCGAACACCGACGAGCTCCTCGTGATTCGTTAGCCGATGCGCGTCACCGTCATAGGCGCGGGCGCGGGCGGCGCGGCCGCAGTCGCCGAATTCATGCAGTCCGGCCACGAGGTGCAGCTGTGGAACCGGTCTGCCGAAACGCTTGCCGGCTTTCAGCGCACGGGCGGCGTCGAGTATGAAGGCGTGCTCGGTGCAGGTCTCGTCCGGCCCCGGCTGATGACGACCGATCTCGCGGCGGCCCTCGAGGGCAGCGATGCCGTGGTGTGTACGCTGCCCACGTTCTCGCACGCGCCGGTTGCGCGCGCGCTCGCCGGGTGCAACATGTCGCATGACGTGCCGGTCGTGCTCAACCCGGGGCACACCGGAGGCGCGCTCGAGTTCCGCGCTGCCTACGAAGCCTGCGGCACGGCGGCGCCGCCGATCGCCGAGTTCTCGACGCTCACTTACGTCGCACGCAAGTATCAGCCGCAGCGCGTGACCATAACCGGCCGCGCAAAAGCAGTGCGTGTGTCCGCACTGCCGAACGGCGCGGCCGCGCTGCAGGCGGCGCGTGAGCTCTTCCCCTCCGCAAGCCCGGTGCGGGACGTGCTGGCAACGGGACTTTCGAACGTCAACATGGTGCTGCACCCGCCCGGCGCCGTGCTCGGCGCGTCATGGGTCGAAGCCACGGGCGGCGATTTCACGTTCTACGTCGAGGGCATGACGCCCGGTGTTGCGCGCGTCATGAAAGCGCTCGACGAAGAACGCCGCGCCGTGGCGCTCGCGTTCGGCCACGTGCTGCCGAACCTGATCGAAGAGATGCAGGCGATCGGAACCGTGGAGGCTTCGGTCGTCGACACCGGGGACTACGTCGCCGCCATTGCGGGCGGCAAGGCCAACAGCGGGATCAAGGCCCCCGACTCGCTGGCGCACCGCTACTATCTCGAAGACTTCGGCCACGGCCTGCTGCCGTTCATCGCGTTCGCACGAATAGCCGGCGTGTCGATTCCGACGGCGCAATCGCTGTTCACCCTCGCCGGCACGCTCGTCGGTACGCGTTACGCAACGAACGGGCGAACCGCGGAGACGATGGGCATTGCAGGCCTCGATCGCGACGGGCTGCTTGCGCTCGTGCGCGGCTCGTGAAACCCATGGATCGAATCTATACCAGGACCAACGGAGAGTCGAAATGCCGGTTGTGACAGTGCAGTTGTGGACAGGCCGTACCGTGAACCAGAAGCGCAGGCTCGTGGCGGCGATCACCGACGCGATGGTCCAGCATGGCGATTGCGGGCCCGATCACCTGCACGTCATCATCCAGGACGTTCCGAAGGACAGCTGGGGACGCGCAGGCCGGCTCGGCATCGACAACGAGCCTGAGAAGGCCGACGAGGCCCCTCGCGCGCCGCGCATCCTGGCCTTCGCTCACATGCTGCTGCAGGTCGCCGACATCGACGCATCGAAGCGGTTTTATGCGGGGCTGCTCGGCTTCACCGAGCGCAAGGCAAAACCGCTCGCCGACGGCCGCCCGTTCGTGCCCTTCCTGCAGGGGATCGCGCTCACCACAGGCGGTCCCGGCAAGCCTGCGCAGATCGACCACATGGCGTTTCGCGTGAGCGGGGTCGAAGCGCTCGCCGCTCGCCTGAAGGAGGGCGGAGTGAAGTTTTTCGACGAGCTGCACGACGGTATTTACGGGCGGACGATTTATGTTGCCGATCCCGATGGAAACAAGGTCGAGCTGTACGAGGAACCGCGCTAGGCGCGTACGCGCACCTTTTTCGCGCTCGCGCCCGTCACGATGGTGCATCCCGATGCGCGCGAGTCCCCGCGCGGCCGTGGCGTCACAGGTGTCATGATCCTTGCTTTAGCGGCCGGGGCTTTCAACTTTCAGGAATTACGATGACGCGGTCAGGCACTCGGTTCAGCTTGTTGTTTTTATCGACGCTCGGTCTGGGCATGGCAGGCGGCGCACTCGGCCAGCCTGCCGGGGGTTACCCCGTAAAGCCGATCAGGGTCGTGGTCGGCTTCGCGCCCGGCGGCCCTGCCGACATCGTCGGGCGTCTGGTGGCGCCCAAGGTGACCGAAATCCTCGGGCAGCAGCTCATCATGGAGTCGCGCGGGGGCGCGGGCGGCACCATCGGCATGGACGTCGTAGCGAAAGCGCAGCCCGACGGCTACACGCTCGGGCTCGGCAGCTCGGGCAACCTGATCGTCGCGCCGCACCTGTATCCGAAGATCGGCTACAGCGTGGCCAAAGACCTCGCGCCGGTCTCGAGTCTCGCGACGACGGCGTTCGTCATCGCGGTCAATCCGAGCGTTCCGACGCGGACCGCGGCCGAGCTCGTGAAGCTCGCCCGCTCGAAGGCGAACGCCCTGAGCTACGGCACGTCGGGCAACGGCTCGAGCTCGCATATCGCCGCCGAGTTGTTCCGTAACGCGATCGGCGCCGAGTTCGTTCACGTGCCTTACAAGGGCACGGGCCCTTCGCTCACGGCCGTCGTCGCCGGAGAAATCGACATGATGTTCGGCGATCTCATTCCGGCGTTGCCGCATGCGCAGAGCGGACGGCTGCGATTGCTCGCCAATCTCGGCAGCCATCGATCGCCGGCCGCGCCGAATGTGCCGACGATCGCGGAGTCGGGCGTCAAAATGCAGCCCATCAGCGGCCGCTACGCGATCGTCGCTCCCGCCGGGACGCCGCGAGAAGTCATCGCGAAGCTGCACAGCGCGATCGCCGCCGTGCTGAAGTCGCCGGACACCCAGCAGCGATTCATCCAGTCCGGTTTCGAAGTCGTCAACGATAGCCCGGAGCAGCTTGCCGCCACGCTGAAAGGCGAAGGCGAGCTCATCGGGGGCGTGATTCGCAAAGCCGGCATCAAACCCGATATGTGAAGGCCCGGCCGCCTGCAGGGCGTTTACGCGGCTGCCGCGGCGTAAAATTCCCCACTGCTCCTGCGGCCCACTTCGCGACCCCCGCGGCGCAACGGCACGCTGATGCGTGCCGCCGCCGCTTTCGTTTCATTGGAGGACCATCATCGCTGCTGCACCGATCTACCTGACTGCAAAACAGTGCCAAGAGCTGCTCACGCCCGACGACGTGCTTGCCGAAATCGAGCGCGTCATCGCATGGGACGCTGCGGGCCTCGTGCGCTGGCCGTCGCCGCCCAACATGAACATGCGCGACCGCTTCGAAAACCACTACCACCTGAAGGCGTGCATCCTCGATGAGATCTCGGTGGCCGGTTTCCGGCTGGTCTCGCACAACGCCACGGACGAGACATCCCAGGACGCCACGCGCTTCGTCGTGCTGGTCGACGTCGAGAGCTCGAGACCCCTCGCTTTCGTCGACGAGACCTGGACTTACGCCCAGCGCACCGTGGCCTCGATCGTGATGGCGGCGCGCCGCCTCGCGCGCAAGGACGCCGGCACGCTCGCGCTCGTCGGCGCGGGCCGCCTGGCGACGACTGCGCTGGAGTACTACACGCGGCTCTTCAAGCTGCGTGAAGTCCGCATCGCCTCGCGGCGCCCGGAGACGCGCGCTGCGCTCGCGGCCAGGGCGAGCGCGACCTACGGCATCAGCGCGCGGCCCGCGGACAATATCGAAGCCGCGGTGCGCGGCGCCGATCTCATCCTGACCGCCACCAACAGCGCGAGCGCCATGCTCGAGGAATCGTGGGTCGCGCCGGGGGCGGTGGTCGCGACGCTCGACAGCGCCGAGCCCGGCCGCGACCTGGTGGAGAAAGCCGATCTGTTCGTCGTCGACAGCCGCGAGCAGTTGCGCAAGGAGCTTACCGAGCTGTTCGGCGCCGAAGCGCCGGGCTGGATCGATGCGACGGTCGCGGAGGTCGTCAGCGGCAAACACCCGGGCCGTACGACCGACGATCAACGCGTGCTGATCGTCACCCAGGGCATGGCCAGCCAGGACGTCGCGATGGCCCATCTCGCCTACCAGCGCGCGCTCGAGCGCAGCCTGGGCCAGCCGATGGTGCCCGCGCTACCGTTGGCCTGAGCGCCGCTTCGCGGCCGCGAATCAGCGCCTCGGCAGCTCGGACGGGAGGCGGAAAACCTTCCGCGCCGTCCTGCCGAGGATGTCTTCCTTCTGTTCGGCCGTGAAGCTCGCACTCTCGACGATACGCGTCGGCTCCGGATCGCCCATCGGAAAAGGCGAGTCGGAGCCGAGCATCACGCGCTCCGCACCGGCTTTGCGCGCGAGATATTCCAGCGCATCGGCGTCGAACACGCACGAATCGAAATACATCGCAGCGAATCCGGTGCGTGGATCGCTGGCCTTGCCTTTGAGGTTCGCGTGCCCGCGCGCAAGCCGTCCGAGCGCATACGGCAGCGTGCCGCCGCCGTGGGACAGGACGAGCTTCAGGCCGGGAAACCTGAGCAGGTGCCCCGAATACAGCAGCCTCGCAACCGCGATCGAAGTGTCTTCGAGGCGGCCGATCGCATTGTCCAGCCGGTAGTCGTCGAGGCGTGCCTGGCCGCAGAAAGCCTGCGGGTGCAGGTAGATCGCGGCGCCGAGCTTCGATGCGGCGTCCCAGAACGGATCGAGCGAGGCATCGTCGAGGTTGTCGCCTGCCGGGCCTTTGGGCAGGGTGCCGATCATGACACCCGCAAATCCCTGCTCGAGCGCTTCACCGAGCACCTCGGCGGCCAGACGGCCATCCTGCAGCGGCACCGTGGCGAGCGCCGTGAAGCGCGGCTCGCCCGCGAGCGCATCGCGCAGGCAGGCATTCTGGAACCGGCTCCAGGCGAGCCCTTCCTGCGCAGGAAGCTCGTAGCCGAAACCTTCGACCCATCCGCCTACGAGCTGATGGTCGATCGACTGGCTGTCCATCCAGGCGCGGCGCGCTTCCAGGTCCGCGAGCTGCGGCATGATCGAGCGCGCGGGCTCGCCGCCCGGAAACTGCAGCGAGGCCCCTTTGTCGTTGCGCCCGAGCTTCACGCCCGGAAACTGCGCAGCGTGTGCTTCGAATCGCTCGAGCAGCAGGTTCGGGGTGTAGTGCGCGTGGATGTCGATGACGATCGGCTTCATGCGGCGTCCTGGATGAGCTGCCAGATGCGTGGCGGAGAGAGCGGCAATTCACGCGGCTCCACACCGAGCGAGCCGAGTGCCGCGCCCACTGCATTCGCGATCACACCGCCGACGGGAATGATGCCGCCTTCGCCTGCGCCTTTCGCGCCCAGCGGGTTGTGCGGCGAGGGAAACAGCTCGAGCGCGACGGCGCGTATGTTCGGGAAATCGCCGGCCGTCGGCATGAGATAGTCTGCCAGCGAGCCCGTGAGGAGCTGGGCGTCATCGCTGTAGACGAGGTGCTCGAGAAAGACGCCGCCCAGCCCCTGCACGATCGCGCCCACCGTCTGGCCGTGCAGGGTGTGCGGATTGATGATGCGTCCCACGTCCTCCACGGCCACGTAATCGATGAGTTCCACGTGACCGGTCCTCGGGTTCACCGCGACGTGAGCGGCATGTGCGCCGTAGCTGTAGGTGCGCTTGCTGCTCGTGAAGCTGCCTTCGGCCGTGAGCGGTGCGGAAGTCAGCTCCGCGAGCGTCACCGATTTGCCGCCCGGACCGCGCACTTCGCGGCCCGCGACGATGTCGATCTCGTCCGGCGCACAGCCGAAGCGTGCGGCCGCGGTCTCCCTGATTTTCGCCAGCAGCGCCTGGGCGGCGTCGAGGATCGCGGAGCCGCCCATCACGGTGCTGCGCGAGCTGTACGAGCCGTAGCCGTCCTTGACGGTGCTGGTGGAGCCGTGAAACACGCCGCGGATCGACGACAGCGGCATGTAGAGCGCGTCGGCCGCGATCTGCGTCAGGACCGTCTCGAGTCCCTGGCCGACGGCCGACGAGCCGACGTAGACCGAAATCGTGCCGTCGGTCTCGAGCACCAGGCGCGCGCTCTCCTTGGGGCCGGAGGCGCCGCCTTCGATGTAACAACCGATGCCGAGGCCGTGATAGCGCCCGTCGATGAGTTTTCCGTTGAGCCGAGACTTGGTCGCCCAGTCGAATTCGGCCAGACAGCGGTCGAGCGTCACGTGGTAGTTACCGCTGTCGGTCGAGGTTTCCCCGTTGTACGGCAGCAGCGTGGGCAGCGCGTAGGGGATTTCGCTTTGCGTGACCAGGTTGCGGCGGCGGAACTCGACGCGATCGATGCCGAGATCGGCCGCAGCCATGTCGAACAGCCGCTCGCGGAAGAAATCGGTCTCGAAACGGCCGGGACCGCGGTAGGTGCCCACCGGCGTCTTGTTGGTGAGGATCAGCGACACGTCGACGCGGACGTTGGGAATCCGATAGGGGCCGGACGACACCTGCGCGACGTTGCGCGACGGCGTGACGCCGGTGGTGCGCAGGTACGCGCCCACGTCGGTCTGCGCATGACCTCGGAGCCCGGTGATCATGCCGGAGGCATCGCACGCGATTTCGAGCTCGCATTCGGCGTCCCGCGCATGATTCGTGGCAGTCAGATGCTCGCGCCGGTCCTCGATCCATTTCACGGCCCGTCCCAGACGCATGGCGGCAAACGGGATCAGGAAATCCTCCGGATAGAATTCGCCGCGCACCCCGAACGCGCCTCCGACGTCGCATTCGACCATCTCGATCGCGTCTACCGCCAATCCGATGCGCTCGGCGAGCATGCGTCGATTCGCGAAAGGCACCTTGGCCGCGCCGTACACCGACAGTTTGCCGCGGCTCGCGTCCCACTCCGCCCGCAGTCCCCGCGTCTCCATAGGAACGGCCGTGTGACGGTGCACGCGAAATCGCTCGCGCCTCGTGTACGCGGCCGCCGCGAAGGCGGCGTCGGTGTCGCCGCGGACCGCGCTCAAAGTGAGCGCGCAATTCGTCCCGCTGCCCTCGAACAGGAGCACTTCCTGTCTTGCGGCGGCAGCGCGGTCCGCGATGACCGGGAGCGAGTCGATCTCGAGGACGATCGCCTCGAGCGCATCCTCGGCGAGCGCTGCGTCGTCCGCGACCACGACGACGATCGGCTCGCCGACGTAGCGAACCGTGGTGTCGGCGATCACAGGCTGCTCGAAGCTCTGCAGCTGCGGCAGCGGATCCTGGCGCAGCGGGATGCGCGGGATCGTGCCTTTCAGGACGGCGCTGATGTCCGTCGCGGTGAAGACGGCGCGCACGCCCGGAAAATCCAGGGCGGCAGACGTATCGATGCGGCGTATGAGACCGTGTGCAACCGGACTGCGCAGAATCACCGCATGCAGGACGTCATCGCCGGCGACGTCGTCTACGTAACATCCCTTGCCCTTCAGGAGGCGCAAATCCTCGACGCGCTCGACAGGGCGTCCGACAGACGCGACAGGGGTACCGGTTTCGTGCAGTGGAGTCATGGTCGAACGAGTGATGGGGAACGTGCGAAAGGCGTGAGTATATAGGGACAGATGACTGCCGCCAGGCACCGACGAACAGCGTCATTTCGATGCGAGTCCGGCTTGTTCGACCGTCCGACGATCGATTTTCGGCGCCACCATCTGGATGAAGTCGAGGGCGTAGCCACGCAGGTAGTGATTCCTCCGGATGGCGAGGTTGGCGCGATGCGGCTCGAACAGGTGGTCGACGTCCAGGGCGCGCAGCCCGGAGTCGCGCACCGGGTCGAACGCGAGGCGCGGAAGAACCGCGATGCCGAGGCCGGCTTCCACGAAAGCCTTGACCACGTCGATATTCGGTCCGGAGAGCACGATGTTGGGCTCGAGGCCTGCGCTCAGGAACCGTTCGCGCATCTTCGCCTGGCCGCGCGACCCTGCGTGGAGCGTGACGAGCGGGTACGCCGAGATCGTCTTCAGGCTCAGCGAGCTGCTCGTTGCAAGCGGATGCTTGCGCGGAACGAACAGCGCGCGAGGAAGCTGGGCGTATTCGAGCATGAGCAATTCCGGGAATGCAGCCGCGGGCCCCGCGGTGAGCGCGATATCCGCTTCGCCGGATACGACGAGCTTGCAGACCTGGTCGGAGCTGCCGTGCAGCAGCTCGAGCTGCACCTGCGGATATCTGACGACGAAGCGCTGCAGGACGCCGGGCAGCACGTATCGCCCGAGCGTGAAGGTCGCCGCGACGTTGAGCCGTCCCGTATGGCCTTCCAGGAATTCGTGAGCCGCCGCCTTGATGCTGTCGGTTTGCCGAAGGATCACCGCTGCGATATCCACGATGCGCCGCCCGGGTTCGGTGAGGTCGCTGATGCGGTTACCGCTGCGCACGAAGAGGTCGACCCCGAGCTCCTGCTCGAGCAGCCGCATCTGTTTGCTGATGCCGGGCTGGGACGTGTGCAGCGCAGCCGCGGCATTCGAAAAACTCAGATCGCGTTTTGCGATCTCGCAAAGATATCTGAGCTGGTGCAGCTTCATGCGCAGGCTTCCGGTGACGTTACGGCAAAGAATCAGTATAACCGACGGGTATGAAGCATAGCTCTCCGGTCTTGTATGGTTATGATCGTGTCGCTAGCATCGGGCGTCATTCGAACTGTCGGAGGAAGATATGGCCACTCATGCAACCGAAACCATCGGCGGGATTTCGGTCTACGCGCCGATCGGCGCGGTCGACACGCAATCGAAGGTGCTCGCGCCGCGCCTGGCGAGCGTTCGCGGCGCGCGTATCGGCATCCTGGACAACTGCAAGGAATTCGCGGACCTCGTGCTGCGCGGTGTGGCCGACGTGCTGCAGCGCGAGCACGGCGTGACCGAAATCAGAGTCTGGCAAAAGAGCTATCTCGGCATTCCTTCGCCTTATGCGCAGGAGATGGCGTCGGAGTGCGACGCGGTCATCAACGGCGTCGGTCACTGAGGCTCTTCGACACCCTGGACCGCGCGTGACGCGGCCGCACTCGAAGATCTCGGAATCCCGACGGTCACCGTCATCAGCACGGCTTTCGCGCCACTGGCGCAGGTCGTCGGCGAAGGCATCGGGCACGTGAGCCTGCCGATCGTCGTCGTTCCCCATCCGCTGGGCGACCGCGACGAGGAGGTGATCAGGCAGCGCGGGGTCGCCATCGCGCAGGAATGCGTGCGCATCCTCACGACTCCCATGGACGCGCTCGCGCTCGAATTCGAAGGCAAGCAACATCCGCTGCCGCGCGGCGTGATGCCGCGATGATCATGCCCACGCGCATCCCCGATATGAATACGACTGAAGCCACTCCGCACGTCGTCGGCGCCGACGAAAGCGTCGATGCTGTGAACGACTACTTCTACGAGCGAGGATGGACCGACGGCCTTCCCATCATCCCGCCGAACGAAGAGCGGGTCGAAGCGATGCTCGCGGGCATGCCGTGGCGCGGCGCCGACGAGCTCATCAATATCGTGCCGCCGCGCATGGGCCGCGCGACCTTGCGACAGATCGCGGTCAACGCCGTCATGGCCGGGTGCAAACCGGAATACCTGCCGGTGGTCGTGGCTGCGCTCCAGGCGGTATCGGAGCCTGCCTACGGCCTCTCGCATCGCCAGACCACCACTCACGCAGGCGCACCGCTCATCATCGTCAACGGTCCGATCGTCGAGCGCCTGCGTATCAACTGCGGGCGGGGACTGTTCGGTCCGGGGTGGCGCGCCAACGCGACGATAGGCCGCGCACTGCGCCTGGTGCTCGTGAATGTGGGCGGCGCGGGCCCCGGCGTGGACGCGTCGCAGACGGGCCATCCGGGTAAATACACGTACTGCATCGCGGAGTACGAAGCCGCGAATCCCTGGGAGCCGCTGCATGTCGAGCGCGGGTTCGCGCGCGAGCAGAGCGTAGTCACCCTGGTGAATACCGAAGCCCCTCACAGCATGACCGAGAACATTCAGACGGTCCCCGAGGAGATCGTGCGCACTTTTGCGTCGTGCATGGCCACGCTCGGCGTGAACAATCTGTACTCCCAGGGCAACCCGGTGCTCGTGCTCGGCATCGAGCACGCGCAGCACATCGCGTCGGCCGGATGGACCAAGCTCGATCTGCAGAAGGCGCTGTTCGAGCAGGCGCGTCAGCCGTGGGGACTCGCCAAAAACCGCGGCAAGTCGAAAGGACCCCGCTTTCCCGAATTCGTCGACCGCAACGATGACACGTCCATGGTGCCCATCGTGCGCGAACCCGGAGATCTGGTGCTCATCGTCGCCGGCGGCGCAGGCGGGAAATCGATGTTTCTGCCGACGGCCGGAGGCCAGAGCCTCAGTGTCTCCAGGGTGATCGAAACGGGAGTAACAGTTTGATGAACGTCGGTGACAAAACGGCGCGCGCAGTATTCGGGCTCACCCTCCTCGGTTTTGCCGGACCGGCCTTGTCTCAGTCGTATCCGAACAAGCCCGTTCGGATGATCGTTGCATTCGCGCCCGGCGGCGGCACCGACATCGTCGGGCGCATCGTCGGCCAGAAGCTGGCCGCGAAGTGGCCGCAGCCGGTCGTCATCGACAATCGCCCGGGTGCGGGCTCGACCGTGGGCACGGCCATGACGGCGAAAGCGCCGCCCGACGGCTACACGATCTCGATGACCTCGATGTCGCATGCGATCAACGCCACGCTGTACCGCACGCTGCCTTACGATTCGATCCGGGATTTCGAGCCCATCATCCTGGTCGCGCGTGCGCCCAACGTGCTGGTCGTGCACCCCTCGGTCGCGGCGCACACGGTGAAGGACCTGGTCGCGCTGGCGAAAGCACGTCCGGGCCAGCTCAACTTCTCCTCTTCCGGCACCGGCGGCGTGTCGCATCTTTCCGCCGAATGGCTCAACGCGGTAGCCCGGATGGACATGCTGCACGTACCCTATAAAGGGGCGGGACCGGCCATGAGCGCGCTGCTCGGCGGCGAGGTGCAGGTGATGATGGCGACCACGCCGGTGTCGCTGCCCCAGATCAAGGCGAACCGCGTGCGCGGCATCGCGATCTCGAGCCTGCTGCGCTCGCCGCTCGCGCCGGGGATGCCGACCATCGCGGAGTCCGGCTTTCCCGGATTCGAGACCGACACCTGGTACGGCATGCTCGCACCGGCCGGTACGCCTGCGGCCATCGTGCGGCGTCTCAATGCCGACACCTCCCGCGCGCTCGAGTTGCCCGACCTGAAAGCGGCTCTCGAGCAGCAGGGGGCCCAACCCGCCGGCGGGAGCCCGGACGAGTTTCGGCGATTCATCCAGACCGAAACCGAGAAGTGGGCGAAAGCCATCCGCGTCGCCAAAGTGCCTTCCGCCAACTGACTCGCATGGCACTCACAGTGAAACCGGACAATGCATCCTCATCGACGCTGCCGCTCGTCCACGTCATCGGGACCGGCGGGAGCATTTCGTGCATCGGCGAATCGCGCACGGACTTCATCGACTACAACTACGCTGACCGCCATTACACGATCGCGGAAATGCTTGCGCGCCTGCCCGAGCTGGCGGACCTCGCGGCGTTGCGTTCCGAGCAGTTCGCCAATGCCTATGGCGGGGAAGTATCCCCGTCCCAATGGGCCGATCTCGCCCGCCGCATCAACCGGGTATTTCGAGAGGCGCCGGAAACGGCGGGTGTTGCGGTCACGCACGGCACTTCGACGCTCGAGGAAACCGCCTATTTCCTCAATCTGACGGTGAAGTCATCGAAGCCGGTCGTCGTGACCGGTGCGATGCGGCCGATGACTGCGCTCAGCAATGACGCCGAGATCAACCTGCTCGATTGCGTGCGGGTGGCGGCGAGTCCGGACGCGGTGAAGCGAGGCGTCCTCGTCGTATTGAACAACCAGATACATGCCGCGCGCGAAGTCACCAAGTCCAGCACGTCGCGCCTCGACACTTTCAAATCCCCTGATCTGGGCTATCTCGGTTATGCCGATTCCGACGGGAAAGTCGTGTTCTATCGAGACCCGACCAAGCGCCACACGGCTGACACCGAATTCGACGTCGACGAGTCAGCCGACCTGCCGCGAGTGGACATCGCGCACGCGTACTCCGGCGCCGACGGCACGATCGTCGAAGCGCTCGCGAACGCCGGCTGTGCAGGATTGATCGCGGCCGGCCTCGGGAGCGGGGGCGGGCCGCGACCCTTTCTCGATGCGCTGACCCATGTCGCGCGCTCCGGAATACCGGTCGTTCTTACCAGCCAGGCCGGCAGTGGCCGGGTCATGGCGCGCAAGTCATACACTCAGCGCGGTTTCATCCTCGCGGATAATCTGACCCCGAGAAAGGCGCGCATCCTCCTCATGCTCGCTTTGACGCGCACGCGCGATGCGGTCGAATTGCAGCGCATGATGGAAACCTACTAGATCGGTCGCAGGGACGTGGCCGCAGCGCGATCCCCTCGCGCATCACGCTGCGCGAGCGGGCACTACAGGCTGTGCATCGGGATGCGGCGCCGGCGCCGGCGTGACGCGCGGCACTTCGCGGTCGTCGATCGTTCCCCGCGCGGGGCCTGTGGAGTTGCGTTCATCGATGAAGACTCGCGCGCGTCGCGGCTTGAGATGGACGAGACCGCCGGGTACGAGGTCGAGTTGCGCGAACTTCGGCCGCGGCAGCTCGACTTCGACCGGCTCGCCGCCATCCCGGCGGGTGAGCTCGAGGCGCACGACCGGGCCGAGTTTCACCGTGTGATTCAAAGTCGCGGCGAACGACGCGTTGCTCGCCTCGGCGACGATGTCCAGATCGTGCGGCCGCACGTACACGACAGCGGGGGCGTGGGCAACGTCGGCGTGTTCATGAGCATCGACGTGCGTGCCGCTGATGTTCGCGACTCCCCGCGACACTACACCCTGGAAGCGGTTGGTGTGGCCGAGGAACTGGTGGACGAAAGCGGTCGCGGGATGGTCGTAGACTTCATCCGGCGCGCCGACCTGCTCGATGCGGCCTTTGTTGAACACCGCGATGCGGTCGGCGACTTCGAGGGCTTCTTCCTGGTCGTGAGTCACGAAAACGCTCGTCAGATGGATCTCGTCGTGCAGCCTGCGCAGCCAGCGGCGCAATTCCTTGCGCACGCGCGCGTCGAGCGCGCCGAAAGGCTCGTCGAGCAGCAGCACTTTCGGCTCGATCGCAAGGGCGCGGGCGAGCGCGACGCGCTGGCGCTGGCCGCCTGAGAGCTGGTGCGGATAGCGCCCGGCGAGGCGGTCGAGCTGGACCATTTCGAGCAGCCGCATGACCCGGCTGCGAATGTCGGCGTCCGAGGGGCGCAGCTCGCGGCGCCGCACGCGCAGCCCGAAGGCGACGTTCTCGAACAGGGTCATGTGACGGAACAGCGCGTAGTGCTGGAACACGAAACCGACCGCGCGCTGTTGCACCGACCTGCCGGCGACGTCTTCGCCGCTGAGCACGATCGTGCCGGAATCCGGGAGCTCGAGGCCTGCGATCATGCGCAGCAGGGTCGTCTTGCCCGAGCCCGAGGGGCCGAGCAGGGCGACGAGCTCGCCCGAGCCGACTTCGAGGCTCACCTTGTCCACCGCCGCGAATGGGCCGAAGTGTTTGGAGACGTTGCTCACCTGGATGCTCATGACCGCTCTTCCTTGAGGTAACGCGTCTCGATGACGGTCTTGACGACCACGGTCACGAGCGCGAGTAGAGCCAGCAGCGACGCGCAGGCGAAAGCCCCCGCGAAGTTGTATTCGTTGTAGAGGATCTCGATGTGCAGCGGCAGGGTGTTGGTCATGCCGCTGATATGTCCGGACACGACCGAGACCGCGCCGAACTCGCCCATTGCGCGCGCGTTGGACAGGATGACGCCGTAGAGCAGCCCCCACTTCACGTTGGGGAGGGTCACGCGCCAGAGGATGTGCCACGCGCCTGCGCCGAGCGACGCAGCGGCTTCTTCTTCCTCGCGGCCCTGCGCCTGCATGAGCGGGATCAGCTCGCGCGCGACGAACGGGAAGGTGACGAAGACGGTCGCGAGCACGATGCCGGGAACCGCGAAGAGCACCTTGAAGTCGTGGTCCGCGAGGCTCGCGCCGAACCAGCCCTGTAGCCCGAAGATCAGCGCGTAGATGAGACCCGAGATCACCGGGGACACCGCGAAAGGCAGGTCGATCAGCGTGATGAGCAGCGCCTTGCCGCGGAAATCGAACTTGGCGATCGCCCACGCCGCAGCGACGCCGAACACGAGGTTGAGCGGAACCGAGATGGCGGCGGCGGTCAGGGTGAGGCTGATCGCCGACAGCGCGTCGGGCTCCTGGATCGCCGCGAAGTAAAAAGCGAGCCCTCTGCTCAAGCCTTCGTAGAACACTGCGACCAGCGGCAACAGCAGGAAGAGGGCGAGGTAGCCGAGCGCGACGGCGCCGAGCAGCAGCGGCACCAGCGGCACCAGCGGCAGCGCGCGCGATTTCGAAGCCGCCCAGGCTTGCGCGGCGGGGGCTGTGAGCACGGCGGACACGGTCAGCTCCTCTCCTCACCGCGGCGGTGGCGCATCCACCATTGCAGCGCGTTCACCGCGAAGAGCAGCGCGAACGACCCGAGAAGCATGACCACGGCGACTGCGGTGGCCCCCGCGTAGTCGAACTGCTCGAGCTTGGTGACGATGATGAGCGGGGTGATCTCGGACACCATCGGCATGTTGCCCGCGATGAAGATCACCGACCCGTATTCGCCGAGCCCGCGCGCGAAAGCGAGCGTGAAGCCGGTGAGCAGCGCCGGCAGCACCGTGGGGAAAATCACGCGGCTGAAAACCTGCCAGCTCGTGGCGCCGAGCGACCTGGCCGCTTCCTCGAACTCGTGCTCCATGTCCTCGAGCACCGGCTGGATCGTGCGCACGATGAAGGGCAGCCCGACGAAGATGAGCGCCATCAGCACCCCGAGCGGCGTATACGCGACTTTGATGCCGAGGCTTTCCAGCGGCCCGCCGAGCCAGCCGCTGGTCGCGTAGATCGCGCTGAGTGCGATCCCCGCGACCGCGGTCGGCAGCGCGAACGGCAGGTCGACGACTGCGTCGACGAGACGGCGGCCCGGAAAGCGGTAGCGCACCAGCACCCACGCGACGATCAAACCGAACACTGCGTTGATAGCCGCGGCGAGGAGCGAAGCGCCGAACGAGAGGCGCAGCGAAGCGAGCACCCGGGGTGCGGTCACCGTGTGCCAGAACGATTCCCACGTCAGGCTGAACGTCTTGATGAACGCAGCGGAGAGCGGGATCAGGACGATGAGCGTGAGATACAGCAGCGTATAGCCGAGCGCGAGGCCGAAGCCCGGGAGCACGCTGTGAGGACGTTTGAGGACGCTCATTTCGCCCCCGGCTGGTAGATCTGGTCGAAGATCGCGCCGTCTGCGAAATGGGTTCTGTGCGCGTTGCGCCATCCGCCGAAAGCCTCGTCCACCGTGAAGAGGTCGAGCCGGGGAAACTGGCCTGCATATTCTTTCGCGACTTTAGGCGAGCGCGGACGGTAGAACTGGCTCGCCGCTATCGCCTGGCCTTCGTCGCTGTAGAGATACCGGAGATAGGCTTCGGCGACCTTGCGCGTGCCGCGCTTGTCGACGACCTTGTCGACCACCGCGACCGGAGGCTCCGCGAGGATACTGATCGAAGGCGCGACGATTTCGAATTTGCCCGCACCGAACTCGCGCAGGGCGTACAGCGCCTCGTTCTCCCAGGCGATCAGCACGTCGCCGACGCCGCGCTCGACGAAAGTCGTGGTCGCGCCGCGCGCGCCGGAGTCGAGCACGGCGACGTTCCTGTAGAGGCGCCCGACGAAATCCTTCGCCTTGGCGGGATCGCCGAGCTTGCGCTCTGCATAACCCCACGCCGCCAGATAGTTCCAGCGCGCGCCGCCCGAAGTCTTCGGGTTGGGCGTCACCACGCTCACGCCCGGCTTTGCGAGGTCGTTCCAGTCCCTGATCCGCTTCGGATTGCCTTTACGAACGAGAAGCACGATGGTCGAGGTGTACGGCGACGCGTTGTCCGGCAGGCGCATTTGCCAGCCGGCTGCGATCAGCCCGGACTTGCGGGCGATCTCATCGATGTCGTAGGCCAGCGCGAGCGTGACCACGTCGCCGCCGAGACCGTCGATCATCGAGCGCGCCTGCTTGCCCGATCCGCCGTGCGACTGTCCGAACCTGACCTTCTCGCCCGTCGTCGCCGCCCAGTGTTTCGCGAATGCTGCGTTGAACGTGCGGTAAAGGCCGCGCGTCGGATCGTACGAGACGTTCAGCAGCGATACGTCCGCTGCGCTCGCCGCCCCCGACACGATGAGCGCGTATGCGAAGAGCCATACGGCTCTCATCGGGGGCGGCATTGTGGGTGTCCCTGCGCGTTCAGCTCACGGACTGCCGGCGGGGCTCGGCACCACCATCCCCGCGCCGACCGTGTGGTTGGTCACTTCGTCGATGATGATGAAGCCGCCGGTCGCACGCACGTGCGCGTAGTCGTCCACGATCAGCGGCCGCTGGAGCTTGAGGCGCGCCGCGCCGATGTCGTTCAGCGCGAGCTGTGTCGCCGAAGTGTCGCGCTCGAGGGTCGTGATGTCGAGGCGGTAGTCGAGGCGCTCGACCACGGCTTTCACCGTGTTCGTCGTGTGCTTGATCAGATACCTGCCGCCGCGCTGAAGCGGCGCCGCATCCATCCAGCACAGCACGACGTCGAGCGTGCGCACCGGTTGTGCAGGCGTTTCCGGGTGCGTGATGAGGTCGCCTCGCGAGATGTCGATCTCGTCGGCGAGCACCAGCGTCACCGATTGCGGCGCCTGCGCGCACTCGCGCGAGCCTTCGAAGGTCACGATGTCGCGCACGGTCGATGACAGTCCGCACGGCTGCACCAGGACGCGGTCGCCCTTTTTGATCCCGCCCGATTCGATCCGGCCCATGTAGCCGCGGTGGAACGTTCCGGGCATGCCCGGCATAGCCACGTACTGGACCGGGAAGCGCAGCGGCGCGCCGGTGGACTTCTTGACTTCGACTTGCTCGAGCAACTCGAGCAGCGCGGGTCCGCGGTACCACGGAAGGTTCTTGCCGCGCGCGACGGTCATGTCGCCTTCGAGCGCGCTGACCGGCACGAAATGGACGTTCGCAAAATCGAGCTTGGCGATGACCGCTGAAAACTCGGCCCTGATCGCTTCGAAGCGCTCCTGCGAGTAGCCGACCGCGTCCATCTTGTTGACGGCGACGACCAGGTGCGGAATGCCGAGCAGGCTCGCGACCGCGGCGTGGCGGCGCGACTGCGGCTGCACGCCTTTCTTCGCGTCGATGAGGACGATCGTGAGATCGGCAGTCGACGCGCCGGTCACCATGTTGCGGGTGTACTGCTCGTGGCCGGGCGTGTCCGCAATGATGAACTTGCGCTTCTTGGTCGCGAAGTAACGATATGCGACGTCGATCGTGATGCCCTGCTCGCGCTCCGCGGCGAGGCCGTCGGTGAGGAGCGCGAGGTCGAGCCCCTTGCCGCCGCGGCGCTCGGTCGTGCGTGCGAGATTGGCCACCTGGTCTTCGAGGACCGAGCGGCTGTCGAACAGCAGGCGCCCGATGAGCGTGCTCTTGCCGTCGTCTACGCCGCCGGCGGTCGAGAAACGTAACAATGTTTGTGCGGACATCAGAAATATCCTTCCTTCTTGCGCAGCTCCATCGAGGCGTCGGAGGTCTGGTCGTCGAGGCGTGTCGCGCCGCGTTCGGTATGCGTGGCGCAAATCGTTTCCTCGATGATCGCCTCGTACGTGTCAGCATCGGACAGCACCGGGCAGGTGCAGGTCACGTCGCCGAGGGTGCGAAAGCGCACGCGCTTTTCCATCACTTCTTCGCCGGCTTTCGGCTGCACCAGGTCGGAGACCGGGAGGTAAAGACCGTTACGGACGATGACCGGACGCGTATGCGCGAAGTAGAGCGAAGGCAGCGGAAGCTTCTCGCGGCCGATGTACTGCCAGATGTCGAGCTCGGTCCAGTTGCTGATCGGGAACACGCGCATGTTCTCGCCCTTGTGGACGCGGGTGTTATAGAGGCTCCACAGCTCGGGACGCTGGTTCTTCGGGTCCCACTGGCCGAATTCGTCACGGAACGAAAAGATCCTTTCCTTGGCTCGCGACTTCTCTTCGTCGCGGCGCGCGCCGCCGAAGCAGGCGTCGAAGCCGAACTCGCCGATGGCGTCGAGCAGGGTCACGCTCTGGTGACGGTTGCGGTCTTCGTCGGGACGCTTCAGGCGCACGCGGCCGCTCGCAATCGAATCTTCGACCGAGCGCACGATCAGGCGCTCGCCGAGCTCGGCGGCGCGCAGGTCGCGGAACTCGATGAGCTCGGGGAAGTTGTGGCCGGTGTCGATGTTCAGCAGCGGGAAGGGGAAGCGGCCGGGACGGAAAGCCTTTTCCGCAAGGCGCAGCATCACGAGCGAATCCTTGCCGCCCGAGAAGAGCAGGACCGGATTCGCGCACTCGGCAGCGACTTCCCGCATGATGTGGATGGCTTCGGTCTCGAGCCATTCGAGGTGGTCGTGCTCGGCGGCGCGAACAGGCTCGACCGCGCGCAGCTGCACGCGCGGCTGCGCGGACGACGCCGGTGCGTCGAGCTCCTGCCGACGCAATACGTTTGAAGCCTGGGTCATGCTTTCACTCCTTGAGGATGTAGCCCGCATTCCTTGCCTGCACTCGATTCCCACCACCAGCGGCCGGCCCGGATGTCTTCGCCCGGTTGAACCGCGCGCGTGCAGGGCGCGCAGCCGATGCTCGGGTACCCGCGGTCGTGCAGCGCGTTGTAGGGCACGCCGCGCGAGCGGATGTAATGCCATACGTCTTCTTCGGTCCATTGCGCGAGCGGGCTGAACTTGTACAAACCCTGTGTCGTATCGAAAGCGACTTCGTCGAGCTGCTGGCGGGTGACCGCCTGGTCGCGGCGCAATCCGGTGACCCAGGCCCGCTTGCCTGCGAGCGCGCGCTTCAGCGGCTCGAGCTTGCGTACTTCGCAGCAGTCTTTGCGCTGCGCGGTGCTGTCGTAGAAACCGTTGATGCCGTTGATGCGGACAAAGCTTTCGACCGCCTCGTGCCGGGGCGAATAAATCCGGACCTTGCAGCGATACGCCGTCGTCGCCTGCTGGATGAGGTCGTACGTCTCGGGCGGCAGACGGCCCGTATCCAGAGTGGCGATCTCGATCTCGCGGAACTCGCGCGCGATGAGGTCGAACAGCACCATGTCCTCGGCGCCGAAGCTGCTCGCGAAGACCGCGGGTGCGTGATTACGGGCGGCGTCCAGCCGTTTCCTGACCTGGTCGACTTTCGCGTCGACCGCCGGGGCATGCATCGTGAACCTCGCTTGTGGGGCTGATCGGTGCGCATCCCGGCTCCGGGGAGCCTCGTGCGCCACCCGATACGGTTCGCAACGACGCAGCCCTGCCGAAGATTCGACAGGGCGGGGCCGATAGAGGAACAGTGCGGGCAGGGTGTTTTACGGCACGTGGCGGGGAAAACTTCAGTCGGGCTGCCCAAACCACGGCACTTGCCGGCGTGCGGTTGTCCCTGCCCGCGTCAAGACCGCGCCGCCGTCGCGATTCGCGGGCCCAGGTCGGTGCCCGCGCGGAGCATGCCGTCGATCGCTCGCGCGGCGGCGACCGCCTGCTCCGCGCGCCACGAAGGTGTAGGCGCGGAGCTTCGCGTTGCGCGCATCGATGCGCTTCAGGAATTCACGCGCGGCCTGCTCGGTGCTCGTCTTGCCCGAACGGAGCTGACGGCCGTACGCTGTGATGTCAAACGCTCTGTCACTCGTGTCTCCCTTTTCCCGTTCTTGATCGTTGTTGCGCTGCTCTATATCCTAGCTGCCTGCGCAACACCCTCTGAAATTCTCTCCGGTATCATGAAGACTCTCGATTCTCCCCAAGATCCCCATGCCGAGCTGCGCGAAGGCGTACGCTCGCTCTGCAGCCAGTTCGATAACGCGTACTGGCAGAAAGTCGACGAGGAGCGCGGCTACCCCGAAGCGTTCGTCGACGCGCTCACTCACGCCGGCTGGTTGTCGGCGCTGATCCCCGAGGAATACGGCGGCTCCGGACTGACGCTGACCGAAGCGTCGGTGATCATGGAAGAGATCAATCGCTCCGGCGCCAACTCGGGCTCGGTGCACGGCCAGATGTACAACATGGGCACCGTGCTGCGGCACGGCTCGGCTGAGCAGAAGCAGAAATACCTCCCGAGGATCGCGACCGGAGAGCTGCGGCTGCAGTCGATGGCGGTGACCGAGCCGACCGCCGGCACCGACACGAGCAAGATCAAGACGACGGCGGTGCGCAAAGGCGACCGCTACGTGATCAACGGCCAGAAAGTGTGGACCTCGCGGCTCCAGCACTCCGACCTCATGATCGTGCTCGCGCGCACGACTGCGCTCGACCAGGTGAAGAAGAAATCGGAAGGCATGTCGATCTTCATCGTCGACGTGAAGGAAGCCGGCAAGGCGCTCGTCATCAATCCGATCCGCAACATGGTCAACCACGAGACCAACCAGCTTTTCATCGACAACCTCGAAGTGCCGGTTGAAAACCTGATCGGGGAGGAGGGCAGGGGTTTCAAGTACATCCTCGACGGCCTGAACGCCGAGCGCATCCTGATCGCCGCCGAATGCATCGGCGACGGCTACTGGTTCGTCGATCGCGCGCGCAACTATGCGTCCGAGCGCGTGGTGTTCGACCGGCCGATCGGCCAGAACCAGGGCATCCAGTT
>JAQGMV010000149.1 GCA_028292225.1 Betaproteobacteria bacterium
CACCTCGTGCGCCTGAAGGAAGGCGCCACCAGCAGCGTGCACCACTTCCACCACCAGGACGAGGAATGGGTCTACATCCTTTCCGGGCGGGGCACCGCAGAGATCGGCGACGACGAGCACGAGGTCGGCGCGGGCGACTTCATGGGCTTTGTCGCAGGATCGGCTGCGCACTGCCTGCGCAACGCCGGCGCCGAGGATCTCGTCTATCTGGTCGGCGGGAACCGGTTGCCGTTCGACGTGTGCGATTACCCGCGTATCGGCAAGCGCCGTTACCGCATCGACGGCAAGAACGTGTACGTGGACGCCGACGTGCTGGCGAAGGCCGGGAAATAGATCGCGCTTTGCGCTGGAGCGGCCAGCCGCGCCGGCGCACGAATCGCGCGATGCGGTGGGGGCCCCCGCGTCAGCTCACGCGGGCGGACTGCGCCGCAGCACACGTGCCGGGTTGCCGACGACCGTCGCGCCTGACGGCACGTCCGCGGTGACTACAGCGCCCATGCCGATCGTGGCTCCATCGCCGATGACGATGGGCTTGCCTTCGGCGCCGTTGCGTATGAGCGCTCCGGTGCCGACGTATACGTGGTTGCCGATGACCACCCACCCGCTGCACGACACGCGTGGGGTGAAAGTCACGTAATCGCCGATGACGCAATCGTGCGATACGTAGCTGAATGGGTTGCAGTGAAAGAACCGTCCGATTTGCGCGTTGGAAGTCACATAGGTATAGGCGCAGAAAATCGAACCCGCTCCGATTTTGTTCTCGTCGTACACGAGCGTGCTGCGGGCGCGAACGGGAAGAGGAATCGCTCCTCTTTGCATGAAGGACGTGACGATGCGTTCCCGTTCTCGCGTGTCACTGACCGCGACGTTGAAGTAGAGGTCTGCGCGCAGCTCGAAAAATTCGTCGGGAGATACGACCGGCACGCCGTTGACCACGCGCGGCCCGGGCGAGCTTACGACGAAGTACGGCTGCATGCCGTTTTCGCGTGCGATCGGCATGACTTCGCGGCCGAAGCCGCCTGCGCCAAACAAGCCGAATATCGGCATTAACGCTCCCTCCGAGGGGCCGAACCCGGCGAAGTTCGCTTCATCGCGCGCGCTACGCCTCGCCAGTCGCTTCGGGGGCGCGACTATTCATCGATCGGGTGATCTCGCGCCCGTGGCTGCATGCGAACCTCACCACCTGACAGATCGTCCGAATCTCGGCTTCGCCGACGGCGGTCCCGGTAGGAAGCGCCATCACCTGTCGGGCAAGCCTGGCGGTATTCGGCAGGCCGGCGCCGGCACCGGGGTAGAGCGAGCGATACGGCTCCATGTCGTGGCAGCCGGGATAGAAATATCGACGGGCGACGATATTCTCGGCGTGCAGAAGCTCGACGAGCGCGTCACGGGCGATTCCCGCCACTGCCTCATCGACCTCGACAATGATGTACTGGTAGTTTTGCCGCCGTGTATCGTCGTATGTGCGAAGCGTGGCGCCTGGAATGCCTTCGAGCTCCCGGGTGTAGCTTCGATAGTTCGCGAGGTTCGCGTCGATGAACTCGTCGAGCGCCTCCAGGCCGGTCAGGCCCATTGCCGCAGCCACTTCGGTCATTTTCCCGTTGGTGCCGATGTAGATCACCTTGTCGAAGCCGGCGAAGCCGAAATTGCGCATGAGACGACTCTTTTCGGCGAGCGCGTCGTCGTTGGTGCAGATCGCGCCGCCTTCGAAGGTGTTCAGGAACTTGGTCGCGTGGAAGCTGAAGATCTCCGCGTCGCCGAAATTGCCGATCATTTTTCCGCCATAGGAGCAGGCGAATGCGTGCGCCGCGTCGAACATGAGCTTCAGCCCGCGGCGCCGCGCAAGCGCTTCGAGCGCTTCGACGTGATGTGCCTCGCCCCACAGATGCACGCCGATGATGCCGGTGGTACGCGACGTGACGAGGCGTTCGACGCAATCGGGGTCGAGCGTATGGGTGCGCGGGTCGACGTCGCAGAACACCGGCGTGATCTGCTGCCACTGGAGCGCATGAGCGGTGGCGATGAAGGTGAACGAAGGAACGATCACTTCGCCCGACAGCCCCAGCGCGCGTATGGCGATCTCGAGGGCGATCGTTCCGTTGCACGTCGCGATGCAGTGCCTGACGCCGAGCATACGGGCTACCGTGCGCTCGAATTCCTGCAGGTAGACGCCGTCGTTGCTGAGCCAGCGCCGATCGAGCATGTCTTCGATACGCGAGAGCAGACGCTCGCGGTTGCCGATGTTGGGGCGCCCGACGTACAGCTTCTCGCTGAAAGCCGCCGTGCCCCCGAACACCGCCAGATCGTCAAGCGTTCGCTTCAAGTTTCCATGTCCGGAGGATGCCATCCCGCGCTACCACACGAAATACGGCTGCAAAGCGGGTTTATCGCGGCTCGCCTCCAATCGGCTCATGTCGGCGAGCGCAATCAGCTTGTCGACGAAGTCCGCGGTGGCATATCGCCGGCGATACGCCTTGCCGTATGCCTCGGCGATCGAGATGCATTCTGAGGGGTTGCCGAGTGCCCGCTCGACGCTGGACGCAATGGATTCTTCGTCGAATTCGTACGCGCGCGCGTTGAGCTCCGGCAGCGTGCGCTCGAGCCACGTGGATTTGTTCGCAAGGCCGAAAGCATAGGCTCCGGCGGCCCTCCACAGGCGGTCGTGGCCTGTGCCGTCGACGTTCGGCGATAGATCGATGACTCCGAGCTGGCCCTGGAACACCGCCTCGGTAGCGGAAAAATCCAGCGGACCGGAAAGGCGCGCCCTGGCGCCCGAGAAATCGACATGCTCCCATCGCGCGCCCTGGACGATGACGGGGAAAGGCAGGAGCGCTTTGACGACCATGTTCGCCTTGACACGGCGCACGTAATCGTCGAGCTGGGCGACGTACAGCCTCACGATCCCGCGCAGGCCGCGCGGATCGATCCGCTTCGCGTCGAGGTGATCGAGCACGAACCGGTGGATCAGAAATCTCCCTGTTTTCAGCGCCGGCGCAACGATCGCGAGCGCGAGCTCGATGAGCTCGTCGCTGATCGACTCCGGCAGTGTCTGCTGCCACAGCGATATGAGCTCGTGTGGATCGCCCCCGTTCTTCACGAAGACCAGCGTGCCTGCCTTGCGCGGTTGGAAATCGACGGCGTCGAGCGGTGTGTCCGAAATGATGTACGGGTCGATCGTCGCTGCGAGGGTGCTCGCGTTCGGGTGGATCCAGCGCTGGAATTCGAGATGCTCGTCGAAGTGGTAGGCGTTCACGCCGACCGAGGGCTGATCCAGGTGTCGCTTCAGGAAGTACGCGGGGCTGTCGCCGTGAAGCTTGATGAAGGGGATGTTCGCGTGTTCCCACGCGTTCACCGTCTCTCCCGCTTCGCCGAGCTTTACCTGGAAGTCCTGGCCGACGCCGAGGAAAGACAGCGCGAAGCTCACGCGGCCGCTCATGAGTAACGGCAGGAGCTCGCCCCACTCCTCGTTCGTGGAGCGGCTCACGTCGAAGAACTTCACCGGGAGGCCGTTCTTCTCCAACAGCCCGGCGACGGTGCGCATCAACCCGTCGATGGCATTGTTCGCGCCGGCCCCTGACAGGACGACGACCGTACCGTTATCGGCTTCCAAGCGGCACTCTCACGCGGCGACCAGTTGCAATCGGCTCAAAAGGGGAGCTTCGCGTCAGGCTTGACGGCGAGCAGTGCGCGGCGGAAATCCTGCTGGATGCGCTCGAGGGCTTTCGCATTGTCAGCCTCGAACCGCAGGACGATCACCGGCGTGGTGTTAGACGGCCGCGCAAGGCCGAAGCCGTCGTCGTACTCGACTCGCAGGCCGTCGATGGTGATCAGCTCCTTCGCCCCGTCGAATTTCGCGGTCTGCTTGAGCTTGTCGATCAGGGTGTAGTTCTCGCCTTCGGCGGTCTTCAACTGCAGCTCGGGCGTGCTCAGCGCGTCGGGCAGGCGTTCCAGCACCGCGCTCACGTCGCGCTCGCGCGACACGATCTCGAGGAGCCGCGCGCCGGCGTACATCGCGTCGTCGAAGCCGTACCAGCGTTCCTTGAAGAACACGTGGCCGCTCATCTCGCCCGCGAGCGGAGCGCCGGTCTCCCTCAGCTTCTGCTTGATGAACGAGTGCCCGGTCTTCCACATCGTCGGCTTGCCGCCGCGCTCGCGGATCCATGAGTAGAGCTTGCGGGTCGATTTGACGTCGAAAATGATTTCCGCCCCGGGATTGCGCGAAAGCACGTCGGCCGCGAAGAGCATGAGCTGCCGGTCCGGGAAAATGATCTTCCCGCTCTTGGTGACCACGCCGAGCCGGTCGCCGTCGCCGTCGAAGGCGAAGCCGATCTCGCCTTCGCTCGTCAGCGCCTCGATGAGGTCCGCCAGGTTCTCGACATGAGAAGGATCGGGATGGTGGTTCGGGAAAGTGCCGTCGACTTCGCAGTAGAGCTCTTTCACGGTGCAGCCGAGGCGCCGGTAGAGCTCAGGCGCCGTATCGCCCGCGACGCCGTTGCCGCAATCGACGACGATGCTGACGGGCCGCGTGAGCTTGATGTCCGACACGATGCGCTGGAGATACTCCTCCCGGATGTCCTGCGCGCGGTAGCTGCCGTTTCCGCTGGCGAGATTGCCGCTCTCGATGCGCGCGCGCAGCGCCTGGATCGCGTCGCCCGCAAGCGTGTCGCCCGCGAGCACGATCTTCAGGCCGTTGTATTCGGGCGGGTTGTGAGAGCCGGTGACCGAGACCCCGGACAGCGTCCCGAGATGATACGCAGCGAAGTACAGCATCGGCGTCGCGACCCTGCCCACGTCGATGACGTCGACACCGCTCGCCTGTATGCCGCGTGCGAGCGCTGCGGCAAGGTCGGGCCCGGAGAGGCGGCCGTCGCGGCCGATCGCGATCGCCTTCACGCCCCGGTCGCGTCCTTCCGAACCGACTGCACGACCGATCGCCTCGGTCACTTCTATCGTAAGCGTGCGCCCGACGATCCCGCGAATGTCGTAGGCCTTGAAGATTTCGGGCGGGACGGGTCTACCCGGGCTTGCTGCAGTCATGAAGCGTGTCCTCAAAGAGATTGCTGAAGGAAATGGATGATACGCCGCGGAAGCCACTGGAGGTTCCCCGGAAAGCGCCCCGATACGAAGCCGACGTGCCCGCCTTCGTGAGGGAAGTCACGCGTGACCGCGGGCGACACGTCGTGCGCGCCCGGCAGCGCATGCTCGGGCAGGAAAGGGTCGTTGCGCGCATTCACGAGGAGCGTCGGAACCGCGATGCGCGCGAGCCACGGCTTGCTGCTCGAGCGAGTCCAGTAATCGTCGGTATCGCTGAACCCGTGCAGCGGCGCGGTCACCACGTTGTCGAAATCGCGCAGGGTCCGCGCCGCGCGCACCAGCACCGGATCGTAGATCCGCGGATGCGTGCCGAGCTTGGCGATCGATTTGCGTTTGAGCGTCGCGAGGAAAGCGCGCGTGTAGACGAGGTTGAACCCGCGGCCGAGCGCATCGCCCGCGGCCATCAGGTCGAGCGGCGCCGATACCGCCGCGGCGCCTGCGACGAGCGCGGCTGCGGCCGGACCCTGCTCGCCGAGCCACTTGAGCAGTGCATTGCCGCCGA
>JAQGMV010000184.1 GCA_028292225.1 Betaproteobacteria bacterium
CCGAAACGCTTGGTCAGGAAACCGGCCGCGCGGCTCGCGACGTTCACGTATTTGCCGACGAGGTCGCTGTTGACCCGCGCGACGAAGTCGTCGAGGTTCAGGTCGATGTCTTCCATCGCCGCGCCGAGTTTGGCCGCGTAGTAGTAACGCAGCCATTCGGGGTTGAGGCCCTGCTGGATGTAGCTTTCGGCGGTGATGAAGGTGCCGCGCGACTTGGACATCTTCTCGCCGTTCACCGTCAGGAAGCCGTGCGCGTAGATGTGGCTGGGCGTCCGGTTGCCCGAGAACTTGAGCATCGCCGGCCAGAAGAGCGCGTGGAAATACAGGATGTCCTTGCCGATGAAATGGATCATCTCGGCCTCCGACCCATCTTTCACGAAGCTGTCGAAATCGAGCCCAGTGCGATCGCAGAGCTGCCTGAAGCTGCCGAGATACCCGATCGGCGCGTCGAGCCAGACGTAGAAGTATTTACCGGGAGCATCGGGGATCTCGAACCCGAAGTAGGGCGCATCGCGCGAGATGTCCCAGTCGTTCAGACCCTGCTCGAACCACTCGCGGATCTTGTTGCGCGCTTCAGGTTGCAGATGCTCGTCTTCCTGAGTCCACTTTTCCAGGAAGGTCTTGCAGCGCGGATCCGAGAGCTTGAAGAAATAGTGGTCGGAGGTCTTGCGGACCGGTTTCGCCCCCGAGACCACCGAATACGGGTTCTTGAGGTCGGTCGGGCTGTAAGTCGACCCGCACACCTCGCACGAGTCCCCGTACTGGTCTTTGGCGCCGCATTTCGGGCACTCGCCCTTGATGAAGCGGTCCGGCAGGAACATCGCTTTGACCGGATCGTAGAACTGCTCGACCGGCTTGACGTCGATCAGCCCTGCCGCCTTCAGGCGCTCGTAGAACGCGCTGGAGAGCGTGCGAGTCTCTTCGGAGTGTGTCGTGTAGTAGTTGTCGAACGCGATGTCGAAGCCCGCGAAGTCGCGCTGGTGCTCCTGCAATACGCGTGCGATCAGCGCTTCGGGCGTGATCCCTTCCTTTTCCGCGCGCAGCATGATCGCCGTGCCGTGGGTGTCGTCGGCGCAGACGTAATAGACCTCGTTGCCCTGCATTTTCTGGAAGCGCACCCAGATGTCGGTCTGGATGTACTCGACCAGGTGTCCCAGGTGGATCGCGCCGTTGGCGTAGGGGAGGGCGGAAGTGACGAAAATGCGGCGAGAAGGCATCAGAAACGGGAATTTGGCGGGGAACTAAAGGTGTGAATTCTAAACTGAATTGATTAGAATTCCGCCCTTACTCTCGGTGCATTGCGCGGGCAGCGCATTGCACCGGCCAACGTCCAGCGCTGCGCATCTCAGTGGCCGGCAGCCTACGAAGGGAATCCCCATGGCAGTGACCGAGCAGCAGGTGCTCGATGCGCTCAAAGAGCTGACCGACCCGAATACCCGCAAGGATTTCGTGTCGTCGAAGTCGGCACGCAACGTGAAGGTCGAGGGCGAAAACGTGTCGCTCGACGTCGTGCTCGGGTATCCGGCGAAAAGCCAGGTCGAGCCGATCCGCAGGGAGATCACCGCGCGCCTGAGAGCGATCCCCGGCGTCGCGGCCGTCAACGTCAACGTGACGATGAAAATCGTCCCGCACTCGGTGCAGCGCGGCGTGAAGCTGATTCCCGGCGTGCGCAACATCATCGCGGTCGCATCCGGCAAGGGCGGGGTGGGAAAGAGCACGACCGCGGTGAACCTCGCGCTCGCTCTCGCGGCCGAAGGCGCGACGGTCGGCGTGCTCGATGCGGACATCTACGGGCCGTCCCAGCCGATGATGCTCGGCATCTCCGGGCGCCCGCAGTCGAAGGACGAGAAGCTCCTGGAGCCGATGGAAGGCCACGGCATCCAGGCGATGTCGATCGGCTTTCTCGTCGACATCGACAGTCCGATGGTATGGCGCGGGCCGATGGTCACGCAGGCGCTCGAGCAGCTCCTGAACCAGACCAAATGGCGCGACGTCGACTATCTGATCGTCGACCTCCCGCCGGGCACCGGCGACATCCAGCTCACGCTCGCCCAGCGCGTGCCGGTCACCGGCGCGGTCATCGTCACCACGCCGCAGGACATCGCGCTCATCGACGCGCGCAAAGGGCTCAAGATGTTCGAGAAAGTCGGCATCCCGATCCTCGGCATCGTCGAGAACATGAGCACGCACATCTGCAGCAACTGCGGGCACGAAGAGCCGATATTCGGAACCGGCGGCGGCGAGCGTATGGGCAAGGACTACAACGTCGAGCTTCTCGGCTCGTTGCCGCTCGACATCAAGATTCGCGAGCAGGCGGATTCCGGAATGCCCACGGTCGTGGCGGACCCCGACGGCCGTATCGCTGAAATCTACAAGCAGATCGCGCGGCGCGTCGCCGTGAAGATCGCCGAGAAGCAGCAGGACCATTCGGCTGCGTTCCCCAAAATAGTCGTTCAGAACACCTGAAGCAGATCTCGAGAAGTGTCATCGCGAGGAGCCGGCCGGGCGACGTGGCGACCTCGTGGCGCACCTGGAACGAACGTTTCGAGATTGCTTCGTCGCAGCGCTCGCCTCGCAACGACAAAAAATGAACCCTGAACCGTGCGGCCTTGCGGCCGCAAGGCGTTTGCATGCATCGGCGTTCCGCCGAAGGAGCACTCCGTGAGATTTCGCTTTCCCATCATCATCATCGACGAAGACTTTCGCACCGAGAACGCGAGCGGCATGGGCATACGCGCGCTCGCGAAAGCAATCGAAGAGGAAGGCATGGAAGTCATCGGGGTGACGAGCTACGGCGATCTGTCGAGCTTCGCCCAGCAGCAAAGCCGCGCGTCGGCTTTCGTTCTGTCGATCGACGACGAAGAGCTCGGGGTGAGCACGCCCGAGGAGGCTGCGGCGACCGTCGCCCAGCTGAGGAAGTTCGTGAAAGAGATCCGCTTCCGCAACGCCGACATCCCGATCTTTCTCTACGGCGAGACTCGCACTTCACGCCACATCCCGAACGACGTGCTGCGCGAGCTGCACGGCTTCATTCACATGTTCGAGGACACGCCGGAATTCGTGGCGCGGTACATCGTTCGCGAATCGAAGACCTATCTCGACAGCCTGGCGCCGCCTTTCTTCAGGGCGCTGGTGCACTACGCGCAGGACGGCTCGTACTCGTGGCATTGTCCCGGGCACTCGGGCGGCGTCGCGTTCCTGAAGAGCCCCGTCGGCCAGATGTTCCACCAGTTCTTCGGCGAGAACATGCTGCGCGCCGACGTGTGCAACGCGGTGGACGAGCTCGGGCAGTTGCTCGACCACTCGGGCCCGGTCGCGGCTTCCGAGACCAACGCGGCGCGGATCTTCAACTGCGATCACCTCTTCTTCGTCACCAATGGCACCTCGACGTCGAACAAGATGGTGTGGCACTACAAAGTCGCGCCGGACGACGTCGTGATCGTCGACCGCAACTGCCACAAGTCGATCCTGCACGCGATCACCATGACGGGCGCGGTGCCGGTTTTCCTGATGCCCACGCGCAACCACTTCGGCATCATCGGTCCGATCCCGCGTGAGGAATTCCGCTGGGAGAACATCGAGAAGAAAATCCGCGACAATCCTTTCGCGCGGAACTTCAAAGGCAAGCCGCGAGTGCTCACGCTCACCCAGAGCACCTACGACGGGATCATCTACAACGTCGAGACGATCAAGGAGATGCTCGACGGCAGGATCGACACCCTGCACTTCGACGAAGCGTGGCTGCCGCACGCGACCTTCCACGAGTACTACCGAGGAATGCACGCGATCGGAAAGGACCGTCCGCGCTGCAAGGAGTCGATGATCTTCTCGACCCAGTCGACTCACAAGCTGCTGGCGGGGCTGTCGCAGGCTTCGCAAATCCTGGTGCAGGACAGCGACAAGCGGATGCTCAACCTGCACGCGTTCAACGAGTCGTATCACATGCATTCGTCCACCTCGCCGCAATACGCGATCATCGCGTCGTGCGACGTGGCGGCGGCGATGATGGAGCCTCCCGGCGGCACTGCGCTCGTGGAAGAGTCGATCCAGGAAGCGATCGATTTCCGCCGGGCGATGCGCAAGGTCGACGCCGAGTTCGGCAAGGACTGGTGGTTCAAGGTGTGGGGACCCGAGCGCCTCGCCGCCGAAGGCATCGGCAGCCGGGAGGACTGGATGCTGCGCCCGAACGAGCGCTGGCACGGCTTCGGCGATCTCGCGCCCGGCTTCAACATGCTCGACCCGATCAAGGCGACCGTCATCACGCCGGGACTCGACGTGTCAGGCAAGTTCGGGAAGGTCGGCATTCCGGCATCGATCGTCACCAAGTACCTGGCCGAGCATGGCGTCATCGTCGAGAAGACCGGCCTGTATTCGTTCTTCATCATGTTCACGATCGGCATCACCAAGGGCCGCTGGAACACGCTGGTCGCCGCGCTGCAGCAGTTCAAGGACGATTACGACCAGAACAACCCGCTGTGGCGCGTGATGCCGGAATTTCTGGCGAAGTATCCGTCGTACGAGAAGATCGGACTGCGCGACCTGTGCGACCAGATTCACGGC
>JAQGMV010000222.1 GCA_028292225.1 Betaproteobacteria bacterium
TCATCGTCCTCCTACGAGTTCGCTGCGCAGTATTGCGCCGCGGCCGTACGGCTCGGGAACGAGCCGGAAAAACGACTGGCCGAAACCCGTGAAGCCACGGGTATAGGTCTGCTGCACATAGTAAATACGATCGGGCAGAACGTCGATCACCATCGCGCCGGCGTCACCCGCGAAGCCGCGGATCCGGTGGCGGCCGGGCGCCACTACCCAACGGAAGAAGGTGCCCGGGTAGGTGGTGCCCATCAGGTCGTCGTCGAGCATGACCGATGACGCCTCGCGCGAGATGTCGGGCAGCTCGCGGACCATGTAGATCACCGCCTTGCCCGGAGCCGGCTCGAAGCGCTTGGCGTCGATCTCCTGCGGGCTCGGCGGAAGCTGCGCGCAGGCGGCGAGTGCAAGCGCTGCCACTGACAACCAACGAAACATCGCGAAATCCGGGTTTATTCCATTCCGGCTGATGCCAGAGGCGTACCCGTGGGTGCTACTTCGACGGCGGCCTGAGTCCCTGCGCCGGCGCCTTGCGTTGCGGTGCGGGTTGTGCGTCGGTGGGGGCCGGCTTCGGAGCCGCGGCAGCCTGCGGGCGACACTCCGATTTCTGCAGGTGAGGACCGAGGACTTCGCGCACGCGTGCGGGTTCGCTCTTGGTTGAATAGAAGTAGGCCTGCTGCCATTCGGCGCGCGTCATCGACCCGTTGAGCGAAGCGAAGATGCAGCCGCAGAACGCTTCGACGTCCTTGGGATCGCCCTTGCCGGCAGCGCCGGCCCGGCATTCGGCCTCGGACGACGTCTTGTATTTCGCGATCTCGGCGTCAGTGACCTCGGAGGGTTCGTTCTGCGCCGCGACCGGGGCGGAAATTAGAGCGGCAACCAGCAGAGCCAGCGAACGTCGTTTCATCTTGATCCTTACGAGGCGCATCACAAAAAAAAGCGGCGAGGGTAAACCCCTGCCGCACTTGTTATTGTGACCGCACTGATGCGGTCTGGTTCGGAATTAACAGTAAGTTTTTGTAACCGCTCAACCTCGCCGCATCGAATCGAAAAAGTCGGCGTTGCTTTTCGTCGCCTTGACCTTGTCCAGCAGGAACTCGGTCGCCTCGAGCTCGTCCATCGGGTACAGGAGCTTGCGGAGCACCCAGATCTTCTGCAGGACGTCTTTTTCGATCAGCAGCTCTTCGCGGCGCGTGCCCGAGCGGTTCACGTTGATCGCGGGGAAGATCCGCTTTTCGTACATGCGCCGGTCGAGGTGGACTTCCATGTTGCCGGTGCCTTTGAACTCTTCGTAGATCACGTCGTCCATGCGCGAGCCGGTGTCGATCAGCGCGGTCGCCAGGATCGTGAGCGAGCCGCCTTCCTCGACGTTACGCGCCGCGCCGAAGAAGCGCTTCGGACGCTGCAGCGCGTTGGCGTCGACGCCGCCGGTGAGCACCTTGCCCGAGGCCGGCACCACGGTGTTGTAGGCGCGGGCGAGACGCGTGATCGAGTCGAGCAGGATGACCACGTCTTTCTTGTGCTCGACGAGGCGTTTCGCTTTCTCGATCACCATCTCGGCAACCTGCACGTGACGCGAGGCCGGCTCGTCGAAGGTCGACGAGAGCACCTCGCCTTTGACCGAACGCTGCATCTCGGTCACCTCTTCGGGACGCTCGTCGATGAGCAGCACGATCAGGACGACTTCGGGATGGTTCGCGGTGATCGCGTGAGCGATGTGCTGCATGAGCACGGTCTTGCCGGCCTTCGGCGGCGACACGATCAGCCCGCGCTGGCCTTTGCCGATCGGCGCGATGATGTCGATGATCCGGCCGGTGAAGTTCTCTTCGGCCTTGATGTCGCGTTCGAGTTTGAGGTGTTCGGTGGGGTGGAAGGGGGTGAGATTTTCGAAGAGGATTTTGTGCTTCGAATTCTCGGGGGGCTCGCCGTTGACCTTGTCGACTTTGACGAGCGCGAAGTAGCGCTCCCCGTCCTTCGGCGTCCTGATCTCGCCTTCGATCGTGTCGCCGGTGTGCAGGTTGAAGCGCCGGATCTGCGAGGGCGAGACATAGATGTCATCGGTGCCCGCGAGATAGGAAGTGTCGGGTGAGCGCAGGAAGCCGAACCCGTCGGGCAGGACTTCGAGCGTGCCGCCGCCGTAGATGGCGTCGCCTTTTTTCGCCTGGTTCTTCAGAAGCGCGAATATGAGCTCCTGCTTACGCATGCGGTTGGCGCCGTCGAGCTCATTGGCGACAGCCATGTCGACGAGCTCGCCAACGTGGAGGTTTTTCAGATCGGATAGATGCATGACGAGAGTCGCGCGCTAAAAGGAAGGGGTGTGGCGGGTGAAACAGGGAAAGGAAGCGGAAAGGAACGTGGAACGTACGCCCGCGCCTGAACTGCTTGATTCTTATTTAGGGGAAGCGACCTAAAGAAGTTCAGGCGCTGGGAGGAAGGTTAGCCAAGTTAAATATTGCTGTCAATAAACGCGGTCAGCTGGGATTTCGAGAGCGCGCCGACCTTCGTCGCCTCGACTGCGCCGTTCTTGAAGATCATGAGCGTCGGTATGCCGCGAATGCCGTACTTCGGGGGCGTGCCCTGGTTCTCGTCGATGTTGAGCTTGGCAACCTTCAGACGCCCCGTGTATTCCTTGGCCACTTCGTCCAGGATCGGCGCGATCATCTTGCATGGGCCGCACCACTCCGCCCAGTAATCGACCAGCACGGGGGTGGACGATTGCAGGACTTCGGGATCGAAAGTGTCGTCGGTGACGTAATGAATATGCTCAGCCATGTATGCGCCTTGAAGTGGGTGGGGGGAAACGGTGCCGCGGTACTGTGGCGGTTAGTCCATATGGCGGCGGTGGCCGCATGAGCGGGCTCTTCGACTGGTGCGTGGAGCTTTCGCGAAGCCACGGCGTGAGTTTCATGCTACTCAAATTCCGTATCGTTGGGAAGGCTGGTGCCGGTCTCAGCATGGAACTGTAGCATCTTGTTTCTGCTAAAATATGCCGTTTTTCTTGTGTCACTTACCACACCGGTTTGTACGAAAAGGGACTGCCATGACTTACGTTGTCACCGAGACCTGCATCAAGTGCAAGTACACCGATTGCGTTGATGTGTGCCCGGTCGACTGCTTCCGCGAAGGGCCGAACATGCTCGTCATCGATCCGGACGAGTGCATCGACTGCACCCTGTGCGTGGCGGAGTGCCCGGTAGAGGCGATCTTCGCGGAAGACGACGTGCCTGACACCCAGCGCGAGTTCATCCAGATCAACGCCGAGCTTTCGAAAGCCTGGCCCGCGCTCATCGAGAAGAAGGACGCCCCGCCGGACGCCGACGAGTGGGCGCAGCAAAAAGAGAAGAAGCAGCTGCTGGAGAAGTAACGCCGTGAGCCCGGGAGCTCGCCCCGGTTTTGCCGCGGGCGCGGAGCGGTGGGGGCGACCGGGCGAATCGGCGTCTGCCGCCGACACGATGTTGTTTGACTGACGATGCATGTTGTGGAGGCGGCTGCGGAGCGGGTACCGCAGGCGCCGCCGCTCGCGCGCAAGGCTCGTCTTCCTGTAGCGCGGGCGCCTCGCCTGCAGCCATACTCTGCTGATGCTCCCCACGCCGTCGTCGACCTCCATTTCCCGCACTGCTGCCGCTCCGTCTGACGTCGTCATCGCAGCCGCGCAAGCGCTCGCCGCCGACCTGCGTGCGCAGCTTCCGGATCTGCGTGCAGCGACGGTCGTGCTGCCGCACCTGCACGCCGCGGGCGATTTCTCGACCGAGCTTGCACGGGCGGCAGGATCGCCCGCGCTCATCCTTCCCCGAATCACCACACTCAGTGCGTGGGCGTCGGAAGTCTCTCTCGACCGCCCGGTGGTGCCGCACGCCGCGCGCCACGCAATGCTCTATCGCGTGCTCTCCGAGCGCGGCTGGCTCGCCGAGGCGGACCTGTGGAGCGTCGCGGCCGAGCTCGCGCTGCTCTTCGACGAGCTCACCCGCCAGGCGGTCACGCTTCCCGACGACCTCGGCGCGTTCACGCGCC
>JAQGMV010000247.1 GCA_028292225.1 Betaproteobacteria bacterium
AGCACCACTTCGGCTTCGAAGGTGTCGCGTGGTACTGGCACTTCGTCGACGTCGTCTGGCTCGGACTGTTCATCTTCGTCTACTGGCTATAAAGCCGCTCAAATCAAAAAGAATAAAAGAACAAGAATAAGGCGCATAACAACAACGGGGACCCGTCAGTAGGGAGGCAGCGCCGCACTGAGTGCGGCGTTTTTTTTCCCGTTTCGTAAACGGTAAACGGTGAGTGGTGAACCGAGACGTGCGGGAGCAGGTCTACGTTACGGCGCTCCGATGCGGAGACGTAAACGTTGGACGGTGAACGGGAGACCGCGCCGGTTGCGCAGGCGTAAACGGCTGACCGTTTACCACTCACGGTTAGCGGGATTTGCCCTTAGAGCTTGTGCGTGAAAAACCCGAAGTGATAACCGAGCATCAGAAGCGCGAAGAGCACGATCGACAGCGCGACCCGTACGGTGAGCGCCTTGACCGCGCGATCGCCGCGGCCGCGGTCTTTCCAGACGTAGTAAAGGCCTGAAAAGAGGCTGATCAGGATGAACGCGAGAAAAAGCAGGACGATGAAGCGCATGGGTGGAGTCTAGCAAAGATGAAGCTCCCTAGCCGTCGCGGACGCTTCTGGCCGACCCTGGCGACCGTCGTCGGCGTGGCGCTCGCGCTCGCGCTGGGCAACTGGCAGCTCGGACGCGGCGCGCAGAAGCGCGAGCTCAAAGCGCGCTTCGAGGCGCAGGCCGCGCAGCCTCCGATACACATTGGCGCGCAGGAGCTTGCCGCGAGCGACATGGATTTGAGACGCGTCGAGGCTCGAGGCATTTTCGACCCGCGATACACGGTGTTCATCGACAACCGGATTCACCAGGGCACGCCCGGATATCACGTCGTGATGCCGCTGAAGATCGAAGGCAGCGAGCGCTACGTGCTGGTCAATCGCGGCTGGATCGCAAGGCCGCCGCTGCGCACCGAGCTGCCCGAAGTCCGCACGCCGGCGGGTCCCGTCACTATCACGGGAGTCGTGGTGCCTGCGGGCCGCGTGCTGGAGCTTTCGAAGAACGTGATCGAAGGAAGGATCTGGCAGAACCTTAACGTCGAGCGCTATCGCAAGGCCATGCCGATCAGCATCCAGCCTTTCGTCGTGAGGCAGGACAGTCAGCTCGACGACGCTCTGGTTCGGGTGTGGCCAGTCCCCGATTTCGGAATCGAAAAACATTATGGCTACGCATTCCAGTGGTTTGCGCTCGCCGCAACGCTCGCAGTCTTTTATGCAGTCACCCAATTCAGATCCCGCGCTAAACCCCCGGCAGCGCCGTAACCGTCTCGTGCTGTGGCTCGTGCTCGCGCTGTGCGCGGCGCCGGTCATCGCATCGTTCGTCGCGTTCTACCTGTGGCGGCCGGGCGGCCACGTGAACTACGGCGAGCTCCTGACGCCGAAGCCGCTGCCGGACATTCAGCTTACGACTCTCGACGGCAAGCCCTTCCGCTTTTCGGATATGAAAGGCGAATGGGTGCTCGTCACGGTCGACAGCGCGGCGTGCGATGAGCGTTGTCGCACTCAGCTCGTCTACACGAGGCAGATCAGGCTTGCCCAGGCGAAGGAGGCCGAGCGCATCGAGCGCGTCTGGCTGGTCACCGATGAGTCCGCGCCCGACGCAGCCATGCTCGCCGAGCAGCCCGATCTGCGCGTGGTTCGCGCACGCGGAATCGAGCGCGCGCTGCCCGCTTCGAGCGACCCTGCCGCGCACATCTATGTCGTCGACCCGCTCGGCAACCTGATGATGCGCTTCCCCGCGAACGCAGACCCTCGCCGCATCCTCAAAGATGTCGCACGCCTGCTGCGGCATTCGAAGTGGAAATGAGAACGCTGTATACGAGGCTCGTGCTTGTCGCGGCGTGCCTCGCTTTCGTGGTCGTCGTCGTCGGCGCTTACGTGCGGCTGATGCACGCGGGGCTCGGCTGCCCGGACTGGCCCGGCTGCTATGGCGAGATGAGCCCTGCTCACGCCGAAGAGGACATCGCCCGGGCGGTCGCGGCGCAGGGCGGAGAACACGGCCCGGTTTCCAGCGCAAAGGCGTGGAAGGAGATGTTCCATCGCTACCTCGCAGGCACGCTCGGGCTGCTCATCCTGGCGATCGCGATCGCGGCATGGCGATGGCGCTCGACCCTCGGCCGCTCGCCGGTGCTGGCCTCGTCGCTGCTCGGGGTCGTGATTCTTCAGGCGGCGCTCGGCATGTGGACGGTCACGCTGCTCCTCAAGCCGGTCATCGTGACGCTGCATCTGCTCGGCGGAATGGCGACGCTGTCGCTCCTCGTGTGGCTCGCGTTGCGGCAGGTCGATCCCAGGCCGGCGGCCGATCCGGCACGCGCGCAACGGCTCAGGCCCTGGGCTGCGCTGGGGCTCGCAGTGGTGATCACGCAGATTGCGCTCGGAGGGTGGGTCTCGAGCAACTATGCGGCGCTCGCGTGCATCGACTTCCCGACGTGCCACGGCGCATGGCGGCCCGACATGGATTTCGCGCACGGTTTTCAGCTCGTGCGTGAGCTCGGCAAAACCGCCGCGGGCACCCATCTCGCGTACGAAGCGCTGACGGCGATTCACTGGACTCATCGAGTCGGTGCGCTGGTGACCCTGCTTTACGTCGGCGGGCTCGCTTTCGCGCTCGCGCGCTCGAGAGGTCTCGCACCTTACGGGATCGCGCTGGTGGGCGTGCTGGCCGTGCAGATCGGCCTCGGCGTCGCCAATATCGTCGCGGGTCTTCCGCTCGGCGTTGCCGTCGCCCACAACGCCGTGGCCGCGATTTTGCTGGTGACCCTCGTGATGATAAACTTCGCACTTTCCCGCATTCCCTCCAGGCAGGCGCCCTGATGTCTTCGAGCGTTGCCGGCCAGCCATTCGGCTCCCGCGCCCACCAGTTCTACCAGCTCACCAAGCCTCGCGTGGTGTCGCTCATCGTCTTCACCGCGGTGATCGGCATGCTCCTGGCGGTTCCCGGCGCGGTGCCGCTCCAGGCATTCATCGCGGCCACGGTGGGCATCGCACTCGTTGCCGGCGCGGCTGCGGCAATGAACTGCCTGGTCGAGCAGAAGATCGACGCGATCATGCTGCGGACCAGCCGGCGTCCGCTTCCGCGGGGCTCGTTGAGCTCGCGCGAAACCCTGCTCTTCGCCGGGGTGACCGGCGGCATCGGGCTCGGGATCCTCTACCAGTGGGTGAATCCGCTCACGATGTGGCTCACCTTCGCGACCTTCATCGGCTACGCGATCGTCTACACCGTCATACTCAAGCCGATGACGCCGCAGAACATCGTGATCGGCGGCGCTTCGGGCGCGATGCCGCCGGTGCTGGGATGGGCCGCGGTGACGGGCGAGGTGACGGCCGACGCGCTGACGCTCTTCCTGATCATTTTCGCGTGGACCCCGCCGCACTTCTGGGCCCTCGCGCTGTACCGCAAGCACGAATACGCCAAGGCCGGCGTTCCCATGCTTCCCGTCACTCACGGCGACAAGTTCACGCGCCTGCACGTGCTGCTGTACACCGTGATCCTCTGCGCGTGCACCTTGCTGCCTTTCGTGGTGCGCATGAGCGGCCTGATCTACCTCGCCGCGGCAGTCGTGCTCGGCGCGATGTTCCTGTCTTACGCGATCCGCATCTACCGCGACTACAGCGACGCGCTCGCGCGCCGCACCTTCCGCTTTTCCATCACCTACCTCGCTACGCTCTTCGCCGCGCTGCTGGTCGATCACTACGTTCGCATCCTGCTCTAGCCGTGAGGCAGGGGCCGTACCGATGAGACGTCTGTTCGCCGCTGCGCTGCTCGCAATGCTGCTCGTGGCGTGCGGCAAGCGCGAAGCCGCGCAGTTCGAGTTGACCGACGTGACCGGCGCGAGCTTCGGCAAGGCGCTGGCGCTCACCGATCACAACGGCCAGCGGCGCACCCTCGCCGATTTCAAAGGCAAAGTCGTCGTTCTCTTCTTCGGGTTCACCCATTGCCCGGACGCGTGCCCGACGACGATGATGGAGCTTGGGAATGTCGCCAAGCAGCTCGGGCCCGACGCCCGGCGCCTGCAGGTGCTTTTCGTGACGGTCGATCCGCAACGCGATACCGCCGAGGTGTTGCGCCAGTACGTCCCGTCGTTCGATCCGTCGTTTTTGGGACTCTACGGTACGCCCGAGGAGACTTCGCGCACGGCGAAGGAATTCAAGATCTATTTCCAGAAGCAGCCGCAGGCGGGCGGCGGCTACACCATGGATCACTCGGCGGGAACGTTCGTGCTCGACTCGCAGGGGCGGCTGCGCCTTTTTGCGCAATACGGGGCGGGCGCGAACCCGCTGTTGCACGACATCCGGCTGCTGCTGGCCGAGTGACCGGACAAGGCCACGCCGCGTCGTTCGGCGCTTCGCGCCTGGGTGCGTAACGGCCCGCTCAAGCGGCTATGGCCGCCAGTCGCAATCCATAAAAAACCCGGCAGGAGCCGGGTTTTTTATGGATTGCGATTACTTACGCCGCGGCTTTGAGCGCGCCTTTCATCTTCGACAGCGCTTTGCTCTCGATCTGGCGGATGCGCTCGGCCGAGACGCCGAACTCACCCGCGAGCTCGTGCAGGGTGGCCGATTGTTTCTCATTCAGCCAGCGCGCCTCGATGATGCGCCGGCTGCGCGGGTCGAGCCCCGCCAGCGCCTGCTCGAGACCGGCGCTGCGCCGCTGCACGGTCTGCGCCTGCTCGAGCTGAACGCCCGGCTCCGAATCTTCCGCGGCGAGGTAAGCGATAGGCGCAAACGGGGTGTCTTCGTCGTCCTCGCCGATCGGCTCGAGCGCGACGTCCTGGCCCCCGAGCCGTGTTTCCATCTCGACCACTTCCTCGGGCTTGACCCCGAGCTGCTGGGCGATCTTCTTCACCTCGGACATGCCGAGCGCGCCGAGCCCCGGCTTGAGGCTGCGCAGGTTGAAGAAGAGCTTGCGCTGCGCCTTGGTCGTCGCCACTTTGACGATGCGCCAGTTGCGCAGGATGAACTCGTGGATCTCCGCGCGGATCCAGTGCACGGCGAACGAGACCAGCCGAACGCCGCGCTCCGGGTCGAAGCGCTTCACGGCTTTCATCAGGCCGATGTTGCCTTCCTGTATGAGGTCCGCCTGCTGCAGGCCGTAGCCCATGTAACCCCGGGCGATCGACACCACCACTCGCAAATGTGACACCACGAGCTCCCGCGCGGCGGCAAGGTCCTCCGTGTCACGGAAGCGGCGCCCGAGCGCGGTCTCCCGTTCCTGGGTCAGGATCGGGAAGCTGTTGACGGTCTGGACGTAGGTTTCCAGGCTGCCCGCAGCCGGAATCGGTAATGTGTAAGCAGTCATGTTGCATACCCCCTAATTGCTTCGAAACATTTTAGCACTCGTGAATTATGAGTGCCAAGACGGCCCAAAGTTCCGGCAGGCGACCCCCGCCGGGGCAGTAGAAAACAACACTCAACCAAGGACTTGCGCTATGAACCTCGGCATTCCGGTAAGCGGACGGAGCTGCGGATGCGAGCACACACTAACCCGGCAGCATCACCGCGGCCGGACGTGCGCGAGGTGCCTCGCGACCGACATCCACGCCCCCAGCCATCCCAGCCCCGCTGCGAATCCCAGCAGACTCGCGCTGTCGCGCCACGAGAGCTGAGCGACTTCCCAGCGCGCGCCATAAAGGTAGGACAGGTCGATGAGCGCGGCGTTGACGACCGTGGTCGCCGACCATACGAGCCCGCAAGCGGCGAGCCCGCCGAGCAGCCCGAGGACCGCGCCGTAGTACAGGAACGGGCGGCGGATGAAACCGTCGGTCGCGCCGATCAGGGTCGTGACTTCGATCTCTTCACGCTGGGTCAGCATCTGCAGCCGGATCGTGTTGAAAGTAATTGCGACCAGCGAAAACGCGAGCACCGTCGCGAGCAGCAGGAGTGCGATCCGGCCGACCTTGAGCACCGCGTCGAGGCGCTGCGCCCACTCGGCGTCGAGCTGGACGTGCGCGACCTTGGGCCACGTCGCGACCTCGGTCCGCAGGCGCTCCATCACGTCCGGCGCAGGGTCGGAGGCGTCGACGACAAAAGCGTCCGGGAGCGGATTGCGGTCGAGCGCTTCGACGATTCCGGCCATGCCGCTCGCGCGCTTCATGTCCTCGAGCGCGCGCTCCCGCGGCACGTAGCGCATGCGCGAGACCAGCGGATGTTCCTTGAGCCGGGTGTCGATCAGGCTCGCGTCGGCTTTGCCAGCGTCGAGCGTCAGGAATACCGTGAGCTGCGGTTCCGGCGACAGCGTCCGCACCGCTTTCTGCACATTGGCGAGGCCCACGTACAGACCCGCCGGCAGCGCCAGCGCAATGCCGACGACGACCACGTTGAAGAGGGTCGAGAGCGGGGCGCGCACGAGCTTACGCAGCGTCGTGCTTCCTGCGCGCGCGTGATGCAAGAGCCACGCCTTCATGCGGCTTCGGCGGTCCGGGTGTCGACCCGGCCGGATGCGATCGTGATGAGGCGCGGCATGAGGCGCTCGGCAAGCTGCAGATCGTGGGTTGCGATCACGACCGTGGCGCCGACCTGGTTGAACGACCGGAAGAGCTCGCCGATCTCGGCCGCGTAGGCGGTGTCGAGGTTGCCGGTCGGCTCGTCGGCGAGCAGCACGGCGGGGCGGTGCACGACCGCGCGGGCGATGCACAGCCGCTGCTGCTCGCCGCCCGAGAGCGTGATCGGCAGCGCTTTCTCGTGGCCGAGCAGGCCGACTTTGTCGAGCGCTGCGCGAGCACGCCGGGCGGCGTCGCGCCGGTCGTAGCCCTGGATATTCAGCGGCAGCATCACGTTGTCGAACGCGCTGCGGTCGAAGAGCAGCTTGTGGTCCTGGAATACGAGGCCGAGGTTGCGGCGCAGATAAGGAATGGCGCGCGCGCGCAGGCTGCCGACATTCTCACCGTTGACGACGACCTTGCCGCTCGTGGGCCGCTCGATCGCCGCCATGAGTTTGAGCAGCGTGCTTTTCCCCGCGCCCGAATGGCCCATCAGGAAAACCATTTCGCCGCGCTCGACGGTGAGCGTCGCGTTCCTGAGCGCTTCGTGCCCGCCCGGATACCGCTTGGTGACGTTACTGAGTGCAATCATCGATCAGGTGCCCGACGCGGCCGGGTCGAAAGGAGGCCACGGAGGGAACACGGCCACGCGGGTAGCGCGGCCTTGCTTGGTTTCCGTCTGTGTCGTTCACCGGCACTCCGCCTTTGTTTCACTCGTCGCCCAGCAGCGCAGCCACGAAATCCTGCGCGTCGAATGGGCGCAGGTCGTCGAGCCCTTCTCCGACGCCGATAAACCGCAGCGGTATCGGCTCTCCGCCCTGTGTCCGCCCTCGCGTGTGCGCGATCGCCGCGATGACGCCGCCTTTGGCGGTTCCGTCGAGCTTGGTCATGACGAGCCCGGTCACGCCGAGCGCATCGTCGAAAGCTTTCACCTGCGCGAGCGCGTTCTGGCCGGTGTTGGCGTCGAGCACGAGCAGCACTTCGTGCGGCGCCCCGGGCAGGGCCTTATCGATGACGCGCTTCACTTTCCTGATCTCTTCCATCAGGTGGAGCTGCGTGGGCAGGCGCCCCGCGGTGTCGGCGAGCACGATATCGATGCCGCGCGCGGTCGCGGCGTTGATCGCATCGTAGATGACCGCCGCGGCGTCGCCCGACGTCGGCGCGATGACCGCGACGTTGTTGCGCTCGCCCCACGCGATGAGCTGCTCTCGCGCCGCGGCGCGAAAGGTGTCGCCGGCCGCGAGCAGCACTGTCTTCCCCTGCTGGCCGTAGTAGTGGGCGAGCTTGCCGATGGAAGTCGTCTTGCCTGCGCCGTTCACGCCCGCGAGCATGATGACGAAAGGCTTGTGCGTCGACACGTCGAGAGGCCTCGCGATCGGCTCGAGCTCCTGCATCAGGAGCTCGGCGAGCGCTTCCTTCAACTGACTCGCTTCGGTATAGCCTTCGCGCTTTGCGCGCAGCCGCAGGTTCTCGAGCAGGAACTCGGTCGCAGCGACGCCGACGTCGGACGTGATGAGCACGGTCTCGAGCTCGTCGTAGAACGCCTCGTCGAGCTTGCGCCCCGCGCCGAACAGCCCGACGAGTCGGCCGCCGAGCTGCTGCCGCGTCTTGGTAAGTCCTTCCTTGAGCTTCTTGAACCAACCGCCGGAGGCTGGCGTCGAACCCTGCGGCGACTCGGGCGAAGCTTCCGTGTCAGGCGCAGTCGCCGACGGCGCCGGGCGGGACTTCGGCTTGAGGAAACTGAACATGTCGAAACAGTGTAGAAAGTCGGGAGCGAGGATGCGCGCCGAGCTGCGCGCCTTGCATGCAGCTGATGAGTCCGGGTGCCGAATGCACCACGGCGTGCAACACCGCGAATTCGTTACAATTCTACCCCAACCGCAACGGACCCCCACCCGCATGTCACCGCAGATTGCTGCACCCGGTCTCCTCTGCCGGTCCCTGATTGCGCTCGTTCTGTTCCTCGCCGCCACCGCGGGGGCGTTCGCCGCGGCAAGCGCACCGATCGTCGAGAGCACGCTGCCCAACGGCATGCGCATCCTCGTGAAAACCGACCGTCGCGCACCGGTAGTGGTGTGCATGGTCTGGTACAAAGTCGGCAGCATGGACGAAGTGAACGGCACGACCGGTGTCGCCCACGTCCTCGAGCACATGATGTTCAAAGGCACCAAGGCGGTGCCCACGGGTGAGTTCTCGCGCATCATCGCCGAGGCGGGAGGCCGCGACAACGCGTTCACCAGCCGCGATTACACCGGCTATTTCCAGACCCTGCACAAATCCCAGCTTCCGCTCGCGTTGAAGCTCGAGGCCGATCGCATGTCGAATCTCGTCCTCTCCGCGGACGAGTTCTCGAAGGAGATCCGGGTCGTGATGGAAGAGCGGCGCTGGCGCACGGACGACCGTCCGCGCGCGCTCGTGTACGAGCAGCTCATGGCCTCCGCGCTCAAGGCGCACCCGTATCGCCAGCCGATCATCGGCTGGATGAGCGATCTGGAGAACATGCGGGTCGAGGACGCGCAGGCTTTTTACGAGCGCTGGTATGCGCCGAACAACGCGACGCTCGTGATCGTCGGCGACGTCTCTGCGCAGGAAGTGCAGAAGCTCGCTGCACAATACTTCGGCCCGGCAAAGAAGAAGACGTTGCCCGCGCGCAGGATCACCGAGGAGCCTGCGCAGCTCGGTCCCCGCCAGTTCACCGTGCGCGCACCCGCGGAGCTGCCGTACGTGTTGATGGCGTATCACGCGCCCGCACTGCGCGACCCGAACACCGAGTGGGAGCCGTACGCGCTCGAGATGCTGGCGAACGTCCTCGACGGCAACGAGGCGGCGAGGCTCAATCGCACGCTCGTTCGCAGCGACCGCGTCGCCTCGTCGGCGGATGCGAGCTACGACGGCGTCGGCCGCGGTCCCGGGATGTTCTATCTGAGCGCCACGCCGACGCAGGGCAAGACGGTGCAGGACGCGGAACAGGCGCTGCGGCGCGAGATCGCGAAGCTCGTCGCGGATGGCGTCACCGAAGACGAGCTGCAGCGCGTGAAGTCCCAGGCCGTCGCGTCCCACGTCTACGAGCGCGACTCGATGTTCTTCCAGGCGCGCCAGATCGGAAGCTTTGCGATGGTCGATCTGCCGCCGAACGCGATGGACCTCTTTCTGGAAAAACTGAAGCTCGTCACCGCCGAGCAGGTGCAGGCGGTCGCGAAGAAGTATCTCGTCGAAGACAAGCTCACCGTCGCGTATCTCGATCCGCAGCCGCTAGACACCAAGAAACCCAGTGCTCCCCCCGCAGGACTCCGCCATGCGCAGTAAACAACACGTCTATCTCGCGGGCATCGTGTTGATGCTGCTCGCGCAGGCGGCCCACGCTCTTCTGCCTATCCAGTACTGGGAAACCAAGCGCGGCGCGCGGGTGTACTTCGTCGAGAACCGCGATCTGCCCATGCTCGACGTCAGCGTCGATTTTCCCGCGGGCTCCGGCTTTGACTCGCGCGAGGCAAGCGGCGTCGCGAACATGACCAACAACATGCTGCGCCTCGGCGCGGGCGGAATGAACGAGGACGAGCTCGCGCGCAAGCTCGCCGACATCGGCGCCCAGTTCGCCGGCCGCTTCGACAACGACCGCGCAGGCGTCGGCATGCGGATGCTCTCGAGCGCGCAGGAGCGCAAGGCGAGCCTCGAGCTGCTCGGGAAGATCCTCAACCAGCCCGAATTTCCGGCGAATGTCCTCGAGCGCGAAAAAGTGCGGCTGATCGCGGCGCTCAAGGAAGCCGACACCAAGCCCGACACCATTGCGTCCCGCACCTTCAGCCGCATGGTCTATCCGACGCATCCGTATGGATTGCGCGGCTCGGGAGAGATCGATACCGTCGCCAAGCTCGCGCGCGACGAGCTCGTCGCCTTTCACCGCCGCTACTACACCGCCGAGCGGGCGGTCGTCGCGATCATGGGCGACGTGGGGCGAGACGAAGCCGCGGCCATCGCCGAAGCGCTGACCGCGCCTCTGCCGTCCGCCGCGGGGCAGGGCAGCGAGGCCACGCTGCCGCCGGTGCCGCCGCTCGAGAAAGCCGAGGCGCGCTGGATCACGCACCCGGCGACTCAGAGCCACATCCTGATGGGGGGGCCGGGAATACGCCGCGAGGACCCTGATTATTTCGCGCTTTTCGTCGGCAACCACATCCTCGGCGGCGGCGGATTCAGCTCGCGCATGACCGATGAAGTGCGGCAAAAGCGCGGCCTCGCGTATTCGGCTTACAGTTATTTCAGCCCGATGCTTCGCGAAGGCCCGTTCATCATCGGCATGCAGACAAAAGGCGAGCAGGCGAAGGAAGCTCTCGGCGTCGCGCGCAAAGTCGTAGAGGATTTCGTCGCGCAAGGGCCGACGGCCAAGGAGCTCGCAGCCGCGAAGAAGAACATCGTCGGCGGTTTCCCGCTACGCATCGACAGCAACCGGAAGATCCACGAATACCTCGCGGTCATCGGTTTCTACCGCCTGCCGCTGACCTATCTCGACGATTTCACGAAGAAGGTCGACGCCGTTACGGCCGAGCAGGTCAGGAGCGCTTTCCAGCGGCGGGTCCATCCCGAGCGCCTTGTGACGGTGGTCGTCGGCCAGCCCGAGCAGCAGGCAGCGCTCGAAGAACCCCCGCGCCGGCCCTGATCCGGTCGATCCGCCCTTGAAACCGAACGAGGTGCGCATCGTCGGCGGCGAGTGGCGTAGCCGCCGGATCCGCTTCGCGCCGGTTGCAGGCCTGCGTCCGACGCCCGATCGCGTCCGAGAAACCCTGTTCAACTGGCTCGGCCAGGACCTGACCGGTCTTGCGTGCCTGGATCTCTTCGCCGGCAGCGGGGCGCTCGGCTTCGAGGCGGCTTCGCGAGGCGCTTCCCGCGTCGTAATGGTCGAGCACGACCGCGCAGCGTCTGACGCGTTGCGCGACAACAAGGCGGCGCTCGCCGCGCGGCAAGTGGAACTCGTCAGGGCCGATGCGCTAGAATTCGCGCGCGGCCGCGGGAGAGGTCAGTACGACGTCATTTTTCTCGACCCCCCGTTCACCGCAGAATACTGGCCGCAGCTGATTCCCCTGCTGTCGCCGCTGATGCTCCCCGATGCGCGGGTGTACTGTGAGTCCGCAGCGCCTGTAGACTGGGGAGACGGCTGGGAGGTCATCAGGCAGGGCCGCGCCGGACACGTGTCTTATCAACTGGTCAAACGGATCTCATGAGCATGCGCCACACCGCGGTGTACCCGGGGACCTTCGACCCGATCACGCTCGGGCATGAAGACCTCGCCCGCCGCGCCTCGCGCCTCTTCGATCGCGTGATCCTCGCAGTCGCCGACAGCCGCGCCAAGCGGCCTTTCTTCTCGCTCGACGAGCGCGTGGAGATGGCGAGCCACGTGCTCAAGGACATCCCCAACGTCGAAGTCGTCGGGTTCTCGGGGCTGCTGATGAAGTTTGTGCAGGACCGCGGCGCCCGCGTTGTCGTCAGGGGCCTGCGCGCGGTCTCGGATTTCGAATACGAGTTCCAGCTCGCCGGAATGAACCGCGGGATGTATCCCGATGTCGAAACGGTCTTTCTCACGCCGGGCGAGCAGTTCATGTTCATTTCCGCGACGATCGTGCGTGAAATCTCGATCCTCGGGGGCGACACGTCCAAGTTCGTGCCGCCTTTCGTCGGCGAACAGCTCAAGGTCAAAATCAAGCAGCTCGGGGGCAAGTAGGTCGCGTATGGCATTGTTGATCACCGACGAATGCATCAACTGCGACGTGTGCGAGCCGGAGTGCCCGAACGAGGCGATCTCCGCCGGCGAGGAGATCTATCAGATCGACCCGCTCAAATGCACCGAGTGCGTCGGGCACTTCGACGAGCCGCAATGCCAGCGCGTGTGCCCGGTCGACTGCATCCCGTTCAATCCCGATGTCGTGGAGACGAAGGACGAGCTTTTCGCCAAGTATCTGAAGCTGACGGGGAAGAAGGCGGCCTGAGGTCTTCGTAAATCGTAAATGGTGAATCGTTTCACCGTCGAAAAACCGCGGACCTGCCGCGGTTTTTTCATTTTGAGGGGCGACCGGTCTGCCTGAACCCGACGGTGCCGGATCCGGCACTGAGAGCACCATTTACGATTTACGCCAATTATCTCCGCTGACACACCGGACAGTAGAACGTCGCCCGCTGACCCTGACGTAACTCCCTGACCGCAGTCCCGCAGTGGAAGCACGGCTTGCCCGCGCGGCCGTAGACGAGATGCTCGTTCTGGAAGTAGCCGGCGCGCCCGTCGCCTCCGACGTAATCCCTCAGCGTGCTGCCCCCGGCCTGGATCGCGGCTTCGAGCGTGTCGCGCACGGTCTGCGCGAGCACGTCGTAGCGCGCGCGGCTCACGCGGTGTGCGGCGATCTTGGGGTTGATGCCCGCGCGGAAGAGCGCTTCGCTCGCGTAGATGTTTCCCACGCCAGCGACGACGTGGCCGTCCATCAGCACGAGCTTGATCGCGGCGGTGCGATTGCGAGTGACCTCATACAGCCACGTCCCGCTGAACTGCGGCGACAGCGGCTCGGGTCCGATGCTCGCGAGCAGCGGATGCTCGAGCGGATCGCCCTCCTGCCACAATACCAGGCCGAACCTGCGAGGGTCGCGCAGCCTCACCGCGGTTCCATTCTCGAGCACGAGATCGAAATGGTCGTGGATCTCGGCAGGCGCTTTTGCGTCGACCAGCCACAACCGGCCCGACATTCCCAGGTGCACGATCAGCGTTCCGGTCCCGCAATCGATCAGCAGATACTTCGCGCGGCGCGCGACCTCGCGAATCGTCGTTCCGGCGACGAGTTGCGGCAGGCGCTTCGGCACCGGCACGCGCAAAGCGCGATTACGAACGATCGCGGTGCGCACCCGCTGATTCAGGAGATGCGGCGCGAGGCCGCGCCGCGTGGTTTCGACTTCGGGAAGCTCGGGCATCTTCTCTTTGGCTACCGCGATTTTTCGCCAGGCGGCATCAGCAGCTTGCGCCCCGGCTCGCCGAAGAACTGATACGCGATGCCTTCGTCCTCGCGCACGAGGACGACGTCGGGGGAGCGCTGTGCGATGCCGAGCGTTATCGTGCGACCGTTCTTCAGCACGACACTGATCTCCTGCTCGGGCGAGGGGCCGGGGTAGCGCGATACCGTCAGCGCGCTCGCTTCGCGCCACGCGGCGACCCAAGCGTTACGCTCGTCGGGTCCGGCTTCATTCGTGATCGGGGCTACCGCCCACGTGCCGTCCTGCATCGCCACGGTGAAACCCGGCAGGTCGAAGCGCACCGGGACTTCTTCGGCGCCGAAGAGCTGTTTGGTGAGCAGCGCCTCCACATTGCGGGGCAGCGTAGCGGCGTAGTTGAGCGGAACGACGTAGACCTTGCCGCCCGTCATCACGTACTGCTCGCGAGTCGTCGGGTTGATTGCGCCGTAGGCGAAGGTCTGATCGTCGGTCTTCAGCACCGCCATCGGCGCTTTTAGGCCGAATCGCGCCGGGTCGTCGGCCTCGTATCGCGCCGTGGACCGCGCTTCCAGTATCGAAAGCAGGCGTTCGACCTGGAACGCATCGGCACGCGCGGCGTAAGGCTCGCTCATCCGCCACTCGCCGTTGCGCCGCTCGAGAACGATAGCGGTGACGGGCGGCGTCTCGCCCGGCAATCGAGGTGCGCCGGTGCGCTCGAGCCTCGCCCGGGCCACCTGGCCCGGCTTCATCGTCGAAAGCGCGTAGGTCAGACTCTCGCCCGCTTTCGGTCTCTGGTAGACCCACGCGCCGAGCGCCGCCACGACGACGGCGAGCGCGAGCAGCGAGAGCCATGAGCGCACGGCGATTATCCGCGCGACGCTTTAGCCGGCTTTGCGCCGGCGCCACCAGATGACGACGCCGGTGGCGACGAAAACGAGCGGCAGCACGAGCAGGAAACCGAAAGCGATGAGATAGAGCGTCATCTGGTCGATCTGGATACGCGAGTCCGGCGCAGGCCGCGGGTCGATCGCGACGAGATCGTCTTCGGCGCTCAGCCAGTTCAGGGTCGCGACGCCGAGCTGAAGGTTGCCGGCGTTACCCAGATAAGCGTTCGAGACGAACGAGCCGTTGCCGATGACGACGATGCGCTGCTGCTTGTCGCCGACGGCACGCTGGAAAGCGGCGGCGATGTTCACCGGACCCGGCAGATCGCGCGCGGCGTCGAAAGTCGGCTTTTCGTCGAGCGCGCCCATTTCGACCCAGCCTCGGGGCGCGACTTCGATCAGCGGCGAGACTCGCCAGTCTTCCATTTCCGAAATCCCGACCTGGCGCGAGTAGGGGAACATCGTGTTGTAGCGAAACGCTGCGGTGATCGGGTGCTGCCCATAGCTCGTTGCGACCGCGAACACCGGCGGCCCGCTCTTCGGGCGCACTGCGAAATCGACGACGGTTCCCGGCATGAGCACGAGGCCGAGCATTTCCGCGAGAGGCTGCAGGCCGTGCAGCGGCGCAGGATCGATCAGCCACAGCAGATTGCCCCCGGCCTGCACGTATTTCTCGATTTTTTCGACTTCCGCCGGCTGGAGGTCGGTCTGCGGGCTCGCGATCACGAGCACCGACGCGTTGGACGGTACCTCCTGCGCCAGCGCCAGGTTGACGCTGTTCAACTTCATGCCTTTTTGCTGGAGCTGCCTGCCGAACTCGCCCAGATCGTGGTTGGCGATGCCGTCGAGCTTGCGCTCGCCGTGACCTTCGATCCACAGCACGAGGCTCGCGGAACCTCGCATCAGCCGCATGAGCGCGTTGGCGAAGTTCTGCTCGCCGAAGTCGCCCAGCGGGATGCGCTCGATGCGCTTGCGGTACTCCACGACGAGCTCGTTGGGTGTTCGTATGCCCGCCGCCTCCGCACGCCTGGGATCTTCGCGCGGGTCGATGATGGTCACCGAAAGATCGGGTTTGGCGCGCCGGTAAGGCCGCAGCCGCTCTTCCACGATCTTGTGAACGTTGCCGCCGGCCGCATCCTGGGTGAGCGCATACGCGGTGACCGATACCGGCCCTTCGAGCTGGCGTAGGACGTCGAGCGTCGGCTGCGAGAGCGTGTTGCGCGCGCTGCGGGTGACGTCGATCTCGTGGCGGTACTCCTGCGCGACGAACGCGAGCAGCATCACGAGCACCACGAAGAGCGCGAGGAAGACCCCGCTCTGCACGATGAGCCTCAGGCGTAGTTGTCTGCCGGCCTGCAAGCTCAGCCTCTCAGGCGGCGCGCATCGAGACGACGCACCGCGAGCACGATGAACAGAACGATGAGCAGGAGCGAGCACGTGATGGCAAAGCTGTCGATCACGCCTTTACCCAGCGGCTCGAAGTTCTTCAGCGGCGAGAACACCTGCGCCAAAGCAGCCGGAAGGTGCCAGCCGCGCGAGCGCAGGCCGTCTCCCGCCGCCTCCCCCATGAACACCATCAGCAGCAGCGCGGCGAAAGCGCCGAACGCTGCGCCCATCGGCTGGGTGGTCAGCGACGAGATGTAAAGGCTCACCGCGGCGAAACCGGCCGCGATCAGCAGTACCCCTGCGAAGAGGCTCGCGATGTGTCCGTAGTCGAGCGAGGTGCTCAAAGCAAGGGTGAGCGGCATCGCCGTGATCAGCGTCACCACGAGCGCGATGAACGCGAAGAGGCCGAGGAACTTGCCGAGCACGATCTGCGTCATCGAGACCGGGGCGGAGGTGAGAAAGACCATCGTCTGGTTGCGCCGCTCCTCGGCGATCGAGCGCATGCCGAGGAGCGGCACCGCGAAGAGCAGCATGATCGCCGTCGTCGCGAACAACGGACCGACCACGATTTCGGTCACGCCCGGAGGACTCGCGAGCTGCACCAGCTGCGGCTGGATCTGGAGGAAATCGTCGAGGCGCTTGAGAAACGCATAACCGGCGATGAGCTGCACCGCGGTCAGCACCATCCACGCGAGCGGCGACGAGAAAAGGCCTTTGAGCTCTTTGGCTGCGATCGTGAATATCATCGGGTGAGATTGACGAAGACGTCTTCGAGACTGGTCTGGGCCGGCGCGAGGTGGTAGAGGCCCCAATTCTTTTCGACCGATCGCGCAACGAGCTGCTCGGTCGGATCGCGGTCCGCGGCGAGCTGGAGGCGATAGAGCTTGTCGCCGGCAGCCTCGACTGCGGTCACGCCGGGAAGCGCCGCGAGCTCGGCGTCGGACGGCGGACGCCGCAGACCCAGCAGCACCGCGCGCCCGGTATGGATCGCCTTGAGCGCGGCGATCGTATCGCTGTACACGATGCTGCCGTGGTGCATGATCTGCACGCGGTCGCAGATCGCCTCGACCTCGGGAAGGATGTGCGTCGACAGGATCACGCTGTGCGCGCCGCCGAGCTCGCGAATGAGTGCGCGGATGTCGCGGATCTGGTTCGGATCGAGACCGACTGTCGGCTCGTCGAGGATGACCACGTCGGGCTCGTGAGCGATCGCCTGCGCGATGCCGACTCGCTGCTGGTAGCCTTTGGAAAGGGTGCCGATCAGCTTGCGGCCGACGTCCCCGAGCCCGCAGCGCTCTTTCGCGCGCGCGACCGCTACACGGCGCTGCGCCTTGGCCACGCGATGCAGCTTGACCGCCAGCGTCAGATATTCGTCGACCGTGAGGTCGCGATACAGCGGCGGATTCTCCGGCAGGTAACCGATATGCGCTTTCGCCGTCGTCGGGCGCGCGAGCAGGTCGACGCCGCAGATCCTGATCTCCCCTTCGGTCGGCGCGAGATTGCCGGTCAGCATCTGCATCGTCGTCGTCTTGCCGGCGCCGTTCGGGCCCAGGAAGCCCAGGACTTCGCCGCGGTTCAACTCGAGTTGAACGCTCGCCACCGCCACATGGGCGCCGAACCGGCGCGTCAGGCCCTGCGCGTGTATCGTTGCTGCTGGATCGGAGCTCGGGCTCGACATCGATGGCAAATAATTTCAGAAGCACGCGGTTGCTTCGCGTGCGGATTAAACCAGGTGAGGGGGGCGGCGGGTGACGAAACTGCGTAAAACCGCGCCGGGGAGCGTCTTGTGGTGTCGGCGAAATATACCTAATATGTGCCCGTTTATGAAGCCGCGCGCGCCGTGCGTTACGGCGAGCTCCTCCCCTTCCCCCGCCGTCATGCCGCCGCTCAT
>JAQGMV010000248.1 GCA_028292225.1 Betaproteobacteria bacterium
TGCTCGCGCATGTCGGAGACGCCGCCGCCTTTCTTCAGGTGGCGCAGCATGGCCTGCATCGCCGGAATCGCCGCGAGGATGACCCAGTTCGGGTAGATCGCGAGCCTGAAGCCGAGCTCGCCGAGCACATCGGCGGGAAGGTCCGGTGTCTTGCCGCTCGCGGCCATGTTGTAGAGCAGCGGCACGTCTTTGAAATGCTTCGCCACGCGCTCGACCGCCACGCGCCCGACCGGCGCTTCGATGAACAGCATGTCCGCGCCCGCTTCGCGGTAGCGCTCGCCGCGCTCGAGCGCGGCGTCGAGCCCTTCCATCGCGATCGCATCGCAGCGCGCGATGATCACGAAGTCGCCGTCGTTGCGCGCGTCGCACGCCGATCGGATCTTCGCGACCATTTCGACGGTCGGGATCACACGCTTGCCCGCGAGATGCCCGCATCGCTTCGGCCATACCTGGTCTTCGATGTGCACGCCGGCGACGCCGGCTCTTTCGTAATCGCGTAGGGTGCGGCGAACGTTGATCGCGTTTCCGTAGCCGGTGTCGGCGTCGGCGATGACCGGCAGGCCCGACGCGTCGACGATGCGCGTGGCGTTGTCGATCATCTCGGTGGCGGTGAGCAGGCCGACGTCCGGCTCGCCGAGGCGCGTGATGCTCGTGCCGAAGCCGGTCATGTAAACCGCGTCGAAGCCTTCGAGCGCGACCATGCGGGCCGCGAGCGCATCGGCGACGCCGGGCGCGGTGATGCAGCGGTTTTGAGCCAGGAGCGCGCGCAGGCGGGTGGTGGGGCGTGGGGTCATGTCGGCTTCCTGATGTAATGAGCCTGCAATTATAGGAGTGCAAACGAGTCCGAAAGGACCTCGCCTACGCGTGCTCCATCTTCCAGCCGCCTTCGGCGAGCGGCACGAAGCGCAAAGGCATCGCGTTCGCGACGGGGCCGTCGGTCTCGACGATGTCCAGCGTGCGGCACAGCACCCTGAAGACGCCCGAGTGCGCGACGATGAGGGGCACGGCGGCGTCTATGCGTGAGAACCCCGACAGCACGCGCTGCATGAAAAATTCGGTGCTCTCCGCGCCCGGCGGTTTCACTCCGCGAACCTGGGTGTCCCGCGGCATGCCTTCGAGCTCGCCCCAGTTGCGCTCGGCGATCTCGGCGAGGATCGTCACCGGAAGCTGTAGCGCTTCCGCGATCGGCTGCGCCGTCTCCCGCGCGCGCCGTAGCGGGCTTGCATAGATCGCGGTAATCGGCGCGGCTGCGAGTGCGCTCGCGGCGATTCGCGCCTGCCGGCGCCCCAGCCCGGTCAGCTCGACGTCGAGCGATCCGGCAATGGTGCCGGCGGCATTCGCTTCGGTTTCGCCGTGGCGCAGGTAATAGAACGGCTTCGCGAACATGGCAATCGCAGCGGCATTCTTATTCATCATTTCGCGTTCACAGAATGATCGGCCCTTCGAACGAGATCTGAGCAGGCGCGAAAGCCGAGCGCCACGCCCAGATGTGTTTCGCGTCGGCGAAAGCCGGCAGCACCACCCGCGCGCCGCACGCGCGAACCAGCGCGGCATTGTCGGAGAGCCGCGGGTGGACATTCCAGCGGACATAGCTCGCGCGCTTCGAGCGCGTGAGGCGCTCGGCCGGCGTGCCCGGCGGCACGTACCCGGTGAAGACGATCGCCGGCGCCCCGGCGCTTTCCCACTGCGACACGCGCGCCGCCGCGCGGCCGCTCAAAGCGTCGGCGACGCCCGCGAGCATGACACCTTCCGCGCGCTCGATGCCGGGCGCTTCGCACGCGATCCTGTCGAGCGCAGCAGCCGCCTCCGGACGCAGGCACTCACGATAATCCGCGGCGAGCTTCTTCAGCAGCGCCCTGATGTCGTCATCGATGTGAGGGAGCCCGCGTCCGCTGCGCTCGACGTGCAGCGCGATGTCGGCCGCACGACCGGCCGCGGGCACCGGCAGCAGCACCGGACCTTGGTCGAAAAGGTCGTCGAGCGCGTCCATGCAATCGGCGAGCGGTGCATCGTAATCGCCGTAAGAGGCGTCGAGGATCACCGTTCGCGCAGGCGGCGGCGCATCGTAGGCGTAGACCGGCGATTCGACGCTGTAGTCGCCGGTGTAGAGGAGGCCGTCGTCGACGTCGAGGTGCAGCCAGACGCCTCCGGGCGCGTGGCCGTTGCGGCCTGTCGTCACGCGTATGCCGCAGACCTCGGTACTGCCGTGGAGCGGCAAAGGGCTGGTATCGATTTCAGCTCCGAGCAGATTCCCTACGATCGCGCTGGCGTGCACTTGTGGATTGCCGATATCGCTGCACAGCTTCAGCGCCCCGGCGTGATCGCGGTGGCTGTGCGAGAGCAGCAGCGCGTCGACCGCGCCGATTGCGGACACGTCCGGCCACAGCCCGGGCTGCGGACCGTAGCCGAGGTCGAGTACGAGGCGTGCGTGTGCGGTGTTCACGAGAAAACACGCGGGGCCTTTCGCGCCGCAGCCGGAGATGGGGATCAGCCGCGAGCTCACTCGGGCGTGGCCCCCGAAGCTTTCACCACCCGGCCCCATTTCTCGATTTCGCTCTTGAGATAACCCCCGAATTCGCTCGGCGTCGAAGCAGCGGGCTCGAGACCCTGGGCGACGAACTGCTCCTTCACCTGCGAAGAAGAAAGCGTGTTGCGCAACTCCGAGTTGAGCCTGTCGACGATCGAAGCCGACGTGCGCGCCGGCGCGACGACGCCGTACCAGGTGCTGAATTCGTACCCTTTGACGCCGGCCTCGCTCATCGTCGGCAGCTCGGGAAAGAAGGGCGAGCGCAGCGAAGTGGTGACCGCCAGTGGGCGCAGCTTCGCTGCTTTCATCTGCGGAAGCGCTGAAGCCATGGTGGAGATGATGACGTCCACCCGGCCGCCGACAAGATCGGTCAGCGCAGGCCCGAGACCTTTGTAAGGCACGTGCGTGAGATCGACTCTCGTCATGAGCTTGAGCATCTCGGCTGCGAGATGCGATGCGGTACCGACGCCGCCGGAGCCGTAAGTCACCTGCCCCGGCTTCGCGCGGGCCCGATCGAGGAGCTCGCGCACAGTCTTCGCCGGCAGTGCCGGGTGAATGACGACGACGTTCGGCTGGCGCCCGATCAGCCCTACGGGCGCGAGGTCCCTGAGCGTGTCGTAAGGCAGCTTTCTGAACAGCGTATGGTTCACTGCGAGGCTGATGTTGTTGACGAGGACCGTGTAGCCGTCAGGCGGCGCTTTCGCGGTGATGTCGGTGCCGATCGTGCCGCCGGCGCCGCCGCGGTTGTCGATCACGACGGGCTGCCCGAGCCCTTCGCCGAGCCGTGCGCCAACGATGCGGCCCACGATGTCGTTGCCGCCGCCGGGCGGGAAAGGGACGATGAAGCGGATGGGACGGGTGGGGTAGGACTGCGCGAATGCGGCGAACCCCGCGAAAAACAGACACAGTGCGGGTACCCCGGCAATACTGCGCATCTCTACCCCTCGGTCCGCTGCATAAACTGCTTTAGCGTAGCGCTTGTGACGGAAGGTGTCATTGCGAGGAGCATGGCGACGAAGCAACCCGGGGCGCTCGATGAAAACCGGGGACAGACCCCCGCCCAAAACAAAACCGGGGTCTGGCCCATGTCGCCGCGGCGGACTACAGCAGCGCCCTGCGATGTCGGCGTTCTATGACCCTCGCGTCTCGTCAATCTCCGGCGACTGCGAGGTCGGCGGCTTTTTCCTCGATCTCGTACTGCACATCCTTCAGCTTCTCGGTTTTCCAGAGCTGCTCGAGCAGCGCACCGGCCTTTGCATCGCCGATCACCGGCGCGGCGAGCTCGAGAAACTTGTCGTTGAGCTCGTCGTCGGTCAGCGGCATCTCGGGGTCGCCTTTTCGGTACGGCTGGAAGTGCGAAAGCTTGCGGCCGTCGTTGGTCTCGATTTCGATCTGGGCCGCACGCTGGCCCGGATAACCTTTGGACAGCACGGGGTCGGCGACCGCTTCGATTTTCTTCATGAGCGCGCGCACGTCCGGATCGACCATGCGATCGGGGAGGAATGCATTCAGCCTGACGCTGCCGTGCACGAGGGCGTGCGCCACGGTGTACTGGATGCTGAACTTCGCCTGGTATTCGCCTTCGGGCGTTGCGTTGTCGATGATGTCGAGGCCCGCCTTGTACGACGCGAGCTTGATCTTCCTGATGTCCTTGTGTGTGAGGTTGTGCTGACTTTTGAGCGCGAGGACGCCGTCGATCGACGGGAAGGTGTGGCCGCAGCAGCCGTGATTCTTGAACGTCATGTGATTGATGTGATAGTCGGTGCCCAGCCCGCGCGTCGCTTTCGACCAGTCGGGGTTGACGCTCATCGCCGCGCCGAAGCCCGAGTCGCCTTCGAGGATGTCGAGCGCGCCGGTGACGCCTTTAGCCGCAGCCATTGCCGACCACGCACCGGCATCCGCCGCGTGCCCGCCGTGCAGCGGCTTGGTCATCGCCTGGGAGAGGAAAGCCTGCTTCAGCCCCGATGCGAAAGTGCCGACCGTCGCGAGGGCGTGCATGAACTGCTCGCGGTTGCAGCCGAGGATCAAAGCGACCGCTGCAGCGGCGCCGAAGCAGCCGACGGTGCCGGTGGTGTGCCAATACCGGTAGTGCGAAGGCATGACCGCTTCGCCGATGCGCGTGGAGACTTCGTAGCCGACGATCACGCCGCGCAGGAACGTTTCCCCGGTAGCGCCGGTCGCCTGAGCCGCGGCGAGCGCAGCGGAAATGACCGGACTGCCGGGGTGATACCCCGCATCGCGATAGATGTCGTCGAACTCGACCGAGTGCGAAGCGGCGCCGTTGATGAGCGCGGCAGCGCGCAGTGTTGCGCGGCGCCCCGACGCGAGGCGCGCGCGGCCGCGGTCGAGATCCTCGGCGAAAGCCTGCTCGAGCAGCGTTGCGGGCGCCACACGGCTGCCCGGGAGCAGCGCTGCGTACCAGTCGATCACCGCGCGCTTGGCGTGGTGGATCACGTCGGCGGGAAGCTT
>JAQGMV010000254.1 GCA_028292225.1 Betaproteobacteria bacterium
GCGAAACCCGGCGCGCTGAACTATGGCGCCGTGACCGGCAACGGTGCGCACCTGGCGATGGAGCTTTTCAAAACGGCGGCGGGCGTGAATATCGTGCACATCCCTTACAAGGGCGCGAATCTCGCGACGAACGACGTCGTGAGCGGCCTGATCCAGACCACGATGGCCTCGACGCCCGGAGTGATGCCGCAAGTCAAAGCCGGCAAGCTCAGGGCGCTCGGCATCACGAGCGCGAAACGGGCGAGCGTGCTGCCGAACCTTCCGACCGTCGCCGAGACCCTGCCCGGCTTCGAAGCGACGGTGTGGTACGGGCTCGCAGCCCCCGCGGGCACCCCGCGCGAGATCATCCGGAGGCTCAACACCGAAGTGAACGAGGTGCTGAAGAATACAGCGCATCGCGAGCGCCTGATCGCGGCCGATTACGAGCCTGCGCCGGGCACGCCGGAGCAGTTCGGCGCGTTCATCAAAAGCGAGATCGTGAAATGGGCCGCCGCGGTGAAGATCTCCGGCGCGCGAGCTGAGTAAACAAATCAAAATCATTCACCACGAAGGACACGAAGGGGCACGAAGGAAAACAAAGGCAAAATGCCTCAACGCGAAGGACGCAAAGGACGCAAAGGAAACGATGCGGAACCCAAATACGCCAGAATGACGGGCTGGCTATCCTTCGTGCCCCTTCGTGTCCTTCGTGGTTCGTGCTCTTTAAGGCCTTAAACAATGCCCATTTACAAAGTCGACAACAAACCCTTCGAAGGTCCGCATGTCCTCGACGAGCCGCCGCCTTTCCACGAAAAACTGCTGAGCTACGGCGAGCGGCCGTACTGGTCGCCCGACGGCAAGCGCATCGCTTTCATCGACAAGAACTACGGCGACGTCTGCGAGATGGATTTCGAGACGCGCGCGGTGCGCAATCTCACCCAGGGCCTGGGCGATCACCACTCGTTCCTGCGCGTGCTGTTCCTGCCGAACGGCGACTACCTCCTCATCGGCCCCAAGGTTTTCAAGGACCGCCACACCAGCCGGCATCTGGAGTCCGAGCTGTGGGTCATGGACAAGGACGCGGCTGCACCGCCCAAGCCGCTCGGTCGCAGGATCGCCGAAGGTGCTGCGGTATCGGCGATCGCGAATCGCGTCGCGTATGCGATCCACGGCGGCCACGATCCTCGCCTCGGCACGATGGAGGATTTCGAGTGCCACGTCATCGATCTGGCTTACGGACCCGACGGCGCGCAAGTCGCGAACGACCGCACCATCTATCGCAGCGTCGAAGGCCGCAGGCCCGAGCCGCAGGATTTCCGGCACGGGGACACCGAAGTCATCCTCGCCGAATACATGGGTCCGCGAAACCGCGACAGCGAGTGGAAGACAGTGACGCGGGGGATCGATCTGAGGACCCTCGACGTGCGCACCTATATCGACGAGCCCATGACCCACAACGAGTGCGAAGGGATCTTCCCCGATCACGAGCACATCTGCCTCGAATCGTCGTGCGACGAGCTCAACCAGTTCCCGCCGTTCGATCTGTGGAAACTGAAGCTCGACGGCAGCGGAAGGCGGGTGCGCATGACGCGGATGTTCGAGCACCCGCCGTGGCGCGCGAGCAACTCGAACGTGAGCCCCGACGGCCGATGGCTCGCGTTCATGGTGAACACCTACACGAGCGAGCCCGGTTTCGGAATGGGGCTCGGGCTCATGGACCTGCACGCGTGGGAACAAAGCCATTTCGCGCAGCAGTGGGAGACGCCTGCGGAGCGCGCCGCACTGCGCAAGAGCTGAAGGGCCGCGCGGGCGTTCACGAGGGGAGGAAGACATGCTCGATACGCTGAGCGTTCATGTTCGCTCATGGGCCGCCCTGCTGATTTCGCTCTTCGCGGTCACGGCCCTGCCGCTACACGCGCAGCAGTACCCGACGCGCCCCGTCCGGCTCGTCGTGCCTTATCCGCCCGGCGGCGCGAACGACGCGGTCGCGCGCCTGATCGCGCCGAAGATGGCCGAGCAGCTCGGGCAGAACGTCGTGGTCGACAACCGCGGCGGCGGCAATACGATCATCGGCTCGGAGCTCGTCGCCAGGGCCGTTCCCGACGGGCACACCATCCTCGTCATCGCGGCAGGGCACACGATCAACCCGAGCCTCTATCCGAAGCTGCCTTACGACACCGCGCGCGACTTCGCACCCGTCGCACTGGTCGGTGACGGTGCGTACGTACTCGTGGCGCACCCCTCGCTCGGCGTCGCGACCCCGACCGATCTCATCGCGGTGGCCAAGACCAGGTCGGGGCAGATCGCGTACGCCTCCTCGAGCATCGGCAATCTCACCCATCTTGCCGCCGAAGTCTTCAACTCCATGGCCGGGATCAGGATGCTGCACGTGCCTTACAAAGGCGGGAACCCCGCGATGGTCGACGTGCTCGGCGGTCGGGTGTCGGTCTTTTTTTCGACCGTGGCCGTGGCGAGGCCTCATCTTCAGTCGGGAAAGATCAGAGGCCTCGGCGTGACGACCGCGCGCCGCAGCGCCGCCCTGCCGACTGTCCCGACCATCGCCGAAGGCGGGTTGCCCGGCTATGAGGTGAGCGGCTGGTACGGGCTGGTGGCCCCGGCAGCGACCCCGAAAGGCGTGATCGGGCGGCTGCACGGCGTGGTCCAGAGCGTCGCGCGCCAGCCCGACGTACGGGAGAAGCTCCTCGGCGTCGGGGTCGACGTGGTCGAGAGCACCACAGCCCAGTTCGGCGCGCGTATCACCAGCGAGCTCGCCAAGTGGGACAGAATCGTCAAGCCGCTGGGCATTACGCCCGAATAGCGTG
>JAQGMV010000265.1 GCA_028292225.1 Betaproteobacteria bacterium
AGGCGGGCGCTTCCTCTCGGGCATCGGATACCAGAACGAGATCCACCAGCACGCGTGGGACTTCCAGGACGCGCCGCTGGCTTACAAGGCGTTTCTCGGCGGCCGCTACCAGCAGGACGGCGTGCAGGTGAGATGGGTTGCGCCCACTCCGGTGTTTCTCGAGCTCGGGGGAGAGGTCGGCAACGGCAAGTCGTTCCCCGGTTCCGACAGCAACAAGAACGGCGCCGGCTCGGTCGCGCTGTTCGGGCACCTGGGCGGCGACATCGGCGAGAGCTACGCGTGGCGCACGGGAGTGTCGTATCTGCGGACCTCGGCGCGCAATCGCACCTACGACGATTTCGACTCCACCGGCGCCGCCGTCACCAATAGCTTCACCGGGCGCTCGAATGTGTGGATCGTCGACGGCGTGCTGAAGTGGGCGCCGAACGGGAACGCGACCCACACCAACTTCAAGCTGCAGGGCGAGTACTTCCGCGCAAGGCAGGACGGCGATTTGACGTTCAACACGGCCGGCGTCGGCCTCACCGATTTTCTGCGGCTTGCGCAATCGGGGTGGTACGCGCAGGGCGTCTACCAGTTCTTGCCGCGCTGGCGTGTGGGGTATCGCTACGATGCGTTGCACCGCGGGAACGTGGACATCGGTGTCGTTGCCAGTGGCGCAGGCCCGACGCTCGCCGATTTCCCGGTGCTCGCCGAGAACAATCCCACGCGCAATACCGCGATGCTCGAATTCAATCCGACCGAGTTCAGCCGCTTCAGGCTTCAACTCGCCGCGGACAAGTCGCGCGTCGGTGTGACCGACAACCAGATCTTTCTGCAATACATCCACAGCCTCGGGCCGCACGGCGCTCATCGGTTTTAAACATCCTGCGGACTGATGAATCAAGGAGTGCTGCGACTGCGCCAGGCGCTCAGAGCGCCGCTAACGCAGTCGCCTCTCGACTGAACATGGAGACGTTATGAACACATTGTTATTCAGGCGCGCGCTTGCTGCGGCTGCAGCCGCCGCTGCGCTTCTCGGCGCGACACCGGCGCACGCAGCGCTGAACATCTTCGCGTGCGAGCCCGAATGGGGTGCGCTCGCTAAAGAGCTGGCGGGCGACAAAGGCAGCATTTATGTGGCGACGACTGCGCTGCAGGATCCGCACCGGATCGAAGCACGGCCCAGTCTGATCGCGCGAGCGCGCAGCGCCGACCTGATGGTGTGCACCGGCGCCGAGCTCGAGATCGGATGGGCGCCGCTGCTGCAAAGCCAGTCCGGCAATTCGAAGATTCAGCCGGGTCAGCCCGGCCACTTCGAAGCTGCGATGCAGGTGCCGCTCATCGAAGTGCCGACTCGCGTCGACCGCTCGATGGGGGACGTCCATCCCGCCGGCAATCCGCATCTGCATCTGGATCCGTCGAACATCGCGCGCGTGGCGACGGCGCTGGGCGAACGCATGGCCCGGCTCGACCACGGCGAGGCCGCGTACTATCGCGATCGCACCAAATCGTTCCTCGACCGCTGGCAGCAGGCGACCGTGCGCTGGCAGAACGAGGGCGCACCTCTGAAAGGCATGCCCGTGGTCGTATATCACAAGGACAGTTCCTATCTCGTCAAATGGCTCGGCATGCGTGAAGTCGGTTCGCTCGAACCGAAGCCCGGCCTGCCGCCGACGACCGCGCACCTGAGCGATCTGCTCGCGCAGCTCTCCAGGGACCCGGCCAAAGCGGTGATGCAATCCGCTTACAACGATCCGCGGCCTGCCGAATTCATCGCTCAGCGCGCCAAAATTCCCGCGGTGCTGCTTCCCTATACCGTCGGCGGCACCGAAAAGGCGAAGGACCTGTTCGGGCTTTACGATGACACGATCGCCAGACTCCTCGCTGCGCAGAAATGAGCAGCGCGGCAATCGACATCAGCCTCGTGTGGCCCGCGATGATCGCGGGCCTGCTCATCACGGCGACCCATGTCCCGCTCGGCATCCAGGTGCTCAATCGCGGGATCGTGTTCATCGATCTCGCCGTCGCGCAGATCGCGGGCCTCGGCGTCATCGGTGCGGACTGGCTCGGCTGGGAACCTCACGGCTGGGCTGTCCAGGCTGCGGCGCTATCGGCGGCGCTCGGCGGCGCATTGCTGCTCACGTATACCGACAAGCTGTGGGCCGACGTGCAGGAAGCGATCATCGGCGTCACCTTCGTCGTGGCGGCGAACGCGGCGATCCTGATCCTGGCAAGCAATCCGCACGGCGCCGAGCACCTGAAGGATTTGCTGATCGGGCAGATCCTGTGGGTGAATCCGCAGCAGCTTCCTGCCGAAGCGGCGATCTACGCGGGAATACTCGCGATCTGGTTCGGCTTCCGGTCGCGCATCGGCCGGGTGGGTTTCTACACGCTCTTCGCGTGTGCGGTGACGGTCTCGGTGCAGCTCGTGGGGCTGTATCTCGTCTTCACGACACTCATCGTACCCGCGCTCGCCACGCGGCGGCTGAAGCGCCACCGCCTGCTCGCCTGCTACACGCTCGGCGCCGCCGGCTATGCGGCCGGGCTCGGCCTGTCGCTGGTTTCGGACCTGCCGCCGGGGCCGCTCATCGTATGCTCGATGACCGCGCTCGGCGCCGTCATCTTCGTGCTCGGCCCCAGGCGCGGACGCGCGGAAGTGATCACGGCGTAGCGGCGTAGAATCTCTTGAATTGGCTGCGGGCGGCCCCATCTCCAGCAGGATGCCCTCCGCAGTTGCGTCTCACGCCGTCCGAACTCCCTCCAACTCCTCCCGAATCCATGAGCAGCGAAATCTTTCACGGCACCACCATCCTTTCCGTTCGCCGCGGCAATAAAGTCGCCCTCGGCGGCGACGGCCAGGTCACCCTCGGCAACACCGTAGTCAAACACGACGCCCTCAAAATCCGCCGCGTAGGTGGCGGCAAGGTCCTCGTAGGCTTCGCCGGCAGCGCCGCCGACGCCTTCGCCCTCCTCGAACGCTTTGAGAAAAAACTCGCCGAGTTCCCCGACAACACCCGCCGCGCCGTCATCGAGCTCGCAAAAGACTGGCGAACCGACCGCGCCATGCGCCGCCTCGAAGCCATGCTAGCCGTCGTAGACGCCAAAACCAGCCTCATCGCCAGCGGCGCCGGCGACGTCATCGAACCCACCGACGGCATCATCGGCATCGGCTCCGGCGGGCCGTATGCCCAGGCGGCCGCGAAGGCGCTGCTGGATCATTCGAAGCTCAGTGCGAAGGAGATCGTCGAAGCAGCGCTGAAGATCGCCGGGGAACTGTGCATCTACACGAACACGAACGTGAAGGTGGAGACGGTATGAAGGAATGGACCTCATACACGGTCGCTGACTTCAAATTGCTGGGGCGCGGGCCTTATCTGTTTAACCGTTGGGGAGCGAAAAGACCCGTTTCCACTCCGATG
>JAQGMV010000283.1 GCA_028292225.1 Betaproteobacteria bacterium
AAAGCCGATCTCCAGCCGCGGACGATCCCGGCCGCGAGCACGATCGTCATGGCTTCTACTGCCTCGACCGACGAGCCCAGAAATGCGGCGGCCATCTGCGGCCCTCCCTGGATCCAGCTCAACATACGCGCCTCCCGGTGTTCATCAGCATGCCGATCTCCTTGTTTGATTGATTTGCGACCACGGCCAGAGCATCCAACCGTTCGCCGTCAACGAGAAGATAAGCCCGGGCGCCATACCGCAGCTTGAACGGAACATTACAGTTCTGTCACAGGTGTGGCCGCTGGGGGGAATTGCAGCCGCCGTGAAGGCCAGGCTGAACTCAGGGGACGATCAGGTGATCGGCCGGGGAGCCGGGTCGGTCTGCCCGTCGCTGCCGATAACGAAAGACGAGGCCGGCGCCATCGCCCCTCGCGTGCAGGCTCACGCCGCCGCCCAGGCGCAGGGCCGCGTCGCGGGCAATGGCCAGCCCGAGACCGCTCCCGTTGCCTGCCGAACCTTCCAGCCTGTAAAAAGCATCGAACGCGCGCGTGCGCTCGGACTCCGGGATGCCGGGGCCGGTGTCGATGACCTCGATGATCGCGTCGTCGCCTTCGGTCGCGACGCGCACCGTGACATCGCCTCCAGGCGGCGTGTACCGCAGCGCATTGTCGATGGCATTGCTCAGGATCAGGCGCAGAACGTCGGAAGAGCCGACGAGCGTGGGCTTCCCGCGCTCTTCCATGCCGAGATCGATTCCCCGCACGCGGGCCGGGGGCAGAAAGTCCGCGATCAGTGCGCGGATCACGTGCGGGACGTCGATCTCGGTACGCTCGGCTGCATCGGCCTGGGTCTTCGCAAGCGTCAGCAGCTGCCCGGTGAGCCGTTGGGCGCGCTCGAGGCCGGTCTTGAGCGGAGCGAGGCGCTCCTTCACCGCGTCGAGCGATTCGGCATTCCCGAGGTTCTGCGCCTGTAGCGACAATGCGGTGAGGGGGCTGCGCAACTCATGCGCCGCGTCCGCGACGAATCGGCGTTGCTCGCCCATGAGGCGGTTCACCCGCTCGAGCAGGCGGTTGATCGCACTTACGAATGAAGACACCTCGTCGGGAATGTCGGTGACCGGAAGCGGCGCCAGAACGTCGGCCGGCTGCGCGTCCAGCCTTTGGGCCAGGCGGCGCACGGGGGCGAGCTCGGCTGCGACGATGCGCGCGGTGAGCCAGGCGAGCAGCGGCAACAGGAGAATGACCGGAACGAGCGTACGCAGCGCGCCGTTGAGTGCGATCTCGTCGCGCAGGTCGGTGCGTTGGGCAACGACGATGCGCTCGCCGTGCGGCAGGTTCCGGACGAACGCACGCAGGGCGCCGTCGGGGTCTTCGAGGGTGTGGAACCCCGGCGCTGCGGCAGCCGGTAACCATGTCGGCCGAACGTCTGCAGGCAGGCGCGTGACGGTGATCCGCGACTCGTACTCCCGCGATACGCCGGGCAGCGTGCGCAGCCTGGGGGCGTCGTTCGGGCCGTCGGCTGCATTCGGGGCAGAGAGTGCGGCGATCTGCCGCAGCGTGTCGTCCTGGAGCTCCTGCGCTTCGAGGTATCCGAACACGAAGGAAGCCGACGCAGCGACGAGGCCGGCGACCACGATGGCCAAAGCGAGGATACCCGTGAGGCGGCGCTGCAGCGAGCTTCTCACGCGTGCTTATCCACCATCCAGCCCGCGCCCCTCACGTTCCTGATCGCGTCGGCGCCGAGCTTTTTACGCACCCCGTGGATCAGGAAATCCACTGCGTTGCTTTCGACTTCTTCATTCCAGCCGTAGATGCGCTCTTCCAGCTCGGAACGTCCGAGTATCGCGCCGGGCCGCAGCAGCAGAGCGTGCAACAGCGAAAATTCGCGCGCGCTCAGCACGCACGCAGCGTCCCCATGGCGGGCTTCGCGAGTCACGGGATCGAGGCTGACGATACCATTGCTCAGCACGGGGGCGGCCTGACCGCCGTGCCGCCGGATCACGGCGCGCAGCCGCGCAAGCAGCTCGTGGACGTCGAAAGGTTTCAGGACGTAATCATCGGCGCCCATGTCGAGCGCTTTGATCCGGTCTTCGACGGCATCCCGCGCGCTGACGATGATCACGGGAACCGGGTTTCCCTGCTGGCGCAGCCGCCTCAACACGTCGAACCCGCTGCTCTTCGGGAGCCCGAGATCGAGCAGCACGGCCTGATGCTCGCCGTTACCGAGCGCCGCGATGGCCGATGCGCCGTCGCGGACCCAGTCGGCGGCGTAGGTCGCATCCTTCAGCGCGACAGTGACAGCCTCGCCGATCATCGGATCATCCTCAACCAGCAGAACTCTCATGGTTCGATCATGCCCGGGACGATAAAAAAACTGCCGGGACGGTATGGTCCCGGCAGCGCGGACTCCTGCGATCAGCCCTTGCGGTCGTTGTCATTGTCGTCGTCGTGATCGACCTTGTCTTCCGTGGCGGCAATGACTTTACCGCTCGCGGGATCGACTTTCACGTCCATGACGACCTGCCCCTTGACGACCTCGACGTCGAAGACCCACCGGCCTTTGTCGCGCTCGTATTCGGCCTTCGCCGCTTTGCCGCCGACGTGCTGCTCGGCAGAGGCGATTGCCTGCGTGAGATCGATCTTGGCGGCGGTGACCGCGACCGCATCATTCTCCTTCGAATTCCCTTGCTGGGCGGCGTAAGCCCCGCCGATGGCGACTGCGACGGCTGCTGCGATTGCTGCCGGGACGATTTTGCGCTTCATGATGACCATTCCTTCGTTGACACGCGAACATTCGCGTATGAGCCACGATAAGGTGTCAGAGTTAGAGCAGTATTAGGGGTGAGGCCCGGTCCCGGGATTACACGGAATTCATCTTTTGCTCATTGGCGGGGTAACAGGCAAGGCGTACTCTTTCGCCATGGAGGCCATATGAAAGTCCTGCTGGTCGAAGACAACGAGAGCGTTGCCGGTTTCGTCAGGAAAGGCCTGAGCGAAGCGGGGCACGTCGTGGATCACGCGAATAACGGCCGTGACGGCATGTTCCTCGCAGCGAGCGAATCCTACGATGGGATCATCATGGACCGCATGCTGCCCGGCGGCATCGACGGGCTCGGCATCATCGGTGCCTTGCGCAAAAGCGGGAACACAACCCCTATCCTGATACTCAGCGCGCTCTCGGACGTCGACGAGCGCATACGCGGCCTCCAGAGCGGCGGTGACGATTACCTCGTCAAGCCGTTTGCGTTCGGCGAGCTGCTGGCCCGGCTGGACGCGCTCGTGCGGCGCTCGCATGCGACCGACACTGAAACGACCCTGGCGCTGGACGACCTGTCGCTCGACCTGCTCTCGCGCAAGGTCACGCGCGGTGGAAAGACCCTCAATCTCAAGCCGCGCGAGTTCAAGCTCCTCGAGTACCTGATGCGCCATGCCAACCAGGTCGTGACCCGCACGATGCTGCTGGAGAACGTCTGGGATTACCACTTCGACCCGCAGACCAATGTCGTCGACGTGCACATCAGCAGGCTGCGCCAGCAGGTCGACGGCGGCGCCGAGCGGCCGCTGCTGAAAACCATACGCAACGCGGGATACATGCTGACCGCCGATGGCTAGGGTCCTGCGGCTCTCCGCTTTTCGGCTGGCGATCGCCTACATCCTGCTGAGCGTAGTCGTGCTGGGCGTCCTCACCGTCCCGCTGCGGTATGCGTGGCGTCAGAACATCGAAGACGCCAGAAACGAGCTTATCAAGGAGGATGCTCAAAGCCTGTCCGATATTCTGGAGAGGCACGGTATCGAGGCTCTCGCCGCCGTGATCGATGCCAGGGTGGCAAGGCAGCGGGTGGGCAACCTGATTTACTCGTTATCCAATGCGAAGTCGATTCGCCTCGCCGGCAACCTGAGCGCCCTGCCTCGCGGCGCTCTTGAAACACCTGGCATATTCGAGTGGGCAGTGGAGGTCAACGGGCGACCGGTCGAGGCTATGCTCATGCATGCGTCGCTGCCCGGCGGGTACGACCTGCTGGTGGGTCGGGACACTGCGAGGTTCGCGCGGGTCGAAGCTTTTTTTGTATACAGCCTTGCAGGGGCTGGGGGCGTCATCCTGCTCGTCGCCGTCATCGGCGGCCTCGCCATCCGCCGCTCACTTCTTGCCGAGCTGCACGGCATCAACCAGACCGCTTCGGCGATAGTCCGGGGCGATCTGTCCCGCCGCCTGCCGGTCAGCGGCGGCACGGACGAGCTCGAGACGCTCGCGCAGACGCTCAACCGCATGCTCGACCAGATCGAGCATCTCGTGCAGGGCGTGCGCAACGTCTCCAACGCGATCGCCCACGATCTTCGGACCCCGCTCGCCGAGCTGCGCGCCCGTCTCGAGATGCTGCTGGTGACGAAGCCTTCCGCCGAAGAGACCCGGCTCGAGATCGAAAGCGCCGTCGCCGACGTCGACCGGGTGATCGGCATCTTCAACGCGCTGCTGCGTCTCGCACAGATCGAAACGGGCGCCCGCCGGTCGGGCTTTGTTCAGCTCGACCTCGCGGAGGTCGCATGCGAGGCGGTGGATTTCTATCAACCGGTGGCGGAGCTCAGGGGTATTGCGCTCACCTGCACCTGTGACCCCGGGATCGTGATCGCGGGCGACACTTTGCTGCTCAGCCAGGCGATCGGCAATCTCATAGACAATGCCCTGAAGTACGTGCAGAAGAACGGCGCCATCGATGTCGGCGCGGTGATCTGCGGCGATACCGTGCGCGTGACCGTCGCCGACAACGGGCCGGGTATCCCGTCGGACGAGATGCCCAAGGTCAGCGAACGGTTCTACCGCGGCGACCAGAGCCGGGGCACGCCCGGAGTCGGCCTGGGACTCAGCCTCGTGGCGGCGGTGGCGACGCTCCACCGGGGCGGCCTCGAGCTCACCGACAACCGTCCGGGGCTGCGAGCGACACTCGTGCTGAGCCGGCGCGGTTAACCCGGCCGTGTCGGCTTGAACCGTCGATCGACTGATCCGACGGCTGCCCGGAATTTCCTGTTCCGCGCTCGATCGGGCGCCCCCTCCGCATTACCTGACTGTAATGCCTCGGTCACCGGCCCGACACCCTCCCGGCCGTATCCTGATCACGTCGTTCGAAGCACTCCAGCAAACCCGGGCACTCCCGCACGCCCTCGGGACAGAAGCTGGGAACACGGCGTGCGCTCAACCGAAAAGGAATCATCATGAAACGCATCGCAACCGCATTACTCGTAGCCACACTCGCAACTGCAGGCACAGCGGCATTCGCCGACGAGCACCAGTCCTTCATCAGCGAATTTCCGAACATGCGCAGCTACGCGGACACTCATCTGAACGATCGCGCCGGTTCGCCGAGCGCGGACTTTCCTTCGTCCGTCTCACAGGAGATTCCGATGTCTGCCGAGTTTCCGAACATGGACACCTACAAGCGGGAGCACCGGAGCGACGCCGGGCGCACGGCGAGCACGCCGACGTTCCCCTACAGCGTGCCGAACGAGCAGTCGATGGCTGACGAAGGGCTGGTCCCCGGCATCGCCGGCGTACCTCCGGCCGACGGCGCAGTGGGCGCTACGCGTTGATCGTCGCATCGACAACGGGCCTCTGAGCGGCAAACGGCGTGGCGGCGGCCCCGGGAGCGGGCCTGCGCCCCGCCATCCGCCGCGCCGGAGCGGCTCCGAAATAACCACTGGCAGTTTTCGAGTGACGAAGTACCCGATGTCGGGAGCGTTTGCTCCTTATGAAGCACCGCGTGGGAGGCGTCGATGTTTGCATCACGAACGAACAATTCAACAGCAACAGCACCGGTTACGGCATCGGGCGCGGCGCTCGTCGCAGCGCTTGCTGCGCTGGCCGGTTGCAGCGGTGCGAAGCCGGCCGCGCCCGCCGCGCAACCGCCGGAAGTGTCGGTGGTCACGGTGCAAAGGGCAACCGTACCGGTGACGACCGAGCTCCCGGGCCGGACATCTCCGTACCTCGTCGCGCAGGTCCGCACCCGCGTCGATGGCATCGTGCTCAAGCGCGATTTCACGGAAGGCGCCGACGTAAAAGCGGGGCAGCGCCTCTACCAGATCGATCCGGCTCCGTTCCGGGCGG
>JAQGMV010000327.1 GCA_028292225.1 Betaproteobacteria bacterium
CAAAGGCGGCGGCCCCGCGACGACTGCGGTCGTATCCGGTGAGACGCAGCTCATCGTAGGCACGCCCGCGGCGGTGCTCACGCAGTTGCAGGCGAAGCGCCTGCGCCTGCTCGGCGTCACGTCGGATGTCCGCCTCAAGCAGTTCCCCGAAACGCCGACGATCGCCGAATCCGGCATACCCGGTTACGAATTCCGCGGCTGGGTCGCTGTCATGGCGCCGGCCGGCACGCCGAAGGCTATCGTCGACCGCATCAACGGCGAGATCAAGAAAGTGCTCGACCGACCGGACAACAAGCTCGAGGCATTCGAGCCGTGGTACATGACGCCCGAGCAGACCGCGGCGCGCTTCAAGTCGGACTACGAGAAGTACGGCAAGATCTTCAAGCTCATCGGGACGAAGTTCGATTAGAACTGACGGGCAAGCCGTCCATCCTTCGACTTCGCCATAGCTACGCTCAGGGCGAACGGCAAGGATAAGCCGTGAAGTCGAAGCCGGTCCTGAGCGTGTCGAAGGGGGCTCAGCACGAACGGCATGCGTGTGCTATTCCAGCCGTTCGTCCTGGGCGCAGGCAGCAAGTGCCGAAGTCGAAGGACGAACAACACAGGTTCACAAGTGCAGCACGCGGTTAGCCTCACCTGTCATCCGGCAACACCGACAAACGCAGTGCGTGCTGTGCGAGTGCGCGTAAGGCGATCACCCGATGGAGCGCTCAGCGCAGCGTACGTGCTGGAAGGCGGGCTTTCGCGCATTCGCGTGCCCGAGCCGGGTCTGCCCCGGTTTACAGACAATCTCTGGCAACACACCTGCTTCGAAATGTTCATCAGGCAAGACGGCGCTGCCGCGTATCACGAATTCAATTTCTCGCCTTCGGGCGAGTGGGCGGCTTATGCATTCGAGCGCTATCGCGAGGCAAAGCCGGCGGGCGACGCCGCGCTCGATCCGCAGATCACGCTGAGCCGCGGTGCGCAACGCCTCGAGCTGAATGCACGGATCCGCCTCGATCGACCGTCATCCGGCGCGGTGCTCACCCTCGGCCTCTCTGCCGTGATAGAAGACACCGACGGGACGTTGTCGTACTGGGCGCTCGGGCATCCTGCCGACAAACCCGATTTCCACCATCCTGATGCCTTCACTCTCGAGCTCGGCGAAATCGGGGACAGACCCCGATTTTCGCGGTCGGGGTCTGACCCCGATTTATGAACTTCGGCATCGATCGGTTACTGGACAACCCCGCGCTGCGTAAGCGCCTCGCGGGTAAGCGCGTGGCGTTGCTCGCCCACCCCGCGTCCGTTACTCGCGATCTCGTGCACTCGCTCGATGCGCTCGAGGCGTGCGACGAGATCGACCTGGCGGCGGCTTTCGGCCCACAGCACGGCTTGCGCGGCGACAAGCAGGACAACATGGTCGAGTCGCCAAACTATCTCGACCCTGTCCACGGCATTCCGGTGTTCAGCCTTTACGGTGAAGTGCGCCGGCCGACGCCGGCGATGATGGACAGCTTCGACGTGCTGCTCGTCGACCTGCAGGACCTCGGCTGCCGCATCTACACCTTCATCACGACGCTGCGCTACGTGCTCGAAGCTGCGGCAGAGCACGGCAAGACCGTATGGGTGCTCGATCGACCGAACCCCGCGGGCCGCCCGGTCGAAGGGCTGACGCTTCGCAGCGGCTGGGAAAGCTTCGTAGGCGCAGGCCCGATGCCGATGCGGCACGGCCTCACGCTCGGCGAGCTCGGGCACTGGTTCATACGCACGCTGCGGATCGACGTCGAGTACGAGGTCGTTGCGATGGAAGGGTGGGCGCCCGACAGTGCGCCGGGTTACGGCTGGCCGCTGGATGAGCGCGCGTGGGTGAATCCGAGCCCCAACGCCCCCAATCTTTCCATGGCGCGCTGCTATGCAGGCACCGTAATGCTGGAGGGCACGACGCTCTCCGAAGGCCGCGGAACGACGCGACCGCTCGAGCTTTTCGGCGCGCCGGACATCGAGCCTCGCGCGCTCCTCGCTGCGATGGAATCCCTGGCGCCGCAATGGCTGCGCGGCTGCCGGCTTCGCGAATGCTGGTTCGAGCCCACTTTTCACAAGCACTCGGGCAAGCTGTGCGGCGGAATCCAGATACACGTCGACGATACCGCTTACGATCACGAAGCCTTTCGCCCATGGCGCCTCCAGGCGCTCGCGTTCAAGGCGCTGCGAAAGGTCCGTCCCGACTACGACCTGTGGCGCGATTTTCCGTACGAGTACGAGCGCGATCGTCTCGCGATCGATCTCATCAACGGCGGCGAACGCCTGCGCGAGTGGGTCGATGACAGCGCTGCAGGCGCCGATGATCTCGACGCGCTTGCTTGTCCTGACGAGCACGCATGGATCGAGCAGCGCGAGGCCGTGCTGCTCTACCGCTAGTGCCGGAAGAGTCCACTAGAATAAGCCGCAGCGCACCAAACCAAGGGAGATCGGCATGGCAAAAACCACCGGGGCAAAGCTGTTCGCGGAAATCATCCAGGGCTACGGCCTCACGCACGTCTTTTACGTGCCGCAGGTCGTGTCCAAGGGACTCGTCGCCATGGAAGGGATGGGCGTTCAGCGCGTCGTGGCGCACAGCGAGAAGGCCGCCGGTTACATGGCGGACGGCTATGCGCGCGCACGTCTCGGCCCCGGCGTGTGCATGGCGCAGCCGATCGGCGCGTCGAACCTCGCGTCGGGCTTGCGCGACGCCTTCATGGCGCGCTCACCCGTCGTCGCGATCTCCGGCGGTCCGGGAGGCGCCTCGCGCTATCGCCATGCGTACCAGGAAGTCGAGGATTTCAGCCAGTTCGATTCGGTCACCAAGTCCAATGTGAATGTCGATTCGCCGTCGCGCCTGCCTGACCTCATGCGGCAGGCTTTCAGGACTGCGGTGTCGGGAATGCCCGGCCCGGTGCATCTGCGATTCCAGGGCCGTCTATCGGACGTGCCGCTCGGCGACACCGACGGCGTAGCGCTGATCGAGTCGCAGTTCACCCGCGTCCCGCCGTTCCGTCCCGAGCCCGAGCCAGATCGCGTGCGCGAAGCGGCAGCGGTGCTCGCGGCCGCGAAGAAGCCGATCATCATCGCGGGCGGCGGCGTGATGTGGTCCCAGGCGCAGCGCGAAGTGGTCGAGCTCGCCGAGAAGCTGCAGATCCCGGTCGCGACTTCGCTCAACGGCAAAGGGACGATCCTCGACACCCACCCGCTCGCGGTCGGCGTTGCGGGCTCGTACTCGCGCGAATGCACCAACCGCGCGGTGTCCGAAGCCGATCTGGTGTTCTTCATCGGCAGCCCCGCGGGCGGCATGGTGACGGCGAACTGGTCGATCATCCCCGCGGGCGCCGCGGTCATGCAGCTCGACATCGAGCCGACCGAGCTCGGCAGAAACTATCCGAACAAGGTGAGCCTGCTGGGCGACGCGAAAGTCACGTTGCGCAAGCTCATCGACGCCGCGAAGCCGGTCGAAGGCACGACCAGGGCGTGGGTAGTGCGCGTGCAGCAACTCGTCGCCGACTGGCGCAAGGCATTCGAGCCCAAGCTCAATTCGGACGCGACGCCGATCCGGCCGGAACGCATCTGCAAGGAAATCGCGGACATGCTGCCGGCGAACGGCGTCGTCGTCTCCGATACCGGGCACGCCGGCATGTGGACGAGCCAGATGATCGACCTGAAGCAGCCGGGCCAGCGCTATATCCGCTGCGCGGGCTCGCTCGGATGGGGCCTGCCGGGCGCGATCGGCGTGAAATGCGCGCTGCCCGACCAGCCGGTGCTCTGTTTCACCGGCGACGGCGGCATGTACTACCACATGACCGAGCTCGACACCGCGCTGCGCTACGGCATCAATCTCGTGGTGCTGGTCAACAACAACCGCGCGCTGAGCCAGGAATTTCCGTCGCTCAACAATAACTACGGCGGGAAGATGCACGGCAAGTCGGACGAGCTCTGGCGCTTCGGCGACTTCAACTTCGCGAAAGTCGCGCAAGCGATGGGCTGCGGAGGCATCCGGGTGGAGCAGCCCGGCGAGATCAAGGGCGCGCTCGAGAAGGCTTTCGCGATGAACAGGCCGTGCGTGGTGGAAGTCATGAGCGACGTGGAGCTCATGGCACCGCCGGCGTGGGTGCCTGCGGCGAACGCCCGGTGAACGTACGGGGGAAACCAAAAAGGTTTCCCCCCTAGGCCCCCATCCTGCGGTTCTCCACAGATCACTGTCTGCAGGCGAGGGCGCCTGCGCTACTTGTGTGTGCTACGCCAGATACTGCGCGAGATCCACTTCGTCGATCTGCTCGGCGCTGAGGAACTTCGCCGCGTATTCCCTGTAAACGCCCGAGGACAGGAAGAGCTTGAAGAGGTCCGGATCGATGTGCTTGTCCTTGACCATGAAACCCATGATCTTGATCGACTCTGAGAGCTTCTTCGCCGGCTTGTACGGACGGTCCGCGGCAGTGAGCGCTTCGAAGATGTCGGCGATCGCCATCACTCGCGCGGGTATCGACATGTCGTCACGCTTCAATCCGCGCGGGTAACCGCTGCCGTCCATCTTCTCGTGGTGGCCGCCGGCGTATTCGGCGACGCGGCGCAGGTGCCGCGGGAACGGCAGTCCTTCGAGCATGATGATCGTCTGCATGATGTGGTCGTTGATCTTGTAGCGCTCCTCGTCGTTCAGCGTGCCGCGGCCGATTCCCAGGTTGTAGACCTCGCCAAGGTTGTACTTGCGCTCCGGCATCTTCAGCTTGAATCCCCACTTGTTCTCGGGCGAGATGATGTCGACGGCTTCGCGCTCGATCACGTGGTCGCTGCGGTCCTCGAGCAGCTTTTCGCGCACCGGCAGCGCTTTCTCCGGCTCGCGCTCGCGCCGCGTCTTCTCGGCGTGGGAGATGCCGACGCGGTCGGAGAGCGTGCGCGTCCACGTGCGCTCGGCGATTTTCTTCAGGCGCTCGATTTTCGGCGGGGCCATGAATTCGCCGCCGACGTTGCACTCGGCGATGAAAGCGAAGTCGTCGTCCAGCGCCGCAAGCTCGGCATGGTACGCCGCGCGGAGCACCGCGTCGTCGCCGCCTTCGACCCGGCCCTTGAGATACGCGATCTCGGCGTCGCGTTTCAACACCTCGAAGCGCATGCGCACTTCGTGGATGCGGTCGTAGATCGTCTCCAGCTTGGTCGCCTTGTCGACGACGTACTCGGGTGTGGTCACCTTGCCGCAGTCGTGCAGCCAGCACGCGATGTGCAGCTCGTACCAGCCGTCGTCGTCGAGGCTGAAGTCCCTGAAAGGCTCCTGTTCCGAGTCGCAAACGGCGCGCGTCAGCATCTTGGTGAGCTCGGGAACGCGCTGGCAGTGGCCTCCGGTATAGGGCGACTTGGCGTCGATCGCCGCGGCGATGAGCTCGATGAACGAATCGAGCAGCCGCCGCTGCGCTTCGATCAGCATGTGGTTGTCGATCGAGACCGCTGCCTGGGACGCGAGGGCTTCGACCAGCGGGACGATGGTTTCATGGAAAGCGACCACGTTGCCTTCCGCGTCCTTGGCGTTGATGAGCTGCATCACGCCGATCACCAGGCCCTCGTGGTTCTTCAGCGGCACCGTGAGAAACGATTTCGAGTGGTAGCCGGTCGAGTCGTCGAAACGCTTGGTTCCCGAGAAATCCCACTCGTCCTCGTCCGAATACGCGTCCGGCACGTTGATCACCTTGCCGGTGATCGCGCTGTAGGACGCGACGTTGTTCAGGTTGGGGGTGCCCAGGTCCGTAACGAGCCGCACCGGCTTGAACTTGATCTCGGCGCCGGTCGTGCCGCCGTAAGCGATGTTGAGCGTGTCGTTGCGAACGATCTGGAAGGTGAGCTCCTGGTCCTCGTGGTTGAGATAGAGGGTTCCCGCGTCCGCGTTGGTGAAGGCCTTGGCTTCGAGCAGGATGCGCTCCATGAGCTTCGCCGAGTCGCGCTCGACCGACAGCGCGATGCCGATGTCGATCAACTGGCGATAGGTGTTGTCGGCGCTGCTGGATGCACTCTGAGTGGTGTCCATGATTTACCCCTGGTATAGCGAACGATCGATGCCCTGCCTGGCGTGGATTTTACGCGCGTCGCCGCACCGCCCGGGTTGAGCGTAGCGCAAACCGGACATCGGTCACTAGCCCTGTCGATCTAGCTCGAATGTATGATATCGCCGGTTCATGGCAGGAGAGGCAGGTCATGCAATTCGACACCGGGCCATCAGCCGGACGTATGCCTCCCGGCGCTTTGCACGGGCCGGCGGCGTGGTATGGCGCCGGCATGGCCGCGCGTGAGGACTGGGTGTTTCGCTTCAGCGCGGGAGACCTGGACGAGCTCCGGCTCGCGATACGCGGGTTTTCCGCTTCCGGCGCAGCGCTCGCGGACATCACGCCGGGAAGCTTCGCTTTACCGCGACTCGGCCCGCGCCTCACGGCCCTGATGAACGACCTGTTGGAAGGCCGCGGCTTCGTCCTGATGCGCGGGTTGCCGGTCGAGCGCTATACGCGGGAACAGACCGCGATCGCCTATATGGGCATCGGCTCGTATTTCGGGAAGCCGCGCTCGCAGAATGCGAAAGGCCACCTGCTCGGACACGTGAAGGATCTCGGGGTGGACGTGACCGACCCGAACGTCCGCTACTACCAGACCCGGCGCAAGCTCGAATACCACACCGACTCGGTCGACGTCGTGGGGCTGCTCTGCCTTGAAACTGCGAAAGCGGGCGGGGAAAGCTTCATCGCGTCGTCCACCACCTGCTACAACGAGATGCTGAAGCGCGCTCCCGATCTCCTGCCGCTGCTCTTCCAGCCTTTTCCCACCGATCGGCGCGGCGAAGTGCCCGAAAGCATGCTCCCATGGTTCGACATGCCGGTATTCCACTGGCATGACGGCAGGCTCTCGACGATATACGTGCGGCAGTACATCGAATCGGCGCAGGCGAATTTCCCCGCGGCGAAGCGGCTGACCCCCGAGCACTGGTCAGCGCTCGATCTGCTCGACGCGATCACGAACGATCCGGGGGTACATCTTTCGATGACTTTCGAGCCCGGCGACATTCAGTTCCTGCACAACCACCAGGTCCTGCACTCGCGAACCGATTTCGAGAACTGGCCCGAGCCGGGGCGTCAGCGGCACCTGCTGCGTCTGTGGCTGTGTCCGCAGAAGGGGCGCGAGCTGCCGGAAGCCTTTGCGGTGCGCTACGGCAGCGTCACGCCGGGCGATCGCGGCGGGATCGTGGTGCCGGGCACGACGCTCAACGTGCCGCTCGAGGCAGTTTGAATCGAAGCGTCAGTGCTTGCCGAAGTTCAGCAGGTGCGTCGCGAGCAGGGTCTCGATCAGGAAGCACAGCAGGGCGAGGATGAAGCTCACGAGCCCGCCGAGGAAGGTCCACGGGATCAGGGTTTCGCTGCGCGCAGAGCCGGTGCCGCCGATGAAAAGGGTCATGACGGTGGCGCCGATCAGCGCGGCGGAGATCGTGAGCAGCGCCAGCGATCCGTTGACGATCCAGGCGCGCACGCGTGCCCGCCTCAACTCCTCGCGCGCCGCTGTCTCGCTGATCACGTTGCCGGCGAGGAGCCGCTCCTCGATGTCGCGTGCGCGGTCGATGATGCGCGCGAGCCGCGTCGCGAGCGCGCCGATCAGGCTCGCGACGGCAGTGAGCAGAAAAACCGGGGCGACTGCGAATTGGATGGCGTGCAATGCTGCGCTGTGTTCCATCTTTCTTTCGTAAACGGTAAATGGTAAACGGGAGATCTTCGGACGACGTATGGTGCCCTGATGACGCAAATCAGTCGGCCTTGCGCAGCGACTTGCGCGATCCGTCCTCGAAATATTCTTCGTCGCTCACGAGCCGGCCGTCCTTGTAGCTTTTGCGGCGCGCGAGCTTGCCGAGCTCGTAAGTCGATTCGGATTCGAGCACGCCGCCTTCGGTGAAGGTCTGCTGCACGCCGACCGGGCCGCGGCGCTCTTCGCTGACCGTGCGCGCGCGAGGCTTGCCGTTGTCCCAGAACTCCTCGGCTTTCACCAGCACCTCATTGCCGGCGCGTTCCCAGCGGGTCTTGCTCTTGGGCTGGCCGTTCAGGTACCAGAGCGTCTCTTCCATCTTGTAGCCGTCGTTCCAGCGCGAGTCCCGCACCGGCTGGCCGCTGCGCGCGAGCTCGCGCTCGCTTTCCTTGCGGTTGCCCACGACGACCGTCTCGAGCCTGGGCTGTCCCTCGGGATAGTGTTCCCGCAAGGTGCGACGCTCGCCGTGCACTTCTTCGCTGCGCGAAACGGTGCCGCCCGCGCCGATCGCCGTCATCGATACACGCTTGCCGGCCTCAAAACGCGCCTGGCCGCCGGGCTCGCCCTTCGCCTTGTAGAACAAGACATCCGAGGGTTTTCCGTCGAACCCGCACAGCGCGCGATCTTCCCCGAGCACCGGCTTGTCGGCGCAGCGCAGCTCGGTGATCTGGCCGCGATCGTTGTATTCGACGCTCGCGATGCTGCCTTTGCCCGGCACGCTGAAGGCGCGGCGCTGCACCTGTCTGTTCTTGTGGTAGTGCAGCTGGATGCCGGAATTCGCGCCGTTCGCGTAGCGCTCTTCGGCAACGAGATTGCCCGCCGGATCGAACTCCTTGTACTCGCCCTCGCGATTGCCCTGCTCGTTGTAGGTGCCGATGCTCGTGCCGCCGAACAGGTCGACCCGCTTCCGATAACCGATCGCCCGGCCGTTTCGATATTCCTCCTCCAGCAGGACCTTGCCGCTGTCGCGGTCGACGCACTTCATCATTCCCGTCTTGCCCGCATACGTGGAGCCGTTATCGGGATTCACGCGTTCGCCGTTCATCTCGCAGTCGCGCGCAGCGTGGGCGGGAAACGCCAGCACGCAGACGGCCACAGCGCTTGTGACGGCGCAGAGGCGACGAAACATGCGGCTCGGGCGGGGATTGGACATGCGTCATTGTGCCAGATGCCGCCGGTATACTGCGGCCTTTGCGTGACGCGTGGCTACGCGCATGGAGACTGAAATGTTGAGGGAATTTCGAGAATTCGCGATCAAGGGCAACGTCGTCGACATGGCGGTCGGCATCATCATCGGCGCGGCTTTCGGCAAGATCGTCGATTCGATGGTGAAAGACCTCATCATGCCGCCGATAGGGCTGCTGCTCGGCAAGGTGGATTTTTCCAACATGTTCGCGGTGCTGAAACCCGGCGTGGTGCCGGGGCCTTACCTGACCGTCGACGCCGCGCAGAAAGCCGGCGCGGTCACGTTCAACTACGGCATGTTCATCAACAACATCGTGTCTTTCGTGCTCGTCGCGTTTGCCGTGTTCCTGCTGGTCCGCGCAGTCAATCGCCTGCGGCGCAAGCAGGAAGAGAACCCGAAGGAAGCGCCGCCACCGCCGGAAGACGTGCTGCTGCTGCGCGAGATCCGCGACGCGTTGGCAGGCAAGCACTGATGCTGTAGAAATGGAGCTGGGCCTGCTGGAGCGGGCGCCGCGTGCGACACAGCAACCGGTCGTGGAGAATGCTATGAACGCGATATGCCGCAGTCTTCATGCGGCCTTACTTCTCACTGCGGTCTGCAGCGCGATCTCTTCATCGCCCGCCGCCGCACAAAGTGTCGAAGACGTGCTCACCACGGCATGGGAAGCGTCATGGCAGCAGACGGGTTATCCGGTCGCCGTCCAGAAGTGGCAGGGTCCGATCCGTGTCGCGTTTTCCGGAAGGGCTGTCGAGCGCCATAAGCAGCACGCGCTCCGGGAGTTGAAGATCGTCGCGCAAGTCGCCGGCCTTGAGGTTGCGGAAAGCGACGAGCAGTCGGCGAATTTCCGGGTCGAATTCATTGATGACGAGGCGGCGGAACCGCCACATTGCAGGGCGAATTTCAAGTCGAGTCGCTTCGTCATTACGAGCGCGCGCATCCTGGCGAAGGAGCGGTCGGCCTACGGTTGCATGCAGCACGAGGCGATGCACGCGATGGGTTTCAACGGACACCCGATGCTCAATTCGGTGCTGAGCTATTTCGGGCGGATCAAGGCGCTTACCGAAGTCGACCGGCTCCTGCTGAAAACGGTGTATTCGGGCGACGTCACGCCGGGGAGTTCGCCGTTCGCGCTGCTCGCGTTGCTCGCGCGGCGCCTTGAAAGCTCGGCTCCCGACGCGCAGAAAAATCATGTTCGCAACGCGGCAGCCGTGTTTTTCTCCCGGATCGTGACCGAGATGGAAGCGTTCGCTGCGGGAACGGGAGAGCCTCCGACTGTCCTGTTTCGCTCGTCGAAATCCACCGGTCCGGGCACCGCGCGCGGGCAGACGGCGATGCAGTATTTTCTGGGCGTCGCCTATCTCAATGGCGAGCTCGTCGCAGCCGACAAAGGCAAAGCCGTCGAGTGGCTCACTAAAGCCGCCGCGAGCGAGCACGTGCGAGCGAGAAGTCTGTTGGCGAGCCTGGAGAAGTAGGCGGAGCGGTTGCGCAGTTTCGCGCGGTTCACCGCGGCTTGAATCCGATGTCGCGAGCGAGCTTGCCCCATTTGACGACGTCGCTGCGGATGGTGTCCGTGAAGAACTCCGGCGTCTCGGTGTGGATCTCGAGACCGAAAGTGGTCATCTTCTCGCGCACGTCAGGCAGCATCATCGCGCGGTTCACCTCGCGGTTGAGCAGCGCGACGATCTCCTTCGGCGCGGCCGCAGGCGCGATGAAGCCGAACCAGCCGCCGGACGTGTAGCCCGGCACCGTCTCCGCAATGGTCGGGAACTCGGGGTACGCCGGAGCGCGCGTCGCCCGCGCAACACCGAGCATCCGCAGCTTGCCCGCGGCGACGTGCGGCTGGAGCGAGATGAACGAGCCGAGGGTCGCGTCGATGCGCCCGCCGAGGATGTCGGTGACGATGTTCGACACGGCCTTGTAAGGCACATGGGTGTAGGTGAAGCCGGCATCCTTGCGCAGCAGCTCGATGGCGAAGTGCAGGAACGCGCCTTCACCCGTTGTGCCGAACGAGAGCCTGCGCGGATTGGCCTTGGCGTAGTCGATGAGGTCCTTCATCGACCTGAAAGGCACCGTCGGGTGCACCACCAGCGCGAGGAAGTTCGAAGCCATCAGCGCAACCGGCGCGAAATCCTTCGCCGTGTCGTAATCGACCTTCTGATACGAGAGCGGCACGATCACCATGTTGCCGCCCTGTCCGCACGCGATGGTGTATCCGTCGGGTGCCGCCTGCCTGAGCAGCACGAGCCCGAGCTGGCCGCCTGCGCCGGGGCGGTTGTCTATCGTGAGCGGCTGTCCCAGGCGCTCGCTCATCTTCTGCCCGACCAGCCTCGCGAGCACGTCGCAACTGTCGCCCGGCGCCGCGGGAATGATGACTCGGATCGGTTTGGCCGGGTAGGACTGGGAGTACGCGCGGCTGCCGGTGAATGAGCAGACGGACGCGGCGAGCAGCAGGATCGAAACGGCAACGCGGGTCATAGGCGGCCTTCGTGGTGATGCGCGCTCGGGTCTGGTGCCGGATGCTGGCATACTCGAAAAAAAATGAAAACAGGCTTCATTACACGCGCCCGGGAGCTCGCACGGGTGAGGCGCGTCCTCGAACGACTGCATTCGCTGCGCTTGCAGATGATGCTGATCGTAGCGCTCACCGCGGCAACCGGCTTCCTCGCTTCCGTCACGCTGCTGCATGGCGGGCTCCACACGATGTGGATTCGCTATCCGCTCGCGGTCGGTGCGGCTTATGCGGCATTCCTTTTCTTTCTGTGGTGCTGGCTGCGGCTCAGGTGGGACGACTTCGTCGGCGTGCCGGATTTCGACGGCGGAAGCGGTTCGCAGGGCGCCGCAGCGGTCGATGCGCCGCTGCCGTGGAGCGGCGCGGGCGGGCAGTTCGGAGGGGGTGGCGCGTCGGGCTCGTTCGACGACGGCAGTCTGGTCAGCGACCCGCCTGATGGGAGCGCTGCTTCGGACGCCGCGTCCGATGCCGCCGACGCCGCCGGTTCCGCGCTCGACCTCGAGGAGCTGACAGTCGTCGTGCTCGCGATCGTGGCGCTCGCCTCAGCCATTTTCGCCGCGCTGTGGATCATCTGGATCGCGCCCGCGCTGTTCGCGGAGCTCACACTCGATGCGGCGCTCGGCACCGGCCTGTATCGCCGGCTCCGGCACATCACCGGAGAGTACTGGCTGCGCACCGCGTTGCGCAAAACGGTCTGGCCGATACTCGCGGTCGCGGTGCTCTTCGGCGTTGCCGGGGCGGCGATGCAGGTTTACGCGCCTGAAGCCAAATCGGTCGGGCACGTGATCAGGCACATGAAGGCGCCTTGAGGCGCCGGTGCGCGCAACGCGCCGCCGTCAGGTAATCTGACCACGCCGGAGCTCGCCGAGCGGCACCACACGCCCGATGTTGAGACCCCTCCCATGAGCGCACCCGAACAACCCGAAGACGACGCACCGCCCCCGTGGGCTGCAGGCACCGACACGCGCCTGCACGAGCTCTTCCCGACCCTGACCGAGCGCCAATTCGAAATCCTTCGCCGCGCTGGGACCGAAAAGCACTTTTCTCACGGCGAGTGGCTCTGGCATGTCGGCGACCGCGGCCGGCCGCTGTATGCCGTGATCGAGGGCGCCATAGAGGGCGTGTGGCGCGGGGTGCGCGGCGAAAGCGTCGTCGCGACCTTTTTGCCCGGAATGTTCACCGGCGAGACGACGATGATGGCGGGCAGGGCGGCGCTGATCGCAGGCCGCGCGCGCGGGAGCGTGCGCGCGATCGCGGTTGCGCAGGAGCGCCTGCGCGAGGTGATGGCGATCAATCCCGATCTCGGCGAGCTGATCATGCAGGCGTTCATCCTGCGCCGCATGCGCATGATCGCGCAGCACGTCGGCCCGGTGACCCTGATCGGCTCGCGCTACGCGGCCGAGACCCTGAAGCTGCGCGATTTCCTGACGCGTAACGGGACGCCTTACGCCTACGTCGATCTAGAGCAGGCCGAGGACGTCGAAGGGCTCTTCGAACAGTTCGACGTGCGACCTGAAGACACGCCGATCGTGCTGTGCAACGGGCAGGTCCTGCGCAATCCGACGATCGAGAAAGTAGCCGAATGCCTTGGTGCGTCGAGCCTCGCGGTCGAGCACGGCGTGTATGACGTCGCGATCGTCGGCGCGGGACCGGCGGGACTCGCTGCCGCGGTCTATGCGGCCTCCGAAGGCCTGAAGGTCCTCGTGCTCGAGCGGCTCGCACCGGGGGGGCAGGCCGGTACGAGCTCGCGCATCGAGAACTATCCGGGTTTTCCGACGGGCATATCAGGCCAGGCGCTGGCCGGCCGCACGTGGCAGCAGGCCCAGAAATTCGGCGCCGAATTCGCGATTCCCGAGGACGTGTCGGCGCTGTCGATCGACTCCGCCGAGCTTCGCCTTGCGTTGTCGAGCGGCGAAACCGCTCGCGCGCGCACGGTGATCGTCGCGTCCGGTGTCGTGTACCGCCGGCCGGACCTCCCGGGCATCGAACGCTATGTGGGAACGGGCGTGCACTATGCGGCAAGCTATCTCGAAAGCCTGCTGGTGCGCGGCGAGGAAGTCGCCATCCTCGGCGGCGGCAACTCGGCGGGGCAGGCGGCCGTGTATCTCGCAGGTTTCGCGCATCGCGTGTACATCCTGGTGCGGGGGCAGGGCTTGGCCGACTCCATGTCCCGTTACCTCATCCACCGCATCGAGAAGACGCCGAACATCACGCTGCTCGTGCATACCGAGCTCGACGCGGTCATGGGTGGCGAGACGCTCGAGTCGGTGCGGTGGAAGAACACGCTGACCTTTGAGGTAACGGTGCGTCCGGTGCGTCACGTGTTCGTGTTCATCGGCGCGATGCCGTGCACCTACTTTCTCGATGCGTCCATCGCACGCGACGCCAA
>JAQGMV010000157.1 GCA_028292225.1 Betaproteobacteria bacterium
CCGGCGATCTCCTGGCCGAAGCGCACACAGCGCGTGCAGTGGATGCAGCGCGTCATGTCGGTCGAGATGAGCGGCCCGAGGTTCTTGTTGACCACCACGCGCTTGTCTTCGTCGTAGCGCGAGCCGCTCGAGCCGTACCCCACCGCGAGATCCTGGAGCTGGCATTCGCCGCCCTGGTCGCAGATCGGGCAGTCGAGCGGATGGTTGATGAGCAGAAACTCCATCACGCCTTTCTGCGCATCGACCGCGAGATCGGAGTGGGTCCAGACCTTCATGCCTTTGGTGACCGGCGTCGCGCACGCGGGAAGCGGCTTCGGCGCTTTCTCGACATGCACCAGGCACATGCGGCAGTTGGCCGCGATCGACAGCTTCTTGTGATAGCAGAAGTGCGGCACGTAGATGCCGAGCTGGTTGGCCGCATCCATGACGGTGCTGCCTTCGGGCACTTCGAGCGTCTTGCCGTCGATTTCTAGTTCAAGCATGGCTGTTTAGATGTAGTCGGGCACAAGACAGGTCTTGTGGTCGATGTGATGCTGGAATTCTTCGCGGTAATGCTTGATGAACGCCCGCACCGGCATCGCGGCCGCGTCGCCGAGCGCACAGATCGTGCGGCCCTGGATGTTGTCGGCGACGTCGTTGAGCATGTCGAGATCCTCGGGCCTGCCTTTGCCGTGCTCGATGCGGTCGACCATGCGGTAGAGCCAGCCGGTGCCTTCGCGGCACGGCGTGCACTGTCCGCACGATTCCTCGTAATAGAAGTACGAGAGCCGCAGCAGCGAGCGCACCATGCAGCGCGTCTCGTCCATGACGATGACCGCGCCGGAGCCGAGCATCGAGCCCGCCTTGGCGATCGAGTCGTAATCCATGTCGGTCGCCATCATGATGTCGGCGGGGAGCACCGGCATCGACGAGCCGCCCGGGATCACCGCTTTCAACTTTTTGCCGCCGCGCATCCCGCCTGCCATCTCGAGCAGCTTCGCAAACGGTGTTCCAAGTCTGATCTCGTAGTTGCCGGGCCGCGCGACGTCTCCCGAGATCGAGAAGATCTTGGTGCCGCCGTTGTTGGGCTTGCCGAGGTTCAGGAAAGCTTCGCCGCCGTTCATGATGATCCACGGGACCGCGGCAAAAGTCTCGGTGTTGTTGATCGTCGTCGGTTTGCCGTAGAGTCCGTAGCTCGCGGGGAAAGGCGGCTTGAAGCGGGGCTGGCCTTTCTTGCCTTCGAGCGACTCGAGGAGCGCGGTTTCCTCGCCGCAGATATACGCGCCGAAACCGTGGTGGCCGTAGAGCTCGAAGTTGAACGGGCTGCCGAGGATGTTCTGGCCGAGATAGCCGGCGCTGCGCGCTTCGGCAAGCGCTTCCTCGAAGCGCTCGTACGCGTCCCAGATCTCGCCGTGGATGTAGTTGTAACCCACCGGGATGCCCATCGCATAACCGGCGATGATCATCCCTTCGATGACGATGTGCGGGTTGTAGCGCAGCAGGTCGCGATCCTTGAACGTGCCCGGCTCGCCTTCGTCCGAATTGCACACCAGATATTTCACGCCGGTGTACTGCTTCGGCATGAAGCTCCATTTGAGTCCCGTGGGGAAGCCTGCGCCGCCGCGCCCGCGCAGCGCCGACGCCTTGACGGTGTTGATCACCTGCTCGGGCGTGAGGCCTTCGGAGAGAATCTTGCGCAGCGCCTGGTAGCCGCCGCGTGCCTCGTAATCGCCCAGACGCCAGTTCAGGCCGTTGAGGCCTTTCATCAGAACGGCGTCGGGCCCGAAGATCTCGGCTGCGAACGGAGGTACCGGGAGGCCCATTAGGTCAGATCCTTCTTTGGACTCGCCGGATCGTCCGATCCGCCGAGATCACGCAGGAGCGCGTCGAGCCGGTCGGGCGTCATCGCGCAGATCATGCGCTTGTTGTTGTGCAGGAGCACCGGCGCGTCGCCGCACGCGCCCAGGCATTCGCCCTCTTTCAGCGTGAAGCGGCCGTCGGCAGTCGTTTCATTGAAGTTGATGCCGAGCGTTTCCTTCAGGTGCTTCGCCGCGGCTGTCGCGCCCTGGAGCGCGCAAGGCAGATTCGTACAGATCGTGAGCTTGTGACGCCCGATCGGCTTCAGATCGTACATCGTGTAGAACGATGCGACCTCGTACACGGCGATCGGCGGCATGCCCAGATAGTGGGCGACGAAATCCATGGTCTCGGTCGAGAGCCAGCCTTTCTCGTCCTGCGCAATCGTGAGCGCAGCCATCACGGCCGACTGCTTCTGGTCCGGCGGATACTTGGCAACGGCGGCGTCGATCTTCACGAGCGCGTCGGGCGAGAGCACCATCGGCGCATTCATCGGTCGATCTCCCCGAATACGATGTCCTGGGTGCCGATGATCGCGACCGCATCGGCGATCATGTGGCCGCGCGCCATCTCGTCGAAAGCCGCGAGATGCGCGAAACCCGGTGCCCGGATCTTCAGGCGGTAAGGCTTGTTGGCGTTGTCCGACACGAGGTAAATGCCGAACTCGCCTTTCGGGTGCTCGACCGCCGCATATGCTTCGCCGGCGGGAACGTGCATGCCTTCGGTGTAGAGCTTGAAGTGATGAATGAGCTCTTCCATGTTGCTCTTCATCGATACCCGCGCGGGCGGCGCGACTTTGAAATTGTCGATCATGACCGGACCCGGGTTGTTCCTGATCCACGCGATACACTGCTTCACCAGCCGGTTCGCCTGGCGCATCTCCTCGATACGAACGAGATAACGGTCGTAGCAGTCGCCATTCACGCCGACCGGCACGTCGAAGTCGAGCTCGCCGTAAACCTCGTAGGGCTGCGTCTTGCGCAGGTCCCACTCGATACCCGAGCCGCGCAGCATGGGGCCGGTGAAGCCGAGCGCTTTCGCGCGCTCCGCGGACACGACGCCGATGCCGACGGTGCGCTGCTTCCAGATGCGGTTGTCGGTGAGCAGGGTCTCGTATTCGTCGACGTACCGCGGGAAGCGGTTGGTGAAGTCCTCGATGAAATCGAGCACCGAGCCTTCGCGGTTCTTGTTGAGCTCGCGCACCTTCGATTCGTCGCGATACTTCGAGACCTCGTACAGCGGCATGCGGTCGGGCAGATCGCGGTACACCCCGCCCGGACGATAGTAGGCCGCATGCATGCGAGCGCCTGACACCGCCTCGTACACGTCCATGAGGTCTTCGCGCTCGCGGAAGCAGTAGAGGAAGACAGTCATCGCGCCGATGTCGAGGCCGTGCGCGCCGAGCCACAGCAGGTGGTTCAGGATGCGCGTGATCTCGTCGAACATCACGCGGATGTATTGCGCCCGCACAGGCACCTCGATGCCCAGAAGCTTCTCGATCGCCATCACATACGCGTGCTCGTTGCACATCATCGACACGTAGTCGAGACGGTCCATGTACGGCAGGTTCTGGATGAAGGTCCTGGTCTCGGCAAGCTTCTCGGTCGCGCGGTGCAGCAGACCGATGTGCGGGTCGGCGCGCTCGATCACTTCGCCGTCGAGTTCGAGGACGAGGCGAAGCACCCCGTGGGCCGCGGGATGCTGCGGGCCAAAATTCATCGTGTAGTTCCGAATTTCAGCCATGCCTACACACCCTTCTTGTCGGTCTGCACGTCCGCGTAGTTCTCTTCGCGGATGATGCGCGGCGTGATCTCGCGAGGCTCGATCGTGACCGGCTGGTAGATGACGCGCCGCTGGTCCGGGTCGTAGCGCATCTCGACGTTGCCCGAAACCGGGAAATCCTTGCGGAACGGGTGCCCGACGAAGCCGTAGTCCGTGAGGAGCCGGCGCAGGTCGGGATGCCCTTCGAAGACGATGCCGTAGAGGTCGAACGCTTCGCGCTCGTACCAGTTCGCCGACGCCCACACGCCGAGCACCGAGTCGACGACCGGGAAATCGTCATCCGCGGCAAAAGTGCGCAGGCGCAACCGCCAGTTGTGCGTGAGGCTCAGCAGGTGATACACGACCGCGAACCGCGAGCCGTCCCAGACGCCGCCGAACGTGCTGTAATCCATGCCGCACACGTCGAGGAGCTGCTCGAACCTGAGATCCGCAGCGTCTCGCAACGCAGTCGTTGCGCTGATGAGGTCCTGCGGCCGCACGACTGCGGTGACTTCGCCGAGATCGGTTTTGACCGAGACGAGCTTGTCGCCGAGTGCGGCGGCAAGCGCCGTGGTGAGCGTTTCTATCCTGGACATCAGCGGGCGATGGTGTTCGTGCGTTTTATCTTGTTCTGAAGCTGGATGATGCCGTAGAGCAGCGCTTCAGCCGTCGGAGGACAGCCGGGAACGTAGATATCGACCGGCACGATGCGGTCGCAGCCGCGCACGACAGAATACGAGTAGTGGTAGTACCCGCCGCCGTTCGCGCAACTGCCCATCGAAATCACCCAGCGCGGCTCGGCCATCTGGTCGTAGACCTTACGCAGCGCCGGCGCCATCTTGTTGCACAGCGTGCCTGCGACGATCATGACGTCGGACTGGCGCGGGCTCGGCCGGAACACGATGCCGAAGCGGTCGAGGTCGTAGCGCGCGGCACCGGCGTGCATCATCTCGACCGCGCAGCACGCCAGACCGAAAGTCATTGGCCAGAGCGAGCCGGTGCGCGTCCAGTTGATGAGCGTGTCGGCCGTCGTGGTGAGGAAGCCCTTGTCGGCGAGATTTTCAGGAGCACCCATACGTCACTCCCACTCCAGTGCGCCCTTCATCCATTCGTAGACGAAGCCCACGACGAGAATGGCGAGAAACATGACCATCGCGAGGAAACCGAAGAGACCGATCTCCTGGAGCACGACGGCCCACGGGAAAAGAAATGCGATCTCGAGATCGAAAAGAATGAACAGGATCGCGATGAGGTAATAGCGCACGTCGAACTTCATGCGCGCGTCTTCGAACGCTTCGAAACCGCACTCGTACGGCGAGAGCTTCTCGCTGTCCGGGCGGTGAACGCCGAGCAGGCGCGAGATTCCCCCCCCGAGCAGCAGCGGCACCACGCCGACCGCGAGGCCGACGACGATGAACATCAGGATGGGAAAATAATTTTCGAGCATCGGATGAGCCAGGATGCGGGATTCAGTATCCGGGATTCAGCGTCCGAGGCGCCCGCGCGACGGCGTCGAAGCCGCATCGGCCCTATCCACAGATTGGATAAGCCGCGCGATGCGACGTTCCGGCTCTTCAGGCATATCTGAATCCTGAATCCTGGCTGCTGAATCCCGCTATATATGGTGTCGACGGAGAGACTCGAACTCTCACGGCTTTCGCCACCGCCCCCTCAAGACGGCGTGTCTACCAATTCCACCACGTCGACAATAAAACCAGTGTT
>JAQGMV010000347.1 GCA_028292225.1 Betaproteobacteria bacterium
CCGCTCGTGGTGCGTCTCGAAGGCACGAACGTCGAGCTCGGCAAGAAAATCCTCGCCGACTCGGGTCTTCCCATCATTTCCGCATCGAACATGGCGGACGCGGCCGAGAAAGTCGTCAAAGCCATCGAAGGCAAGTAAACCCATGAGCATCCTGATCAACAAGAATACCCGGGTCATGACGCAGGGAATCACCGGCAAGACCGGTCAGTTCCACACGCGCATGGGAATCGAATACGCGAACGGGCGTCTGTGCTACGTCGCCGGCGTCACGCCCAAGAAAGGCGGACAGAGTTTCGAAGGCGTGCCGATTTTCGAAACGGTGAAAGAAGCGAAAGCCGCCACCGGCGCGACGGTCTCGGTCATTTACGTGCCGCCGCCTTTTGCCGCGGCCGCGATCGACGAAGCGGTCGACGCCGATCTCGACTTGGTCATCTGCATCACCGACGGCATACCGGTGCGCGACATGATCCGCACCCGGTACCGCATGCAGGGCCGCAAGACCCGCCTGATCGGGCCCAACTGCCCCGGAGTGATCACGCCCGACGAGCTCAAGATCGGCATCATGCCCGGCCACATCCATCGCAAAGGCCCGATCGGCGTCGTTTCGCGCTCGGGAACGCTCACCTATGAAGCGGTCGGCCAGCTCACTGCCGTGGGCCTCGGTCAGTCGAGCTGTGTGGGCATCGGCGGCGATCCTGTCAACGGCATGAAGCACATCGACGTGATGAAGCTGTTCAACGACGATCCGGAAACCGAAGGCGTGGTCATGGTCGGCGAGATCGGCGGAACCGACGAGGAAGAAGCGGCGCGCTGGGTCAAGGAACACATGAAAAAACCGGTCGTCGGATTCATCGCGGGCGTCACGGCGCCTCCCGGCAAGCGCATGGGCCACGCCGGCGCGATCATCTCGGGCGGCAAAGGCACCGCGGACGAAAAGCTCGCGGTGATGGAAGCTTGCGGCATCAAGGTCACGCGCAATCCCGCGGACATGGGCAAGCTGATGAAGTCAGTAATGGGCTGACGCGCTCATGGTGCCATCGCGCACCTGCGGCTCCGGGCTCGATGCGCCCGGCACAGAATGAACGTGAAACCCCATCAAAGCAGATCAGGCAGGGACGACAGGCCCCGGCCGGCGGAGGAGAGCAAGTTGGAAGGCGGTACGGTCAAGCGCGCGAAAGGTAATGGCGGTCCCGGCAAGCTGAAAGGGCGGCCTGTCGATGTCACGGCGCAGGCGGAAGTACAGGCGCTCCTGGGCGATGCGCCGAGACGCCGCGATCTGCTCATCGAGCATCTCCACAAAATCCAGGACCGCTACGGCTTCCTGTCGGCGGCTCACCTCGTCGCGCTCGCTCGCGAGATGCGTCTGGCGCCCACTGAAGTCTACGAAGTCGCCACCTTCTATCACCACTTCGACGTGGTGAAAGAAGACGTCGCCCCCCCGCCCGCGCTGACGGTGCGCGTGTGCGACTCGCTGTCGTGCGAGCTCGCCGGCGGCCGCGAGCTCATCGAAGCCTTGCAGCGCGGTCTCGGCAGCGGCGTGCGTGTCATTCCCGCGCCTTGCGTCGGCCGTTGCGAGCAGGCGCCGGTCGCCGTGGTCGGCAGGAACCCGGTCCCCAACGCGACGCCTGCCGCGGTCACTGCGCAGGTCGAGGCGCAGCAGACCGAATGCGCGGTCGCGCCGTACATCGATTACGCGCAATACCGTGCCGCCGGCGGATACGCGCTCGCGGCCGAATGCGTGAACGGCAGGCGCGATGCCGAAGACATCATCAAGATCATGGAAAGCTCGAGCCTGCGCGGCCTCGGCGGCGCAGGCTTTCCGACGGGACGCAAATGGCGCATCGTTCGCGCCGAGCCTGCGCCGCGCATCATGGCGATCAACATCGACGAAGGCGAGCCGGGAACGTTCAAGGATCGCTACTACCTGGAGACCGACCCGCATCGCTTCATCGAAGGGCTGCTGATCGCCGCGTGGGCCGTGCAGGTCTCCCAGGTCTACATCTATCTCCGTGACGAGTACGCCGGGTGTCGTGCAATCCTCGAGCGCGAGCTGACCGCGCTCACGCAAAATCCGCCTTGCGAGCTTCCGCCGATCTACCTGCGCCGAGGCGCGGGTGCATACATCTGCGGTGAAGAGTCGGCGATGATCGAGTCGATCGAAGGCAAGCGCGGAATGCCGCGGCTACGCCCGCCGTATGTCGCCCAGGTCGGTCTCTTCGGGCGCCCGACGCTCGAGCACAACATGGAAACCCTGCACTGGGTCCGGGACATCGTCGAGAAAGGCCCCGAGTGGTTCGCAGGCCAGGGCCGCAACGGCCGCAAAGGCCTGCGCTCATTCTCGGTGTCCGGGCGCATCAACAAACCCGGCGTGCATCTCGCGCCGGCCGGAATCACGGTGCAGGAGCTGATCGACGAATTCTGCGGCGGCATGCTGCCGGGGCATCAGTTCTACGCGTACCTTCCCGGCGGCGCTTCGGGCGGCATCCTTCCGGCGAGCCTCGGCAACGTTCCGCTCGATTTCGACACTTTGCAGCCCTACGGCTGCTTCATCGGCTCCGCCGCGGTGATCATCCTGTCGGACAAGGACACCGCCACGCTCGCCGCGCGCAATGTGATGAAGTTTTTCGCCGAAGAATCGTGCGGCCAGTGCACGCCGTGCCGCGTCGGCACCGCGAAAGCGGTCGGCTTGATGGCGCAGCCGGAATGGAACCAGCCGCTGCTCGAAGAGCTTTCGGTCGCGATGGCCGACGCCTCGATCTGCGGCCTGGGGCAGGCCGCGCCGAATCCGATACGGTGCGTGATGAAGTACTTTCCGGACGAGATCAAATGACTGGAATGACCAAGCAGGAGCTGGCTGCGATGCCGGTCGAGTTCAAGCTGAACGGCAAGGACGTCGTCGCCTACGGTGACGAGACGATCATCCAGGCGGCGAAGCGCCACGGAGTCGAGATCCCTCACCTTTGCTACAAGGAAGGGATGCGCCCCGACGGCAACTGCCGCGCGTGCATGGTCGAAGTCAAGGGCGAGCGCGTGCTCGCCGCGTCGTGCTGCCGCAGGCCCGCGCAGGGCATGGAAGTCACGAGCGACAACGCGCGTGCGCTCCACTCGCAGAAGATGGTCGTCGAGCTCCTGCTCTCCGACATGCCGAAGGAGCGCCACACCCTCGATTCGGAGCTCGACCAATGGGCGGTCAAGCTCGACGTGCGCCAGCCGCGCTTCGCGCCCCGCCACAATCCCGCGCCCGACCTGTCGCACTACGGCATCGCGGTCAATCTCGACTCCTGCATCCAGTGCACGCGCTGCGTTCGCGCATGCCGCGAAGTGCAGGTCAACGACGTCATCGGCTACGCCTTCCGCGGAGAGCATTCGAAGATCGTGTTCGATCTCGATGACCCGATGGGCGGCTCGACGTGCGTGGCGTGCGGCGAGTGCGTTCAGGCGTGCCCGACGGGCGCGCTCATGCCCGCGCGGGACGTCGGTCTGGTCAAACCCGACAAGCAGGTGAACTCGGTCTGCCCGTACTGCGGCGTCGGCTGCCAGCTCACCTACAACATCAAAGACAACAAAATTCTCTACGTGAATGGCAGAGCCGGTCCTGCAAACGAGGAGCGGCTCTGTGTAAAAGGCCGCTACGGCTTCGATTACGTGCATCACAAGCAGCGCCTGACCAAGCCGCTCATCCGTAAAGCCGGCGTTCCCAAACATGCCGACTTCACGATGGACCCGTCGAATCCGCTCGAGTACTTCCGCGAAGCGAGCTGGGAGGAAGCGCTGGCCCTCGCGGCCGGCAACCTGAAAGCGATACGCGACGAGCGCGGACCTTCCGCGCTCTCCGGCTTCGGCTCGGCCAAGGGCACGAACGAGGAAGCCTATCTTTTCCAGAAGCTCGTGCGCACCGGTTTCGGCACCAACAACGTCGACCACTGCACGCGGCTGTGTCACGCCTCGAGTGTCGCGGCGCTGCTCGAAGGCATCGGCTCCGGCGCGGTGTCGAACCAGGTCACCGACGTCATGAAGGCCGAGGTCATTTTCCTGATCGGCGCCAATCCGATCTCGAACCATCCGGTGGCCGCGACGTGGATCAAGAACGCTGCGAAGAACGGTGCGAAGCTGATCTACGCGGATCCGCGTAGATCCGAGCTCGCGAGACATGCGGCATACATGCTGCAGTTCAAGGCCGATACCGACGTCGCGCTCCTGAATGCGATGATGCACACGATCGTGCACGAAGGCCTCGTGAACGAGGAGTTCGTGAAGAGCCGCACGAGCGGCTACGAAGAGCTGAAGAAGAACGTCGAAGGCTACAGCCCGGAGGCGATGGCGCCGATCTGCGGGATTCCCGCAGACACCATCAAGGAAGTCGCGCGTCTTTTCGCCACTTCGAGAGCCTCGATGATCCTGTGGGGCATGGGCATCTCGCAGCACGTGCACGGCACCGACAACGCGCGCTGCCTCATCGCGCTGTGTCTCATGACCGGCCAGGTCGGGCGCCCCGGCAGCGGGCTTCATCCG
>JAQGMV010000366.1 GCA_028292225.1 Betaproteobacteria bacterium
TCGCCCGCGCGAAGCAGGAACGTCCCGCGCTGCTCGACACGCTGAAGGAGCTCGTCTCCATCGAAAGCGGCAGCAGCGACATCGAAGGCCTCGACCGCATACGCGAAGTCATCGCGAAGCGCTTTACGGCGCTGGGCGCGAAGGTGGACATCATCGACCCGGAGGCGCCTGCCGCAGGCGTCGGCATCCCCGCGAAAATCGGCAAGATCGTGCGCGCCACGTTCACCGGGACCGGCACGAAGAAAATCCTCCTGCTCGCGCACATGGACACCGTGTACCCGCGGGGCATGCTCGAGAAGCAGCCGTTCAGGATCGACGGCGACAAGGCATGGGGCCTCGGCATCGCCGACGACAAGCACGGCATCGCGCTGATCATGCACACCATGGCCATCCTCAATGCGCTTCAGTACAAGGACTACGGCACCCTCACCGTCATGGTCAACGCGGACGAGGAGATCAGCTCGGTCGGCTCGAGGAACCACATCGTTAGCGCCGGCGCGGAGCACGATGCGGTGCTGTCGTTCGAAGGCTCCACGATTGCGACCGATCAGGTGCGGCTCGCGACGGCCGGAACCGCCGCGGCGGTTCTCAGGGTGCGCGGCAAAGGCTCGCATGCAGGCTCCGCTCCGGAGCTCGGCGTCAACGCGTTGTACGAGATCTCGCACCAGATCCTGCAGCTTCGCGACCTCTCCGACCCGAAGACGGGCCTCAAGGTCAACTGGACCGTCTCCAAAGCGGGCATCGTACGGAACATGATCCCGCCGACCGCTGAGGCGATCGCCGATATCCGGGTCGAGCGTGTCTCCGATACGGACGCCCTCGAGCAGAAGCTGCGCGAGCGCATCAAGAACAAGCTGCTGCCGGACGCACAGGTCGATCTCGAGTTCATACGCAGCCGGCCGCCGTTACAGGCGAACGACGCGAACCGTGCGCTCGCCGCCCATGCGCAGAAGGTTTACGCGGAGATCGGCAGGAAGCTCACGGTGCGTGATCGCTCGACCGGCGGCGGCACCGATGCGTCGTACGGCCAGTTGAAATCCAAAGCAGCCGTCGTCGAAGGGTTCGGCCTGCAGGGATTCGGCGCGCACTCCACGGAAGCAGAATACATTTCCATCCCGTCGATCGAGCCGAGGCTGTATCTCGCGGCGCGGATGATCATGGACATCGCGCACGGCAAGGCACAGTAGGCGGCGATGAACGAGCCGGCGTCCCGCCTTTAGCGCACCGTCTTGCGCGCGATCACGACATTGTCGAGCACCAGGTTCTGCGACCAGATCCAGCGCGCGTCTCCGAAAAGCTCCGGGTAGCGCGTGTAGGCCGGCAGGTTCGTCACCCCGATCTCCTGGTCGGTGAACTCCCACGCGCGCGGCCAGTTCGAGTCGTTGAACCGTGGCGATTGCCAGTTGGCGGGTATCGGGTAGTGCACCGCGTAGCACTTGTCCTCGCAGTTGGGTTTGCGCGCGAACGGGTGAGTGCGCCCGCCGAGGTTCGGCGTGTCATGGACGTTGCCGCGCTCGACGACCTCTTTCGGATCCATGAGCGGGGCGATATAGAAGGTCTGCGCCTTCCACGAGCCGTCGGTGACGGTGCCGTCGGAGAAGCGCGCGATCAGGCCGCCGTCGCCGGGGTAGTACTTGCTGGTGGTCGGCACGACGGGAACGGGAAACACTTCCATGCCGAGGCCGAGGTGCTCATCCCAGTCCACGACGAGGAACGCGAGCGTGTAAGGCCGCTTCGCCCTGAACTTCACGATTGATGAGTTGAACGGGGTATAGGGCGTGTTGTCGACCGACACCAGCTTCCCGTTCACGTACATCTCGTAATAGTTGTCCGCGACGATGTAGCCTGTGATGACCTCGCCGTCGGCGTCCACGTCGATCACAGGAACGTTGGCGGTCGAGACTTCGGCCGAGTTCTTCGGCGTGACCTGGTTGCATTCGTTGTAGAGGTCGTGGCTCTTCGGGCCGAGGCCTTTCTGCAACGCGGTCACTGCCGGCATCGTGATGACCGTGCCGTCGGTGGCGGTGATCTCGCCGACCGCGGCGACGCGGACGTTCATCTTCGGGTTGGTGTGAGCGCACGAGGTGAGGTTCTGCGCGATCACTTTCGTCGCGCGGCCCTGCGTGACCATGCGCCTGGGCGGGCTGGTGTCCGCCGCATCGAGCTCGGGCCCCATGGACGCGGTCTGGCATCCCGCGAGAGCGGCCGTTGCGACCAATGCCAACACCGTGCTGCGCGCGCGTGCGAGCGCCTTTCCTGCATTGCTTTTCATTGTTATTCCCCTCCCTGGTGGTTGCTCACTATAGCCGGGTCGGGGCGCTTCTGGCGAGGATGTGACTTGACCGGGCAATGACGGCCATAGGCAGCGAGCCGCCCGTCCGCATCGCCTTCGCCGCCTCGCGCGGCGCGCATAATCGCACCCCTGTCCTTTCCCAACGTCGCGGAGGCCTGCATGAGCGATCTGACCTTCTATACCAACCCCATGTCGCGCGGGCGCATCGTGCGCTGGATGCTCGAAGAAGTCGGCGAGCCGTACCACACCGTACTTCTGGAATTCGGCACGCGCATGAAATCGCCCGAATATCTCGCCGTCAATCCGATGGGCAAGGTCCCGGCGATCCGGCATCGCGGCGCCGTGGTCACCGAAGCCGCTGCGATCTGCGCCTATCTCGCCGATGCGTTTCCTGCGCGCAATCTCGCGCCGCCGCCCGACAGGCGGAGCGCGTACTACCGCTGGATGTTTTTCGCGGCAGGCCCGCTCGAGGCGGCGCTCACGGGCAAGGCGCTCGGCTTCGCTTCGGACAGAAAGCAGCTGCTCGGCTACGGCAGCTACGAAGACACGGTAGACGCGCTCGAACGCGCGGCGGCCGAAGGCGGGCCTTTCATCTGCGGTGAGCAGTTCACCGCCGCCGACGTCTACGTCGGCTCGCAGATCGCGTGGGGGATGATGTTCGGCACGCTGGAAAAGCGTCCGGCTTTCGAAGCCTACACGGCGCGGCTGCATGAGCGGCCCGCTGCGCTGCGCGCGAACGAGATCGACACTGCCGCTATTCCAAAGAAGTCCTGATCGACTACCGGTCGGGGGACGAGGCAGCGGCGGCCAGAACGCCGCGTCACGTTCGGTCAGCGCGAGCGAGGACACGGGCCGAGGTGCCCGCGTCCCGGCTCTTCAGTCCTCAGATGACGTTTCGCTCCTTGAACCCCGCGATGTCAGCCTTGCTGTAGCCGAGCTCGCCCAGCACCGCTTCGTTGTGCTCGCCGAGCTCCGGCGCAACGCCGATGTGCGGAGGCGTCTCCGAGAAGTGCCACGGCGAGCCGTGCACTTTCAGCTTCTTGCCGTGCTTCGGATACTCGACTTCGGTGATGTATCCGTTGGCGAGGACGTCGGCGTCGTTCGACGCTTCGAGCAGGGTGTTGATCGGCGCCGAAACGATATCCGCGCCGCGCAGCAGGTCCACCCACTTGTCACGCGGCCCCGTCGCGAAAAGATCGTCGAGCTTCTTCAGCAGCGCGAGCCTGCGATCGTCCGAACCGATCACGACGCCGAGCTCGCCGAATCCGGCCTCGGTCAGCGCGCCGTAAAAGCCGAGAGCGGTCATGGCTTCCTTCCACTTCTTCGCACCCTGGAGCTGGAAGACCAGCGGCTTGCCGTTGCCGTCGTTGAAGCTTGCGCTGATGCCGGGACGCTCGGGCGTGCCGGTGATGCGCGCCTGCCCGGTGACGGGAGGCTTATCGCGCCACATCGCGGTGGTCAGGGTCCAGCCCATCAGCCGGACCTGGCCGCCGAGGAGCGAGCAATCGACTTTCTGGCCGATCCCTTGCGTGCGCGCGCAATGCAGGGCGGCGAGCATCCCGCCGAACGCGAGGATGGCGCACGTCTCATCGGCGACCGATACGACACCGGCGCGCAGCGGCTGGCCGGGCGAGGAATACGCCTCGGCGATGCCGCCCAGCGCCTGGGCCATCGAGTCGGTGCCCGGAAGACTGGCGTGCGGTCCCTTCGGGCCGTAACCCGAAATCGAAACGTAGACGAGCTTCGGATTGACCTTCTTCAGGTCCTC
>JAQGMV010000437.1 GCA_028292225.1 Betaproteobacteria bacterium
CACATTGCGGGTAGACGGCCTCTATCTGTATGGCGTGAACGGGGCAGCGCCCTCGCTCTTTCCGCCGGTCGTCATCGCGAAGCAGGGCCAGACACTGGACGTCCGCCAGATCAACGATCTGCAGCCGGTCCCTGCCAGCGCGTCACAGGATCACCCGGAAATGACGTTCACCAATCAGCACGCCCACGGCGTGATCGTGCCGACGGCCGCGGCTGCGGACCCTTGCGGGATCCACGGCGACAACATCTTCGTCGCCTCGCACGGTCCATCGGCAGCGAAGCCGTGCGACGCCCTGCCGGCGGAATCGCATGACTCGGGGCCGGCCCATGGCTCTGCCGTGCTTGGATCATTGCACTACCGATACCCGCTGCCGCACGATCATCCGACCGGTCTTTTCTGGATGCACCCCCATCGGCACGGATCTAGCCAGATCCAGGTCGGCGGCGGCATGTCGACGCTCCTGTATGTGAATCCATCGCGCGCAGAGACTCCCGTACCACGACGGTTCGACGTGAAGTGGCTGATGCTGAAGGATCTGCACCTCCTGCCCGCCGATTCCCGGACCGGCGTGGCAACACGCAATATCAAGTACGACTCGGACTTTTGCGGGCGCCTTGCTGCTCTTTCCGAAGACGAGTGGCGGCTGAGGCGGGGTATCTGTCTTCCCGGAGATACCGACGACGCAACGCCGGCAACGGGGAGGTGGGTCTTCCCGGTGAGCGGCGTGCTTTACCCGACGATCACGCTGCGTGCGGGAAAGCCGCAGATCTGGCGTATAACCAATGCGAGCGCAGATGCGAGCTATCGCCTCCAGCTCGTCGTTACGAGCGGTTCTCGAGCCACGCCGCAGCCGCTCAGGATGCGTGTCCTCGCCGTCGACGGCGGCACGCTGGAGCGCGATGCAGCCCGACGCGCAGGCTTCGACGAGCTCGTACTGATGCCCAGCGCACGCGCCGAACTGCTCATCGATCCTTGCGAGCTCGGCGTCGCGACTGTAGTTCGCGGACAGTGCGTCCTGCCCAGGTCGGACGTGATCGCCGAGCTTCGAACACTCGGGCTCGAGACCGGCGAGCAGGCGCGGGACGCAGGCGACGCCTGGCCCGCGATCGCGCTCGCACGCGTCGTGTTCAAGGGGGACCGGACGCAGCGCGCGCGAGCTGGTGTTCCGGCTCAGGCTCGGGTACTTCAGGCCTACGCAGCGGATGATCAGACGCGAGCGATCGGGCCGACGCGAAACGCTTCCGCGCCAGCAGGTCGCACGCAGACGCGCCCTCACGCAGTCCGAGCGGGTCACGCAGATCACTCGCCAGCGGGTTGCTCGCCCGTCCCTCTTCCCGATGGACACGTGCGTGTGATCCGGTTCGGCAACGGTCTCGCCAAGACCTACTGGACCCATTTCGGCCTGCTCGCGACAAGCTCCAGGCTGGAGCTGGGCGAAAACAGTGTGAAGCTTCCGGATATCGACAGGGATCCCCTGCCGAAGACGGGGGACTATCCCTCTTTCGGCACGCCGGACAGTCCGTCCGATCTCTGCATCCTCTACGGCTCGACCGAACGGTGGGTGCTCGTCAACGATACCGACGAGTGCCACAACTTTCACATTCATCAGACGCGATTCCGCGTCCGCGAAATCGCGCTCGTCGAAGGCGAGAAAGCCAATGCGTGTCTCGGAGACCGCAGAGCTTCGAAAGACTCGAAGACGCAGCACGATAATTTTCCGATGCCTCCCGGTTCGCGCATCGTCGTGGACATCCCGTTCACGCGGCCGCAACAGATCGGAAAATTCGTCTATCACTGCCACATCCTCGGGCACGAGGACAAAGGGATGATGGCTACGGTGGAGGTCGTGCGGTGACGCACGCAGCGTAGGTCCTATATGTCGCGCACAACCTGGGCCCTGCTGTTGTCAATCGCGGTGTCGCTCGCCGGATGCGTGAGCTACTCCGGCATTCATGGCGAATCGCAGGCGCTCGCACCCGGTTCGCTCGCCTTCGACCCGAAGCCCGGCGCCGACGGCGTGCTCGTGCCCGGCGACTGGCCGCGCGCCGACTGGTGGACGATGTTCGGCGACGCGAAGCTCGACGCGCTGATGCGGCAGGCGCTCGCGGGCAACCCGAGCCTGCGCGCCGCCGAGGCGCGGGTACGCAGTGCCCGCGCAGCTGCCGACGCCGCGGGCGCGTCGCTGTACCCGACGCTCGATCTCAATGCGAGCGCGAACCGGGAGCGATTCAGCGCCAACGATATCTATCCGCCGCCGTTCGGCGGCAGTTGGGTCAATCAGGGCCGCACTACGCTGGACTTCAGCTACGAATTCGATTTCTGGGGCAAGCATCGCAACGAGCTCCGTGCCGCGATCGGTGACGCCCGCGCAGCCGCCGCCGACGCCGCTCAGGCGCACCTCGTGCTTGCGGCCGCGGTCGCGCAGAGCTATTTCCAGCTCCAGTCCGACCTCGCGTCGCTCGCGGTCGCGCAGGACACGCTCGCCGAGCGCGAGGGGCTGCGCGAGCTGAACCGTGTGCGCACGAGCCGGGGGCTCGAAGTGGCCATCGCCGTTCGACAGTCGGACCAGCAGGTTGCGTCTGCAAGCGTCGAGGTCTCCGCCGCCGAGGCCGCAGTACAGGTCGATCGGCATCAGCTCGCGGCGTTGCTCGGCCAGGGCCCGGACGCTGCACTGGATATCCAGCCTGCGCTGCACACGTACGACCAGGCGCTCGAGCTTCCCGCCAATCTTCCTGCGGATCTGCTCGCGCGCCGGCCCGACATCGCAGCGCAGCGTTTTCGCCTCGAAGCTGCGGCGGCGCAGATCGGCGCTGCGAAGGCCGACTTCTTCCCGAACGTCGACCTCACCGCGTTCATTGGTTTCGGCGCCACCGCCGTCACGGGCCTGAATCTCCTCACTGCCTCGAGCCGCATCGCCGGTGTCGGCCCCGCGCTGCACCTGCCCATCTTCGACGCAGGCCGCCTGCGGGCGAACCTGCGGGGGCGCTACGGCGGGTACGACGCAGCCGTGGAGCAATACAACCAGACGCTGCTCGATGCGCTGCGACAGGTCGCCGACCAGATCGCAGGCGTGCGTGCCGTGAATCAGCAGCTTGCGCACCAGGCGGTCGCGCTCGCCGCCGCCGAAGACGCTCACCGGCTCACGCTCGATCGTTATCGGGCAGGGCTCACCAGCTACCTCGACGTGCTCGTGAACGAGGAGAGGCTGCTCGCAGAACGGGTGAACCGGGTGCGCCTGCAGGGCCGAAGCCTTGCGCTCGCCGTCGACATGATTCGTGCGCTGGGCGGCGGTTATCGCGTGCCGGATGCAGCGGCAGAAAGGATGTGACCATGGCACTAGCCGATTCGACGCCCGCGCCGCAAGCCGATCCGACGCCACCGCCCCCGCGTTCGTCCAGCCCCAGGCGCAGGCGCGTGCTCGCAGTGCTCGCCGCGATATTTCTCGTCGCGGGAGCCGCCGCTGCGCTCTGGTGGTGGTTCGACGGGCGCTGGTATGAGGCGACGGACGACGCCTACGTGGGCGGCAACCTGGTACAGCTCACGCCGCAGATCGCCGGCATCGTCGTGCGCATCAACGCCGACGATACCGCCCTCGTGCGCGCAGGCGACCCGGTCGTCGTGCTCGACCAGGCGGACACCCAGACTGCGCTCGATCAAGCGAAAGCCGCGCTCGCACAGACCGTGCGCGGCGTGCGTGAGCTTTATGCGAATACCGCGGCATTGCGCGCCACTGTCGCGCTCCGGCGCGCCGAGTGGAGTCGCGCGCGGGACGACCTGGAGCGGCGTACCGGAGTCCCCGACGCGCGCGCGGTGGCCGAGGAGGACCTGAAGCACGCGCAGGCCCAGGTCGAGACCACCGCCGCCGCGCTGCAAGCCGCCGAGCAGCAACTCGCTGCGTCGGAGGCCATGGTGTCGCGAACGACGGTCGCAACCCACCCCAACGTCAAACAGGCTGCGGCGAAGCTCGGCGCGGCGTACCTGGCCGCGCACCGTGCGTCGGTGATCGCGCCGGTCACCGGCTACGTGGCGAAGCGCAGCGTGCAGGTCGGCCAGCAGGTTGCGCCGGGGGCGCCGCTCCTCGCGATCGTGCCGCTCGGGGACCTCTGGGTGGACGCCAACTTCAAGGAGACTCAACTCCAGCACGTGCGCATCGGCCAGCACGTCAAGCTCACCGCAGATCTCTATGGCGGCGCCATCGCGTATCGCGGCACCGTGATCGGCCTTGCGCCGGGCACCGGCAGCGCATTCGCCCTGCTGCCGCCGCAGAACGCGAGCGGTAACTGGATCAAGATCGTACAGCGGCTCCCGGTTCGCATCCGGCTCGACCCGCAGGAGGTGACCGCGCACCCGCTGCGGGTCGGGTTGTCGGTTAACGTCTCGATCGATACCCACGATCGCACCGGTCCGGTCCTCGCGGAAGCGCCGCCGGCCCAACCTGCCGCGACGACGCAGGCGTACGAACGCGTGCTCGTCGAAGCGCAGCGGCTCCAGCGCGAGATCATCCAGGCGAACCTCGGGGAACGCGACCCTATCGCGGCCGCCGGGGGCGCAGCAGCGCTCGCCGCAAAGAATTAGCAGCCATGTCGGGGTTGCACCGATGCCGCCGCTAACCAACGGCCAGCGCGCCGCGCTCACGGTCGCGCTCTCCCTCGCGGTCTTCATGAACGTGCTCGACCTGTCGATTGCGAACGTCGCGATCCCGCAGATCGCCGGCGAGCTCGGCACGAGCGCCGACCAGGGCACCTGGATCATCACCTCTTTCGCCGTGAGCGCCGCCATCGCCATGCCGCTCACCGGATGGCTCGGCAGACGCTTCGGCGAAGTGCGCGTGTTCCTCGTCTGCACTGCGATGTTCACGCTCGCCTCCCTGGTGTGCGGCCTCGCCTCGAACCTTCCCACGCTGATCGCGATGCGCACGATCCAGGGCGTGTTCGGCGGGCCGATGATCCCGCTCTCGCAGAGCCTGCTGCTCAACAACTATCCCGAAGACCGCAAGAACCTCGCGCTCGCGCTGCTGATGATGGTCACCATCGTCGCGCCCGTACTCGGCCCGATCCTCGGCGGCTGGATCACCGACAACTGGAACTGGGCATGGGTTTTTTACATCAATGTGCCGGTCGGGATCGTCGCGACGATCCTGTCCGCCGCGCTGCTGCGAGGCCGCGAGACCGCTATCGTGCCGGCGCCGGTCGACACCGTCGGCATGGGGTTGCTCGCACTCGGCGTCGGAAGTCTCCAGGTCATGCTCGACCGCGGCAAGGACCTCGACTGGTTCGGCTCCGGCAGCATCGTCGCGCTGGCCGCCGTCGCCGTGGTCGCGCTCGCTTTCTTCGTCGCGTGGGAGCTGACCGACGCCAATCCCGCGGTCGATCTGCGTCTCTTCGCGCGCCGCAACTTCACCGTCGGGACGATTGCGCTCTGCCTGGGTTTTTTCGCCTACTTCGGCAACATCGTGCTGCTGCCGCTCTGGCTGCAGACACAGCTCGACTACACCGCAACGTGGGCCGGCATCGCGACGGCGCCTATCGGCGTCCTGCCGCTGCTGCTCACGCCGCTACTCGCTCGCTCCATGAGCCGGATCGACCTGCGCTGGATCGCGACCGTCTGCTTCTGCGCGTTCGCCGCGACAACCTTCTGGTTCTCCGGCTTCAACACCCAGGTGAGCTTCTCCATGCTCGGCTGGTCGCGCTTCGCGCAAGGGCTCGGCCTCGCGCTCTTCTTCGTGCCGCTGATGTCGATGATCCTCTCAGGCCTCCCGCCGAATCGTGTCGCGAGCGCGTCCGGACTCGCGAACACGCTGCGCACGATGGCAGGAAGCTTCGCCACATCGCTCACGACGACATGGTGGGACCGGCGCGAAGCGCTGCACCAGACTCATCTGAGCGAGAGCATCACCGCGTTCAGTTCCACTGCTCACGCCGCAACGGATCAACTGCAGGCACTCGGCGCCCACGGAGCTTCTGCATCGGTCCTCCTGGAGCAGTCGATCGTGCAGCAGGCCTACATGCTCGCCACGAACGACCTGTTCTGGCTCTGGGGCTGGACCTACGTTGCGCTCATCGCTGTCGTCTGGCTCGCGCGGCCGCCATTCAGCGCGGCCGGCGCGCACAGCGCGGGGGACTGAGCGCCGGTTACCAATGTAACAAGGCGCGTCACAGGCGTCATGCGTCGGACCTGCGGCGAAACCATCGAGCTACCGTGCAGCGTCAAGCTTCTATCGTGAAATCCTGCCCCGGTAGGGCGAGGAGACGATCATGAGCAGCCATGAATTTCCGGTCGTTTTGACTGACGACGATCACAAACGAGTCGAAAGGAAGCTCGCCGAGCTGCGGGAAAGCGACGACGGGAGCGGCAGCATATCGGTGTTTTTTCCGGGCGCGAGGCAAGTGCTCATGCTCCTTGCCCGGGACGGCGACATCGTCAGCTGGTGTTTGATGCCCGCCAGGGACGAGGGACGTGCGCACAAGCTCACGGTGCTGTTGACGCAGGTTCTCAGGCGCGAGCTCGGGTTTGTGTGCCGCGATGTCAAAGCCCTGGCCGATGCCGCAATCGGTCGTGCGGCACGAGCCGCCGGCCGCCAGGCGCAACTCGAAGCTCGCCGCCGCCGCAACGACACCTATCCGGGCGAGTGGGATTGCGGAGTCCAGTGATGCGACGGCGCATCGAACATCAGAGAAGGAGTTCTACATGAAACAACGCTTGATGGCCGCCATGCTCGCGGCAGCCGCACTCGCACTCACCGCGGGATGCTCGACGTTCGGCCCGCAGGATTACGACTACAGCGAGGCGCGCAGCGTGCAAAGCGTGGCGTATGGAACCGTCGAGAGCGTACGCCCGGTGCGGGTCGACGAGGATCATGCCGGCGTCGGCACCGCGGCGGGCGCAGTCTTGGGCGGGTTGCTCGGCAGTACGCTGTTTCACGGTGCCGGGGCTGTCGCGAGCACGGTTGTCGGCGCGGTCGCCGGTGGTGTCGGGGGCAACGCGCTCGAGCACGAGGCCACCGCACGCAACGGCGACGAGATCGTCGTCCGGCTCGATCGCGGGCGAACGATCGCCGTGGTGCAGGGCGGGTTTCGGGATTTCGAAGCGGGTCAGCGCGTGCGCGTGCTGACGGGCTCCGAGGGCACGCGCGTCGAGCACCTGTAGACGAAACCCTTATCAGTCGGGATTGCATCACCGTAATGGGTCAGTCACTGCGGCGACACTCTCCTCTTCTTATGCTGATAAGCATCCCACAACCGGGCCGCTCGTCTCGGATCGAAGCTGGAGCACGGCGGACACTGGTACACAGTAAGGTCCATGACTAACACGTTCGTTCTTCCGGGACGGCCAGACGACACACCATGCATCGCAATGCGCGCGGCTCTCGTGTCACTCGGCAGGACGACTGCACGACTGGAGACACACCATGACTGATTTACTGAGACGCGAATTCCTCGCGAGCGCAGCGGCGTCGGCAGCCGCTCTCGGCATTGCCGCTTCCGCGAAAGCCGCCTCGTTCGGAAACCCGGACAGTCCCGGCGAAGGCAGCATCAACGCAAAGAGTCCCACGAGCGTGGACGATCCGGGCCCGAAGAATCCGGATCTCGCGAAACAGTTTCCGTCGATGCAGGACCCCCCGGCCACCGACATCAACGGAATGCCGATGTTCTGGGCCTCGTTCAACAACGCGCACAAGCGTATTCAGAATGGCGGATGGGCGCGCGAAGTCACGCAAGCGGACTTCGCGATCTCCGAAGATATCGCGGGTGTGAACATGCGGCTCTCCGAGAACGGCATCCGCGAGCTGCATTGGCACCAGCAGGCCGAGTGGGCCATCATGCTCGAGGGCACATGCCGGATCACCACCCTGGACGAAATAGGTCGCCCCGAGGTCGGTGACGTCAAGACCGGCGATCTGTGGTACTTCCCGGCAGGCCTGCCGCACTCGCTGCAAGGCCTGGGCGCGACCGGCGCCGAATTCCTGCTCGCATTCGATAACGGCAAGTCGACCGAATTCAACACCCTGATGCTGACCGACTGGATCGCGCACACGCCGCCGGATGTGCTGGCCCTGAATTTCGGCGTGCCGGCCGACGCTTTCAAGAACATCCCGCTCAATCAGCGGTGGATTTTCCAGGGTACCGACCCGGGTCCGCTCGCTGCCGATGAGCGCGCGGTGCGCTCCGCCAAGGGCGCACCGCCCCATCCGTTCGTGTTCCCGCTGAGCGGCATGGCGCCGACCCGGCAAAGCCGGGGCGGGTCCGTGCAAGTGGTGGACAGCCGCAATTTCAACGTATCGAAAACCGTCGCGGCCGCGCTGGTGACCGTCAAGCCGGGCGCGATGCGCGAGCTGCACTGGCATCCCAATGCGGATGAATGGCAGTACTACCTCAAGGGCCAGGCCCGGATGACGGTGTTCGACACGGGTCCGAAGGCGATGACCGCGGACTTCAAGGCGGGCGATGTCGGCTACGTGAAGAAGAGCCTCGGACACTACGTGCAGAACATGGGCAAGACCGATATGGTGTTCCTGGAACTCTTCAAGTCCGATCATTATGCCGAAGTCTCGCTGTCCGACTGGCTGCGTCACGTTCCGCCGCAACTGGTGATGCAGCATCTGAACATCAGCGCTGAAACCCTGGCGCAATTGGCGAGCGTCCGCCCGGACACCGTCTAGACACCCAACCGGGCTCCCACAACATGGATAACACCGCCGTCATCTCCGGTGCGACGCTGCAGACCGAGCTCGCTGCGCGGGACGCGCTCGACGGGCGCCGCAAGGGCGTGCGGGCGTTCCTGCCCTTTGCCGGGCCCGCGATCATCGCATCGGTCGGCTACATGGACCCGGGCAACTTCGCGACGAACATCCAGGCCGGATCGACCTACGGCTACCAGTTGCTGTGGGTCGTGCTGCTGGCGAACCTCGTCGCAATGCTGTTCCAGGCGATGTCCGCCAAACTCGGCATCGTCACGGGACGCAATCTCCCGGAGCTCTGCAGGGAACAGTTTTCGCGACCGGTCGTGGTCGGGATGTGGATCGCGTCCGAGATCGCCGCGATCGCCACGGATGTCGCCGAGTTCCTTGGCGGCGCCATCGGCATCTCCCTGCTGTTTCATGTCTCCCTGCTGTCCGGCTTGATCGCCACAGGGGTCGTGACCCTTGCAATCCTGCAGCTCGACAAGCGCGGTTTCCGTCCGCTCGAGCTGGCGATCGCCGCGCTCGTCGGCGTCATCGGCCTGAGCTACTTGTGCGAGCTCGTGATCGCGCCGCCGGACTGGCACGCCGCACTCTTCCACATGGTCGTCCCGAGTGTGCCTGGGGGATCCGCCGTCACACTCGCGGTCGGCATCATCGGCGCGACGATCATGCCGCACACGCTCTATGTGCATTCAGCCTTGACCCAGAAGAGGACGCCCGCGCGCGACGACCGCGAACGCCGCAGCCTGCTGCGATTCTCGAACTGGGAAGTCGTGATTGCGCTCGGCTTCGCGGGCCTCGTCAATCTCGCCATGGTGATGATGTCGGCATCGGTGTTCAGCGAGTCGACACCGGGTATCGCGGATATCGGTGTCGCGTATCACACGCTGGTTCCGGCACTCGGCATCGGCGCGGCAGGCGTGTTCCTGGTCGCGTTGATCGCCTCCGGAATCTCCAGCTCGGTGGTCGGCACAATGGCAGGCCAGGTGATCATGCAGGGTTTCGTCGGCTTCGGCATCCCGGTCTGGGTGCGGCGCCTGATCACGATGGTTCCGGCCTTTGTCATCGCGCTCAGCTTCAATTCGATGACCGCGATGATCCTCAGCCAGGTCGTCCTGAGCTTCGTCGTGCCGCTGCCGCTGGTCGCGCTCGTCGTGCTGTCGTCGCGTAAATCGGTGATGGGGGATTTCGTGACGCGCCGAGGGATAGCGTTTGCGGCGGTCGCAGCCACGGTCCTGATCGTGCTGCTGAACGTCGTGCTGATTGGACAGTTGTTTCCCTAGACAGCGGTTGAATTCGAGCGAGCCATGCCCGCGCAGTCACCGCCCCGCATCGGCTTGCGCTGACGCGGGGCGCGCCGCTCAAAGCGCCCGCATGAATGCGACCAGGTCCCGCTTCTCCTGATCGTTGAGCTTCAGCTCGAGCACCAGGTTGAAGAACTCGACGGTGTCATCGAGCGTCAGCAGCCGCCCGTCGTGCAGGTAAGGCGGCGAATCCTTGATACCGCGCAGCGCGAAGGTCTTGATCGGGCCGTCCTGGTTGGCGAGACGACCGTTGATCATCTGCGGCTTGAAAAAGCGTTCGGTGCGCAGGTTGTGCATGAGGTTGTCGGTGTAATAGGGCGGCGCATGGCAGCTCGCGCAGGTGCCCTTGCCGAAAAAGACGGCCTGCCCGCGCATCTCGGCGGCGCTCGCCTTCTTCGGATCGAGCTTGCCGTCGATGCGCAGCTTCGGCGCCGGCGGAAAGTCGAGCAGTTCCTGCACCTCGGCCATGTGATGGACCTGGAGCCCGCGGTCGAGCACGTTCACGCCTTTTTTGGTCGCGATCACGTGATCGCCGTCGAAATAGGCCGCACGCTGTTCGAACTCGGTGAAGTCCTCCACGGTTTTCAGGCCGCGCTGCGATCCGAACAACCGCTGGATGTTCACGCCGCGCAAGCTGACCGTGTCGATGCGGTGCCTGGACGCCTCCGGCCGGATATCTCCGACCAGGTGGAATGCCGCGTTGGTGTGTCCGTTGGCATGGCAGTCGAAACACGCGACGCCGCGATGCGGACGAACGGTGTTGCGATCATTGGTCATATTGAACTGCTGCTGCGGGAACGGCGTGAGCAGCAGCCGCAGACCGTCGAGGTCCTTCGGATTGAGGATGCCGTTGAAGGTCTCGAAGAAATTGTCGATGGTGATCAGGCGCCCCTTGGACACATCGCCCAGATCGGGCCGCGTCGTCAGGAACATCGGCGGCGGAAATTCGGGCAGGAAGCGCTCGGGCAGATCGAAGTCCAGATCGAAGCGCGTGAGGTCGCGGTTTTCCTGCTTCTTGAGCTCGTCGATCTCGAACTTGGGAAATACCATGCCGCCTACAGGCTGATTGACGTGCGGCAGCGGCAGAAAACCCGCCGGGAACATATTTCGCGCTCGAATCTCATCGGGTGTCATTTCGCTGAGTCTGGCCCAGCTCATGCCCGCGGGAAGCAGCGCGCGCACGCCTTCCTGCAGGGGCTTTCCGCGAAACTGGGTGACGCCCTGCGCGGGGCGGTCCGAGAGATCGTAGCGTTGTTTGAGCAGGCTTTCCTGGCGCGCCATGACGCTCGGCTTGTCCGCCTCCATGCGGTTCATCACCACCCCGAACTCCTCGGTGACCGTTACCGGCATATAGCTGTTCGGCGGTGTTGCGGGCTGTGCTGCGGCTTGTGGCGGGGACACAGGCGGCTGTTGCGCGGCAATGGTTGCCACAGCCGCGGCCGCGGCCGCGGCGGCGAGACCGAAACAACCAAGCTGGATTGATGTTCCTCGTTTCATGAGCGCCTCCGTGGATTTGCGACCTCTTCCAGCGCGGCCCGCCGCGTAGGACGATCCGACGCGAGGCGGGGCCGCTCATCGGTGGAGAAGCCGGAATTCATGTCATTACAGAGGATGCAGCGCGACAGCGAATCGCGCCGAACCCGGCGTGCCGCGTCTATCGCGCACGGCTTGCGCTTCCCGAATCCGGCTCCATACTCGGCACCCCTCACTCCTTCCTGCGATCTCGCGCTCATACGCTTTTCAAGGCGGCGAGCACCTTCTGCGGCAGGAACGGAACCGAGCGCAGCCGCACGCCGACGGCGTCGCAGACCGCATTCGAGATCGCGGCGGGCACGACTGCAGCCGACGGCTCGCCGGCGCCCCACGGCTTTTCCGTCGGCCGGTCGATCAACGCGATGTCCACGTCCGGAATTTCCGGGAAGGTCAGGATCGGATAGCTTGCCCAGTCGACGCTCGTCACGCGGGAACGGTCGAAGGTGACCTGTTCTTTCAGCGTGCGGCTGACGGTCTGCAAGACGTTGCCCTCGATCTGATTCTTCACGCCGTCAGGGTTGATGATCTGCCCGCAATCCTGCACCACCGCGAAGTGCTTGACGCGGATGGCTCCGGTCGTGCGATTCACTTCAACGGTGGCCACTGCGCCGACATAGGTCCGGTACAGCTCGTATTTGACGTAGGCGACACCGCGGCCCGTCACGGTGTCGCCCCCACTGTGCTTCGATGACGTGCGGCCCTGCCACTTGGCGAAGGCCTGCAGCCGCTTCAGGAGCTCGATGCCCCTTGGGTCGTCGAGATAGCGCACGCGGAACTCGAATGGATCTGTCTTCGCGGCGATCGCCAGCTCGTCGAGGAAGGCCTCGTTGGCAAACGTGTTCTGCATGCGCCCGGGCGTACGGATCCAGGACGGACGCAGCGGCGTGTCGGCCAGCCGGTGCGCCACAGTCAGCACGTTCGGGAAAGCATAGGGCAGCGCCGTGTCGTTGATGATGTTGCCGGGGCTCATGCCGGTTTCGTGAGGCAGGCTCGCGAGCTGCGCTGTCACGAGCGGCACCGTGCCGGCGGCACCCGCGGGAACGTAGAACTGCGAGTGCCACGCAACGACGCGGCCGGCCGTATCGAGCCCTGCTTCCAGGTCGATCAGGGTCGGCGGTCCTTTCGGGTCCCAGCCGTGCTCGTCGGCGCGCATCCACTGCACGCGCACCGGCTGCCCGACGGCGCGGGCGAGCAGCGCGGCATCGGCTGCCGCATCCTCATGGCCGTTGCGGCCGTAGCAGCCGGCGCCTTCGACGTAGATCGCGCGCACCTGATCTTCCGGCAACGACAACATCGATGCGAGCTGCTTGCGCAGATTGTGGGTCGCCTGGCTCGCAGACCACGACGTCAGCTTGCCGTCCCTGAATTCGGCCACGGCGCACGACGGGCCGATCGAGCCGTGCGTATGGATTGCGAAGTCGTAGGTCGCGCTCAGGCGCTTCGCCGCCCGCGGCAGCGCCTGCTCAGTGCGCCCTACGTTACTGGTGATGTCGTTCTTGACGATGCGGGTCGCGCGCACGTGCTCCCAGAGCCTGGACTCGTCCGGCAACCCCGACCAGTCCGACCAGCTCGCCTTGAGTTGCTGCGCGGCCCTGATGGCGCCCCACTCGGTCCGCGCGACGACGGCCAGGAAGTTACCGTCGCGCACGACTTTCACCAACCCGGGGATGCCGCTTACCGAGCTCTCGTCGACGCTCGCCAATTGAGCACCGATGGCCAATGGGCGCACTACGCGAGCGTGCAGCATCCCGGGCACGCGGAAATCCTGCATGTATGTGAATTCGCCGCTGACTTTGCCCGGGATGTCGAGGCGGGAGATCGACCGCCCGACGAAGCGATACTGCGCCGGGTCGAGCAGCGGCGCCCCGGTGTCCAATGACAGCGAAAACTCTTTCCCGCCCACCAACTCACCGAAGGAGATGCGCCGTGCTCCCGACTTCGTGCGCACTGCGCCATCCGCTGTGGTGAGCTCGCCCGGTGCGACCTGCCAGCGTTTCGCCGCCTCGCTCATGAGCGCCGCACGCGCGGTCGCCGCGGCCTGGCGGATCTGCATGCCTCCGACCTGGATCGCCAGGCTTCCGTAGGTCGGGCCCTGATCGGGTGTGAGCAGCGTGTCGCCTTCGATCAGCCTGACCTTGTCGAGCGCGACCGTGAGCTCGTCCGCCACGATCTGAGTCAGCGCAGTGCGCACGCCGGTTCCGAGATCCACCTTTCCGGAGTAGCAGGTCACCGTGCCATCGACGCCAATCGACAGGAAACTGTCCACCTGGTCGAGAGAGACCGCCTTGAGCGCTGCGCCGTCAGCCATCGCCGCCCTCCCCGCCGTTTCCAGCAAGGGGCCGAAGGAGAACGCCACGACCAGAGAGCCGCTGGTCTTCAGAAAGTCACGGCGGGACAGTCTCGCGTTCGCCATGTTCAGCTCCTTACGCGACTCGTGCAGCGCGCTTCACTGCCCTCACGATCCGCAGATGGGTTCCGCAGCGGCAGAGATTCCGCGCCAGCGCGTCCTTGATCTCGCCTTCGGTCGGATGCGGTGTGCTGTCCAGCAGCGCCTTCGCCTGCATGATCATGCCGTTGATGCAATACCCGCACTGGACCGCCTGCTCGTCGATGAAAGCCTGCTGTAACGGATGGGGATGCGCCGAGGTGCCTAGCCCTTCGAGCGTTGTCACCTTACCCTTGCCGACGCTTCTCAGCGGGTATACGCAGGAGCGGACGGCTTTGCCGTCGACGTGTACGGTGCAGGCCCCACATTGCGCCAGGCCGCAGCCGAAGCGAGGCCCGCGCAATGCGAGCCCGTCGCGCAATGCATACAGCAGCGGCATGTCAGGATCGTCCACGTCCAGGTCAGCCGCCCGGCCATTGACGGTGAGCGTCACTTTCATGAGACCTCCACGCACATCTTTGTCACAACACAGTGAGCCGGCGGATCCCTTACGACGTGAGGAACGCGAGCAGATCCTCGTTGAGCTGGCTCTTGTGCGTGTCGGCGAGACCGTGGGGTGCGCCCTTGTAGACCTTGAGCGTGGCGTCCTTCACGAGCTTTGCCGAGGCGAGCGCAGAACCGCCGATCGGTACGATCTGGTCGTCGTCTCCATGCACGATCAGCGTCGGCACGTCGAACTTCGAAAGATCCTCCGTGAAGTCGGTTTCTGAAAACGCCTTGATGCAATCGAACGAGCTCTTGAGGCTGGACTGCATCCCGAGCAGCCAGAACCAGTCGACCGTGCCCTGCGACACCTTGGCGCCCGGCCGGTTAAAGTTGAAGAACGGGCCGCTGGCGAGATCCTTGTAGAGCTGCGAGCGGTCGGCGAGCGCAGCGGCACGAAGGCCGTCGAAGACGTCCATGGGCACGCCGCCGGGATTCGCAGCGGTCTTGAGCATGAGCGGAGGCACGGCGGAGATCAGCGCGGCCTTCGCCAGACGCTTCGTGCCGTAGCGGCCGATGTAGCGCGCCACTTCACCGCCGCCCATGGAAAAGCCCACCAGAAACACATTCTGGAGATCGAGCGTCGTCATGAGCGCCTCGAGATCGCCGGCGAACGTGTCCATGTCGTTGCCGTTCCAAGGCTGGCTCGATCGGCCGTGACCGCGACGGTCGTGCGCAATGCAGCGGTACCCGCTCGACGCCAGGAAAGCAATTTGCGCCTCCCAGCTGTCGGAGTTGAGCGGCCAGCCGTGGCTCAGGACCACGGGCTGGCCGCAGCCCCAGTCCTTGTAGTAGATCTGCGTGCCGTCGCGCGTGGTGATCGTGCCCATGAAGTGTTTTCCTTTGCTGCGGGTTCGAAGAGATTCAACCGTTCGCCGCCGGCTGAGATCCATGGGCGGCAAGCTGATCGCGGATCGGGAGCTGCCGGATCCGCTTGCCGGTGGCGGCGAAGATCGCATTGCACAGCGCCGGCGCGATCGGCGGCACCCCGGGCTCTCCCACGCCGCCGAGGGGCACGTCGAAGTCGGAGGCGATCAGGTGTACCCGGATCTCGCGCGGCGCGGCGTCGATGCGTGCGACCTGGTAGTCGTTGAAGTTGCTCTGCTCGACGCGGCCGGCCTTGAAGGTGATCTCGGAGGCGAGCGCGTTGCTCACGCCCATCACGCACGCCCCCTCGATCTGCGTGCGCACCCGTTCGGGATTGACCTGCGGCCCGCAGTCCAACGCGACGTCGATTCGCGGGATCGTAAGCTCTCCTTTCCCGCTCACCGCCACCTGCACCACTGCGGCCACGTACGTGACGAAGCTGTAGTGGGCTGCGATCCCGAGCCCTTGTCCGGGGGGCAGCTTCCTTCCCCAGCCTGCTTCCCTGGAGACCGTTTCGATCACCCTCCTGAGCCGCCCGGTATCGAACGGATAGCGCTCGGGCGATTCCGTGTAGTTCCAGCTATCGCCCATCGTGCGCGGATCGACGCGTTGCGCCGGCCCGATCAGCTCCAGCAGGTAATCCTTCGGGTCGCGTCCTGCCGCGGCGGCGAGCTCGGCCACGAACGACTGGATCGCGAAGGCATGCGGGATGTTCGACACCGAGCGGTACCAGCCGATGCGGGTGTGGGCTTCCGCCGCCGGGTTCTCCACGCGGAGGTTGGCAATCCCGAACGGCACGTTGACGAGGCCCATGCCGCGCTCGAACGGCGCTTCGTGCCTGGGGTCGGGCCCGAATATCGAGCGGATACTCGGTGCAACGCTGCGGTGCAGCCAGGCGACGGGCTTGCCGGCGGCATCGAGGCCGGCCTCGAGGTGCTCCACCGAGACCGTGTGGTAGTAGCCGTGCTGCACGTCGTCCTCGCGCGTCCACGTCACTTTCACGGGCACGCCCTTCATTTCCCGCGAGAGCAACGCCGCCTCGACGACGTAGTCGGGTTTGGACTTGCGGCCGAATCCCCCGCCGAGCAGCGTGACATTCACCGTCACGTTCTCGGACGGCATCGCGAGCCGCTTCGAAACGCGATCGCGCGTGGCCTGAGGCGCCTGCGTCGCGGTCCAGATCACGCAGAGGCCGTCGACGATGCGAGCGGTGGCGGCCGGCGGCTCCATCGGAGTCTGCGCCATGTGCGGAATGTAGTACTCGGCCTCGATGCGGCGGGCCGCGCGTGCCATCGCCGCCGGGACGTCGCCCTGGTTGCGCACGACCTCGCCGGGCGTGCGTGCAGCCTGCTCGAGCGTGGCCCTGTACGCCTTCGAGTCGTAGACGACGTTCGGCCCGTCCTGCCAGGTGATCTTCAAAGCCTGGCGGCCCTGGATCGCCGCCCAGGTGTTGCGCGCGATCACCGCCACGCCGCCGAGCGGCTGGAATTCCGAGGGCGGCGGCGTTCCCGGGATCTCGACCACCTTCACCACGCCCGGCACCTTCAGCGCCGCGGCTGCATCGTAGGAGCCCACCTTGCCGCCATAAACCGGCGGGCGTGCGACGACGGCGAACAGCATGTCGTCCAGGACCGTGTCGATACCGTACATGCCGCGTCCGGCCACGATGTCCGGGCCGTCCACGAGCCGGACTTCGCCTTTGCCGATGTAGCGGAACTGCGAGGGCGCTTTCAGGCGAAGCGTGTCACCGGCCGGGACCTTCAGGTGCGACGCCGCGACCGCGAGCTCGCCATAGCCGATGCGGCGGTTCGTCGGACCGTGCACCACTTCATGATTGACCGCCGTGACTTCGCCGCTCGGAACGCCCCAATGCGCGGCTGCCGCCTGCTCCAGCATCGTGCGTGCCGCCGCGCCGCAGCGACGCATCGGCGCGAAGAAATGACGCACGCTGCGCGAGCCGTCGGTGTCCTGGTTGCCGAATCGTTGTTCGTCGCCGGGCGCCTGTTGGACCTGCACGCGCCGCCAGTCGGCCTCGAGCTCGTCGGCGACGACCATCGGGAGACTGGTGCGCACGCCCTGCCCCATCTCCGAGCGATGGCATACGACCGTAACGGTACCGTCCGCGGCGATGGCGACGAAGGCGAGCGGGTTGTCCACCCAGCCGTGCGGCATGGAATCAGCGCCATACTTCGGCGGATCGGCGCTGGCCGTGTCGCGTCGCGAACAGCCTACGACCAGCACCAGCCCGACCGCGGAGATTGCGCCGAGGAATGCCCGACGGCTGACGTTGATCACCTGGACATCGCTATCGTCCATGGAGTTCATCCCGCACTCCCCGCATTGTCCGCAGCGCGCTTGATCGCAGCGCGTATCCGGGGGTAAGTGCCGCAGCGACAGATGTTGCCGCTCATCGCCTTGTCGATGTCCGCATCCTGCGGCCGCGGGTTCTGCCTGATGAGCGACGTGGCGGACATGATCTGTCCCGCCTGGCAATAGCCGCATTGGGGCACCCCCAACTCCAGCCAGGCCGCCTGCACACGCTTGCCGATGCTGTCCTCGGCCATCGCCTCGATGGTCGTGACCTTCTTGCCCGCGAGGGTCGACACCCGGGTAATGCAGGAGCGCACGGGTTGTCCGTCGACATGGACGGTGCAGGCTCCGCACAGCGCCATTCCACAGCCGAACTTCGTTCCGGTCATGCGCAGCAGATCCCGCAACACCCACAGCAGCGGCATCTCCGGTTGCGCATCGAACGTTCGCATCTGCCCGTTCACGTCGAGCTCCATGACGATCTCCTGATAGATTCCCGATCGGGTCGGGCGCGTCCGCGCAGGGGTTCAGGATCCTGCCGTGACGGCGTCACGCACCGGCTTGAGCACGGATGCTTACTTCTGCGCAAGAATCCACTTTACGATTGCATTCAGGTCGGCATCCGGAACGGTGGGATTCGGCGGCATCGGGACCGCGCCCCACACCCCCGAACCGCCATTCTTGACCTTGGCCACGAGCTGTTTCTGCGCGCCTGCCTGGTTGCGATATTTCGCGGCGACATCCTTGAACGACGGCCCGACGACTTTCTTGTCTACCGCATGACACGCGGCGCAGCCGTACTTCTGGACCTGATCGTCAGCGCTTTGGGCGCGCGCAGGCGTAAGCGCCGAAGCGCACAGGGCTACGCATCCGATGACTGCGGCGCAGCCAAGGCGGTGGTAGCGGGCGCGTTCGTCCTGCCGTGCGATTTGCGTCATGTGTAACCTTTCAGGATTGATGTATCCGGCAGGGGCCGCGACGGCTAATGAATGGAATAGCTCGCGCACGCCGTGGGAAGCGCATCCAGGGCGTCGCGAATATCGCCGGCGAGCTCCGCGACATCGACGCGCGGCGGGTAGCAGCGCAAGTCGGCGCGAACCGGGTCGAACACGACGCGCGGCGGTTCACCGAACGTCGGCACGCGCACGTGCACGTTCGGACAGACAGTGAGATCCCCGTCATCCGCATCGTCGCCGTCGCAATGGCCGTCGACGTGTATGCCGTGGCGGCTGAGCGCTTGGGCGAGGTCGAGACATGACATGGTTCGCAATCCTTTCCCCTTGCCGGTACGCGTATCAGGTAACAGCATCCTGTGCGTCCTGATGGCTCAAGCCTGCCGCCGGCGCATGGCGCGGCGGGTGCAGCGTGCCCGGCGGTGAGATGAGCTCCCCTATCCACAGCGCCGTGAACGCGAGGGCCACGACGAGCGCCGCGACGATCATGGCCGTGGACGATGCCCGGCTTGCAGCGCGCTCGGCCGTCCCGGTTTCAATGTCTTTGCGCGATATCATGATCATCCCGCGGTCGGTGTTGCTCTTGTGAAATGATAGGTTGCGGGTCCGACCGGCGCATGCCTGCACGGCTCATCACCATGTCCGTACGAATCAAGTTGCGATGAGCTCGAGTCCACATCACTTTGTCGCTTGGTGATCAGCCCCCGCTGTAGCGACCCGCGGGCGGCTGCCTGCATGCCGGGCGCCGTGGCGTACGCAGGGAGGAGCCGACGTACGGCTCAGCGCCGGCCTCCGCCCCCGCCTTCGTGACCGCCTTCGCGACCGCCTGCGTGGCCGGCCATTTCGCCGTGGCCGCGCCCGTCGCGAATTTCGGTGCCGCTGAAGTGGTCCATGCGATCGAGGCGATTCGACGGGTGGGGTCTCTCGCCACGTTCCGGTAGAGGACCGCGATAGCCGCGATGCACGTCGAAACGATGGTCCACATGGCCGCGAAAGCGGTCAGGGCCGTGAAACCACGGGCCGGCGCCGATGAAGAGTCCGCCCGCAAACCATTCCGGGCCGTAGTAGCCGTAGGGTGCGCACGCGTAAGGCGCGTAGTCGTAGTAACCATAAGGGCACGCGGGCGCGGGGCCGATGACGCCGATCTGGGCCTGAGCCTGGGGAGCGGCTGCGGTGAAGCCGATGACAGCCGCGGCAGCGGCCATCGAGAGACATTTGAACGTGTTCATGAAACCTCCTTGCATTGTCGGGTGGAAAGGGCAAATCAGGATCGCGAAGGTGACGGCTTTGACTTCGGTGTGAAAAGGCGTCGGCGATCGCCTTCGCGACGAACACGAGTACAAAGAAGTCGAATGCATCCACGGTCCAGCCCAGGAAGCTCGCCGCGAAAGCAACGCGCTGCTCTCGATTGAACGACCTGAATTCGGATAAAGCGGACATGTCCTGTTCCCTGAACGCTCACGCGGTTGGCGGAAGCTTCGACGATATGTGCACGCTCAGAGCATCGCAGCGATCGGTGACTGCCCGGTTTCAGTCTGCGTCCCGGACTATTTCAGTTGTGACCAAATCGACGGGATTCGCTCCCCCGGGACCGGATGAGTCGCAGCGCCAACGACTCCGGCCATGCAGTGTGATCGGAACATCGCCTGATGCTTCGTGATCCGCCCGGTCATCACTTTGAGCCCCGGAAGCCTTCTTCTGCGCGACACCCGTGACCTAAACTGCATCGGCCTGATGCCCCTCATTAACTCGCGAGCGGGATGAAGATGCAGAACGTGAAGGGCAAGCTCGAAAGGCTGGGAGACTCGCTGGTGGACGGCTTTCAGCTCGCGGCGCTGTTCCTGATCGGGGCGACGATCGTCTGGTCGGCCGCTCACGACTACATCGGAATGGTCCGCGCCGGTCGTGCGCGCCTCGACGATATCCTGCTGCTTTTCATCTACCTCGAGCTGGGCACTATGGTGGGGATCTACTTCAAGACCGACCGCCTGCCCGTGCTGTTCCTGCTGTACATCGCCATCACCGCGCTGACCCGTTTCCTGGCGGTCGACATCAAGGACCTTCCGGTGATGAACCTTCTGATCGGTACCGGATCGATCCTCGTGCTGACGTTCGCAGCCCTGGTGCTGCAGATCGCGGCGTCGAGGTTCGCAGCGGGCGCCGAGCGCAACGGATCGGGCCTGGACGTCGATTCGTGATCCGCCGGGTCATGGAATTGAGTCTTCGGAGCATTCTTATGCGCGTCTCCCCGACGCAAACTGCGCCGTGAATCCGCCCATGTTGCGCAGACCTTGAGCCGTTTCGACGGAGGTAACTCATGCAACACACGCACCAGCCCCACGATCACCGGCACGGCAGCGGTTGCGGCCATACGGCTGTCCGCCACGCCGGTCATATCGATTATTTACACGACGGACATCTGCATCACCAGGAAGGCGGCACAGTGACCGAACACGTGATTGCAGTGGGTGCGGAGAATCCGGACCGATGCACCGGCGGTCACGAATGTGCAGGTCACGCACCCGGGCATCAACACGGTCCCGGCTGCGGTCATGAGGCCGTGCCGCACGGCGATCACATCGATTATGTGGTGGACGGGCACCTGCACCATGTCCACCAGGACCACTGCGACGACCACGGCAGAGTGGATATAGCCGAACGCGGCGAATGATTGGATCGAGCGTGCGCACAGCCGGCGATCGAGCGGTGAGTGCCCCGCCGCCATAACACCAGCTGACGATGTCGCCGTCCTCGGTCTCTGGCGCATTCTTCTGCGCGGCGCCTCGACGCACACTGCACGAGCGAATCCCTGAAGCGACCTTGCAAAGGCGTTGCGAGCCATGGGCCGACATGAATTACACCTCCGCTCGTACGCGCGCATGAAAAGCCGGGGCCGCTTCCAGGGCTGTACGCGCCTTTCGCGTGTCTTCGCAGCCCTGGCTGCAGCCTGCCTGCTCGCCTCTTGTCGCGGGGCGGGCGTGCTCGATCCGCAGGGACCCGTCGCATCGGCCGAACGGCTGATCCTGCTCAATGCCACGGCGATCATGCTCGTCGTCGTGTTGCCGGTGATCGTGCTCACGATCGCATTTGCGTGGTGGTATCGGGCCTCCAACGGGCGCGCTGCCTATCGGCCCGACTGGTCCTATTCCGGCGAGATCGAGCTGGTGGTCTGGTCGATACCGACGATGGTGGTGATCCTGCTCGCAGGCGTCGCATGGACCAGCTCGCATCAGCTCGATCCCGCCCGCAAACTGCAGTCCGATGCCGCGCCGATTCGTATCGAAGTCGTGTCGCTGGATTGGAAATGGCTTTTCATCTATCCGGACGGGCAGGTTGCGGCAGTCGACCAGCTCGTCGTTCCAGCCGGGGCGCCGATCGAGTTCAGGCTGACCTCGGCAACCGTGATGAACTCCTTCTTCGTGCCCCAGCTCGGCAGCCAGATCTACACGATGCCCGGCATGACGACGCGCCTGAACCTGCTCGCCGAACGCCCCGGCGACTATCCGGGTCTCTCCGCGCAATTCAGCGGCGACGGCTTTTCGAATATGCGCTTCCTGGTGCACGCCGTGCCCGCCGCCGAATTCGAAAGCTGGCTCGCGAGCACGCGCGGCGTCGGACCGGCGCTGAACGCCGATGCCTACTCGCAACTGGCGCGTGCCGGCAAGACCACGGCTCAGACCTACGGCAGCGTCGATCCCGGCCTGTTCGACGTGATCGTGCAACAGACGGCGCCGCGGGCCGCTTCGCCGCGCAAGGAGGATTAGATGCTGGGCAAGCTCGACTGGGCCGCGATCCCCTTCGACCAGCCGATACCTATGGCGGCGTCTCTACTGGTCACCATCGGCATCCTCGCCGTCCTGGGCCTGGTCACATCGAAGGGCTGGTGGCCCTATCTGTGGCGCGAGTGGCTGACCAGCGTGGACCATAAGCGCATCGGCGTGATGTATGTGCTGCTCGCGCTCGTGATGCTCCTGCGCGGCTTCGTCGACGCGATCATGATGCGCACACAGCTCGCCATCGCCGCGGGCGCCGCCCAGGGCTATCTGCCCCCGGAGCACTACGACCAGATTTTTTCCGCTCACGGCACGATCATGATCTTTTTCGTGGCGATGCCGTTCATGGTCGGGCTGATGAACTTCGTCGTTCCGCTGCAGCTCGGCGTACGCGACGTGGCGTTCCCGGTGCTGAACGCCATCAGTTTCTGGCTGACAGCGGCGGGCGCGCTGCTCGTGAACGTCTCGCTCGTGGTGGGTGAGTTCGCACGCACCGGCTGGCTCGCCTACCCGCCGCTCTCGGAGCTGCAATTCTCGCCCGGCGTCGGCGTCGACTATTACTTGTGGGCGTTGCAGATTTCGGGCATCGGCACGCTGCTGGCCGGCATCAACCTGGTCACGACCATACTCAAGCTGCGCGCACCGGGAATGGGCTACATGCGCATGCCGGTGTTCTGCTGGACGGCGCTCGCCTCCAACCTGCTGATCGTGGCCGCCTTCCCGATCCTGACCGCCAC
>JAQGMV010000179.1 GCA_028292225.1 Betaproteobacteria bacterium
GGAAGTTGCGAACCGCCATCGCGGTGCGATAGCGCAGCCGCAGGTTTTTCTGCATCTGCGGGCGGCGCAGGTCGAGGAAGCGATATTCGAGGCGCACCGTCTCCGACAGATGGTCCTCGTCCATCTGAAAAGGCGGAGTGAGCGAGGGGTTCAGGATCTCGATGTCGGTCGCGAGCACTTCGATCTCTCCGCTCACGAGGTTCGGATTGACCGTGCCCTGAGGACGCTCGCGCACGCGACCGACCATCTTGAGCACGAATTCGTTGCGCACGGTATCGGCAATCGCGAAGGTCGCAGGCGTGTCTGGGTCGCAAACGATCTGAACCAGGCCTTCACGATCGCGCAGGTCGATGAAAATCACGCCGCCGTGATCGCGACGCCGGTGGACCCAGCCGTACAGCGTGACCGTCTGTCCCAGATGTGCACGGCTCACGCGGCCGCAGTATTCGCTACGCATAGTATTTTTTTAGTCAATTCAGTTGAGACGGGGACGTGCCTGCCGCTAGCGATTCGCCGGCTGCGCCTGCTTGTCGGGCGCGCTCTCGCGCCGCGGCACCGCCAGGCTTGAGCGGCGGCCGTGGCCCGGCGCGACCACCCCCATCGAGATTATGTACTTGAGCGCTTCGTCGATGGTCATGTCGAGCTCGATCACCGCGCTGCGCGGAACCATCACGAAATAGCCCCCCGTGGGGTTCGGCGTCGTCGGCACGTAAATGCTGATGTAGTCGCCCTGCAGATGGTTCACGACGTCGCCGCCGGGGGTGCCGGTCATGAACGCGATCGTCCACATCCCGGGGCTCGGCCACTGCACGAGCAGGGCTTTGCGAAACGCCTGGCCGCCGGGCGAGAAGAGCGTATCGCTCACCTGCTTCACGCCGTTGTAGATGCTGTTGACGACCGGGATGCGAGCGAGCGCACGCTCGCCGAAGCGCACGAGGCGCTGGCCGAGGATATTGGCGGTGAAAACGCCGGTCAGAAAAACGACCAGCAAGGTGAGCACCACGCCCATTCCCGGCACGTATACGCCCAGCCAGTGTTCGGGGCGCAGCGCGGCGGGCAGGAGAAGGAGGGTCTGGTCCATCGTGCCGACCAGAAAAGTGAGCACCCAGACCGTAATGACGAGCGGGACCCACACCAGCAATCCGGTAATAAGGTAGCGCCGGATGGGACTCTTGGAAGACATAGCTTGCGGCGGGGGTGTCGCGGGGCCGGGAACCGCGCGGCCCGCGCGGGGTGTCAGGTCTTAGTTAAGCGCGTTGCGTTCGGCTGACGGTCGGAATTGCGGCGCGCAGCCGGCGACTTTCGCTGCCTTCGGGGTCTTCAGGTGCTCGCCGGGGTCGCGGCGGGGGTGCTTGCGGCGGCATCCGACTTTTTCTCTTCCTTCTTCGGCTCGGCGGCACTGGTGCTGACCTTGTCGGTTTCGCTCTTGTCGGTTTCGCTCTTGGCGGTCTCGCTCTTGGCGGTCTCGACCTTGTCGGTTTTACCCTTCTCAGCCTTGGGCTTGGATGAGCCGTTGTCGCGAAAATCGGTCACGTACCAACCGCTGCCTTTGAGCTGGAAACCCGCCGCGGTGAGCATTTTGTCGAACGTCGGCTTGCCACATTCCGGGCACTCTGTAGGCCGCGGGTCGCTCACTTTCTGCAGGTATTCTTTCTGGAACCCGCAGGTCGAGCAGCGATATTCGTAAATGGGCATAATTGCTCCCGAACTCGAAAAAGTTATTATACCTTAATCGGTTAGCGCCGACTAAGGCCCATGTGGGGACCCTCGCGCAGGTTTGCAAGCACTCTGCTGGCGCCCAGGAAAAACCAAAACGATGCCGCACTTCATGTCACCCGAAACGCCCGGATCGGGCGCACCGGCACGGCGACGCCGGTTTGTAAGCCTCGCCTCGCGCCTGCTCACGCTGGCCCTGCTCGGAACGCCCTGCGTCCCCGGCGCCCTCGGCGCCGAGGACGACAGCGGGCCGGTGAACGTCTACATGACCGGGGCCGAAGTCCGCATCGGGCGCGCGATCGACGGCGACCTCGTCGCGGCGGCGGGACGCATCCACGTCGATCAGCCGATCGCAGGCGATGCCGTGCTGGGCGCGGGCTCGATCGATATCCAGGCGCCCGTGGGGGAGGATCTGAGGGCCGCAGGGGGAATCGTCACCCTCGCTGCCCGGGTCCAGCGCGAAGTCTTGCTGGTCGCGGGCCGGATCATCCTGACGCCAGCGGCAGATGTGCGCGGGGAGACGTGGCTTGCGGCCGCCAGCGTCACGCTCGGCGGCCGGCTCGTGTCGGCGGCGAGGGTCTATGCGCGTGATATCACGGTGACCGGCGAATCGTACGGTCCTCTCGAGCTGTCGGCCGACAGGATCGAGATCGCCGACGGCGCACGAGTCTTCGGGGACCTCACCTACTCCAGCCCATCCGAAATAAAGATCCACCCGCTGGCGCGAGTCGAAGGCAAAGTCACCCGCTCGCCGGCAAAGCTCGACGTCCACGAGAGCACGGCCAACATACCGGGCTTAAAGCCGCTGCGGCCGCTCGTCATCGCAGCGCTTTTCGCTTTCGGGGTGATGCTGATCGCGCTTTTCCCAAGGTTCGTATCCGGCGCGGTTCGGACACTCTCGGCGGCGCCGGCAAAAAGCGTCGGGCTCGGCACCGCGTTATTCTTCAGCGTGCCGCCGGTCGCGGTGCTCCTGGTCATCACGATCATCGGCATACCGGTCGGGCTCGCGCTCCTGCTGGCTCACGCGGTCGCGCTCGCGTGCGGCTACATCGTGACCGCGCTTGTCATCGCCGCGAGGCTCGCGCGGACAGTCCAAGGCCGCGCACTGACCGGCTGGCGCCAGTACGCCTTCATGGCGGCCGCACTGCTGCTGCTGGCGCTCGCCACCAGCATTCCCTACGCGGGCACTCTTCTCCTGCTACTGGTGTGCTCAGCAGGCCTTGGAGCCGCGGTTCTGCAACGATTCAGCCGCCAACCCGGCGCGGACGCGTGGCCTGCCGCATGACCGACGAGCCGGCGCAGCCCGCGCCGAAGACCCACGAGAAGTCCGACCGGCTCGTGACACGCGCGCGTGCGCAGGGCGCGGTTACGGCCGCGGTGATTTATCCCTGCAGCGCCGCGGCGCTGCAGGGCGCGCACGAAGCGCGGGCGGCGGGTCTGATCGAGCCGCTGCTCGTCGGCCCCCGCTTGGAGATCGAGCGCATCGCCACGGCTCATCGCATCGATGTGAGCTCGATGCCGATCGTCGATGTGGCCGGGCCGGTAAACGCCGCTTACACCGCCGCTGCCCTGGTGCACGAAAACCGCGTGCGCGTTCTCATAAAAGGCAGCCTGCACACCGATGAGCTGATGAAAGCGGTCGCTTCGCGTAAAGCCGGGCTGCTGACCGCGCGGCGTGTGAGCCATGTCTTTGTCATGGACGTGCCTCGTCACGAGCGTCTGCTTTTCATCGCGGATGCCGCCGTCAACATAGCCCCCAGGCTGCGCGTGAAGCGCGACATCACGCAGAGCGCGATCGATCTCGCTCACGCGTGCGGTATAGCGCAGCCGCATGTCGCGGCGCTCTCGGCGATCGAGACCGTGAACGAAGGCATGCCATCGAGCATCGATGCAGCCGCTTTGAAGGACATGGCAGCGCGCGGCGAGATCACCGGCGCCGTCGTCGACGGGCCGCTCGCGCTCGACAACGCGATCTCCGAAGAAGCCGCGCATATCAAAGGCCTAGCCACGCCGGTCGCCGGCAAAGTCGACGTGCTGATCGTGCCCGGCATCGAAGCCGGCAACATCCTCTACAAGGCGCTGGTCTATCTCAGCGGCGCGATCGCCGGCGGAATCGTCATGGGCCTCAAAGCCCCGATCATCCTCACCAGCCGCGCCGACAGCGCTGCCAGCCGCGTCATGTCAGCCGCGCTCGCCAACCTGCTGGTTCACTACGCACGGTCGCCGGAACACGCACCGCCGCATGTGGAAGGCTTGCCTCCATAGCGGCTTTTCGTGCGCCACGGGGTCGCCACGTCGCGCTTGCCGCTCCTCGCGGGCGACCACGAAGTGCTCTAGTGCTGCGAAGCGATCGCAGAGCGGCGAAGGAAAGGAGGTCACGGAAGGAAACCATGGGTTTCCCTCCGAGTCGGCGAAGGAGGGTGGCTCACGGAGGGGAACCTTGGTTCCCTCCGTGTCGTAAATCGGACGATATTCGGTTCTAGCCTGTCGGCTAGAACGGAATATCGTCATCCATCTCGTCGAACCCGCCGCCTTTGCGCGCAGGCGCTGCTTTGGCGCCACTGCCACTGCCACCGCCACTGCCGCCCGCACCGCCACCAGAACTCGCCACACTCGGCTCGCGCACCATCGCTTCGCCACCGCCGCCGCGACCGCCGAGCAACTGCATGCGATCGGCAACGATCTCGGTCGAATAGCGATCCTGGCCTTCCTTGTCCTGCCATTTACGCGTGCGTATGCGGCCTTCGATGTAGACCGGCGAGCCTTTCTTGAGGTACTCGCCGGCGATCTCCGCGGTCTTGCCGAAGAAGGCGACGCGATGCCACTCGGTGTGCTCCTGTTTCTCGCCGCTCTTGTCTTTCCATGTGTCGGTCGTGGCGACGCTGATGTTCGTCACGGCGTCGCCGCTCGGCAGGTAGCGGGTCTCCGGGTCCTTACCCAGGTTTCCGATGAGAATAACTTTGTTGACTGAGGCCATGTCAGGTCTCCCCTGTGATCAGTTGAAGGGCATTGTGTTCGTCAAACCTCGTGCTGTCCACCTCGAGGTATGCCGTGTTTTCCGAGGTCACGATGCGGGCGTCGCGCACGCCCTGCAAGCCTCGCAAGCGCGTCGCGAGCGCTTCGGCTTCGCGTGCATCGAGCCGCGGCAGCGTATAGCTGCGCCTGCTGGAGGACACTGGTGAAGTCATCCCCATGCACGCCATGAGCCAGATAACGAGCAACCCGGCGTTCGCGATGACAACACCGGGCAATCCCCATCGGCCGTACGCGTATCCCCCGAGCACCGCGCCGACGAACGTACCGAAAAACTGCACGCTACTGTAGACCCCGATCGCCACACCCTTGCTCGCGGCAGGCGCGAGCTTCGACGTGAGCGTCGGGAGCAGCGCTTCGAGAACATTGAAAGGCGCGAAGAAAAGCAGCAGAAAAATCGAGAGCAGCGGGACGCTTGCCGAGAGCCACGGCAGGGCGAGATGCGAGAGCACCAGCAGCGCGACTGATCCTGTGAAATAAGGCTTGAGCCGGCCCGGGCGTCCCTGCCCCATGACCGGCGGCACCATGAGCACGAACGAGCCGAGCATCACGGGAAGGTAGACTTTCCAGTGGTCGCCGATCGGGAGCCCCGCGTCGCGCAGCGAGAAGGGGATGGCGATAAAGAGCGCCATCAGGACCGCGTGCAGCGCAAAAACTCCGTAGTTCACCCGCGCGAGCTGTGGATCGGCCAGCACCGCGACAAACGCACGCAGCGGCCCGCCTCGCGTGTTGGGCTTGGTCTCGACGACTTCCGGCACGATCCGCCACACGACGACCATCGCCAGGAGCGCGAGCACACCGGTCATCGCGAAAATTCCCGGCACGCCGATGTGGCGGTTCAGCCACGGGCTCACGATGAGCGACACTGCGAAAGCGAGCCCGATGGTCGAGCCGATCATCGCCATCGCCTTGGCACGCTGCTCTTCGCGCGTAAGATCGGCGGCCATCGCCATCACCGCGGCGGAAATTGCACCCGCGCCCTGCAGCACCCGGCCGAGAATCACGATGTAAAGATTCGGGGCCGCTGCGGCAACGAAGCTGCCGACGGCGAATATCGTCAGCCCGACGTAGATCACCGGCTTGCGCCCGTAACGGTCGGACCACCAGCCGAAAGGGATTTGCAGGACCGCCTGGGTAAGCCCGTAAGCGCCGATCGCAACGCCGACGAGCGTGAGATTGTCGCCGCCGGGGAGGTGCTCGGCGTAGATCGCGAATACCGGCAGGATCACGAACATGCCGAGCAGCCGCAGGCCGAATATGCTCGCGAGGCTCGCGCTCGCACGCAGTTCGAGAGCGCTCATGCGGTCGTGCTGGGTCACGGGACGGGCGTGGGAAAGTGGGGGAATGGGCCGCGCGCGGTTGAGAACCTTTAGAACCTATAACGATGCATCAGTATCTTAGTGTTATAGGCCGCCCGGTCCGGTATATTAACAGGTTTGCTCATGGCTGCTGTCACTCCACTGCACACGAAAACACCCCGCGCCGCGCAGGACGGGTCAGGCGCGATCGAGCTCATCCGCATCCGCGGCGCCCGAACCCACAACCTCAAGAACATCAGCCTCGATCTGCCCCGCAATCGCCTCGTCGTGATCACGGGGCTCTCCGGCTCAGGCAAGTCGTCGCTCGCGTTCGACACGCTGTACGCGGAAGGCCAGCGCCGGTACGTCGAATCGCTGTCGGCGTACGCACGCCAGTTTCTCCAGTTGATGGAGAAGCCTGACGTCGACCTGATCGAAGGACTTTCTCCGGCGATCTCGATCGAGCAGAAAGCGACAAGCCACAATCCGCGCTCGACTGTAGGAACGGTCACCGAGATCCACGACTACCTGCGTCTGCTCTACGCGCGTATCGGCGACCCTCACTGTCCCGAGCACGGCACCCAGCTCTCCGCGCAAAGCGTCTCGCAAATGGTCGACCACGTGCTGACCCTGCCGGAGGACACGCGGCTGATGGTGCTGGCGCCGCTGGTCCTCGGACGCAAAGGCGAGCAGGCGGATCTCTTCGAGGAGCTGCGAGCGCAGGGCTTCGTGCGCATCCGCGTCGACGGCGAAGTGTACGAGCTCGACCAGCTGCCGAAGCTGAAAAAAAACGTGAAACACACGGTGGAAGTCGTCGTCGACCGACTGAAGGTGCGCGAGGACCAAAAGCAGCGCCTTGCCGAGTCTTTTGAAACCGCGCTGCGTCACGCCGAGGGGCGCGCGCTCGCAGTCGAGATGGACAGCGGTCGCGAGCATCTTTTCTCAGCGAAGTTCGCGTGCCCGGTTTGCAGTTATTCGCTGCCCGAGCTCGAGCCGCGTCTGTTCTCGTTCAACAACCCGATGGGCGCATGCGCCCGCTGCGACGGCCTGGGAAGCGTCAGCGTCTTCGATTCGAAGCGGGTCGTGGCGTTTCCCGATCTGTCGCTCGCCTCCGGCGCGATCAAGGGCTGGGACCGGCGCAACCAGTTCTATTTCCAGATGCTGCAGTCGCTCGCAGGCCATTACGGATTCGATCTGGAGAAGCCTTACACGCAGCTTCCCGAAGCCGTCCAGCACGCAGTGCTCCACGGTTCGGGCCGCGAAAAAATCCGCTTCATGTACGTCGGCGAGAAAGGCAACAAACACTTCCGCGAGCACGCTTTCGAAGGCGTGCTGCCGAACCTCGAGCGCCGCTATCGCGAAACCGACTCGGTCGTGGTTCGTGAGGAGCTCGCGAAGTATCTGAACACCCAGGCGTGCCCCGAATGCGCGGGAACGCGCCTGAGGCGCGAGGCGCGTTACGTGACCGTCGCGGACAAGGCGATATATGAAGTCTCGGCGCTCCCGCTCAACGACGCGATCCAGTTCTTCGAGACGCTGCGGCTGCCCGGGGTCAAACAGGCGATCGCCGACAAGATCGTGCGGGAGATCGGCAATCGCCTGCAGTTCCTGGTCAACGTCGGGCTCGAATACCTCTCGCTCGATCGCTCGGCCGACACCCTCTCGGGTGGCGAAGCACAGCGCATCAGGCTCGCGAGCCAGATTGGCTCGGGGCTCACCGGCGTCATGTACGTGCTCGACGAGCCTTCGATCGGCCTGCACCAGCGCGACAACTCGCGGCTGCTCGAAACGCTCAAACGCCTGCGCGACATCGGCAACTCGGTGATCGTCGTCGAGCACGATGAAGAGGCGATCATGAGCGCCGATTACGTCGTCGACATGGGACTTGGCGCAGGCGAGCATGGAGGCCGCGTGGTCGCCGAGGGCACCCCGGATGAAATCCTTCATCACGCCGAGTCGCTCACCGGCCAGTACTTGAGCGGACGCAGGCGCATCGACCTGCCGGCGCTGCGCCACCGCCCGAACGCCAAGCGGCGCCTGACGATCAAAGGCGCGAGCGGGAACAATCTGAAGAATGTGACGGTGCACATTCCCGCGGGTCTCTTCGTCTGCGTCACCGGAGTCTCGGGCTCGGGCAAGTCGACGCTCGTGAACGACACGCTGTACAACACGGTCGCGCGCCAGCTCTACGGCAGCGCGCTCGAGCCCGCGCCTCACGAATCGATCGACGGCCTCGAGCTCTTCGACAAAGTGGTCAATGTCGATCAAAGCCCGATCGGCCGCACGCCGCGTTCGAACCCGGCGACCTATACCGGGCTCTTCACGCCGATCCGCGAGCTTTTCGCAGGCGTGCCGGCCGCGCGCGAGCGCGGCTACGGCGCGGGCCGCTTTTCGTTCAACGTCAAAGGCGGACGCTGCGAAGCGTGCCAGGGCGACGGCGTGCTCAAGGTCGAGATGCATTTTCTGCCTGACATCTACGTGCCCTGCGACGTGTGCCACAGCCGTCGCTACAACCGAGAGACCCTCGAGATCCATTACAAGGGCAAGAGCATCCACGAAGTGCTGCAGATGACGGTCGAGCAGGCGTGCGAGTTCTTCAGCGCAGTGCCGGTCCTCTCGCGCAAGCTCCAGACCCTCCTCGACGTCGGGCTCGGCTACATCACGCTCGGCCAGAGCGCGACGACGCTCTCGGGAGGCGAAGCGCAGCGCGTGAAGCTCGCGCTCGAATTGTCCAAGCGCGATACGGGGCGCACGCTGTACATTCTCGACGAGCCGACGACGGGGCTGCACTTCCACGACATCGATCTGTTGCTGCGCGTGCTGCACCGCCTGCGCGATCACGGCAACACGATCGTCGTCATCGAGCACAACCTCGACGTCATCAAGACCGCCGACTGGGTGATCGATCTCGGCCCCGAGGGCGGCGGCGGCGGTGGAAGCGTGGTCGCCGAAGGCACGCCCGAGGAGATCGCGGCGAATACGGCGAGTCACACCGGCCATTATCTGAAGAGTGTGCTGAAGTGAAGAAGAGCGCGCCGCGCGACCTGCTTCTGGCAAGCTTCGAGGCGGCGCTCGCTGCGGCCGATCCCCTGAAGCTCGTGCCGGCACAGCTTCCGCAGCCGCCGACAGGCCGAACGCTGGTGGTCGGTGCGGGCAAGGCCGCCGCGGCGATGGCGCTCGCGGTCGAGCAACACTGGCCGGCGGACGCGGCGCTCGATGGCGTGGTCGTGACGCGCTACCAGCACGGACTGTTGACCAACCGCATCACGGTCATCGAAGCCGCGCATCCGGTGCCCGACGAAGCCGGCGAGCAGGCCGCACAAGAAGTGCTCAAGCGCGTAAAAGCCCTCACCCGCGACGATCTGCTGCTCGTGCTCATCTCGGGCGGCGGCTCGAGCCTGCTGTCGCTGCCTGCATCCGGCATCACGATGGCCGATCTCAAGACGACCACACAGGCGCTGCTGCGCTCGGGCGCGCCGATCCAGGACATGAACACGGTGCGCAAGCATCTCTCGGCGATCCAGGGCGGCAGGCTCGCCGCCGCGAGCCCCGCGCCGGTTCTGGCGCTGATCATCTCGGACGTCACCGGCGATGATCCTACGCACATCGCTTCCGGGCCGTGCGCGCCCGACCCGTCGACCTATCAGGATGCGATCGACATCCTCGCGCGTTACGAGGTGCATGCGCCGGATGCGGTGCGCTCGCATCTCGAACGCGGCGCACGAGGGGAAATCGCGGAAACGCCGAAGCCCGGCGACAGCGTTTTCCGCCGCGTGGAGAACCGCG
>JAQGMV010000456.1 GCA_028292225.1 Betaproteobacteria bacterium
CGCAGCTTCCACACGAAAGCGGAGGCACGGCGGGCGCTCTTCGCGTATATCGAAGGCTGGTACAACTCGCGACGGCGTCATTCGGGCATCGGTCGAGTCTCCCCCATTGCCTTTGAAAGGAGTCATATCCCGTCACGTCGCACTGCGAAAGCAGCTATAAATGCAACCTGAAAACTGTCCGCGAAAGCGGGGCAACTCCAATCCTTCGACTTCGCTACCGCTGCGCTCAGGACGAACGGGAAGATGAATGGCCGCAGCCGATGGTGTCCAGATCCTGTCGAAGGAGGCTCCGGAGGAAGGGGATCGTCGCGTCTGTCTCACTGCAGCGCCATCCCCACCTGCCGGATGAGCTTCCCGTATTTGTCGATCTCGACTTTGATATACGCCTCCATCTCGTCGGGCCGGCCGGCTGCGACGATAAAGCCGAGATCTTCGAAACGCTTTCTCAGGTCAGGCCTCGCGAGCGCCGAGAGTGCGGCTTTCTGAACGAACCCGCTCACGTCCTTCGGCGTCTTCGCGGGCAGCATCAGCCCCGCCCACGACAGCACTTCGTAGCCGGGAAGCGTGTCCGCGATCGCCGGAACCTCCGGCAGTTCGGCCACGCGTTTCGCCGATGTGACGCCCAGCGCACGCAGCCTGCCGCTGCGGATGCTGGAGAGTCCCGTTGCGAGCGGCGTGAAGTACACCGACGTCTCGCCGGAGAGGATAGACGTGAGCGCGGGGCCGCCGCCTGCATAGCCGACGTGCTGCATCTTCACTTTGCCGAGGCCGTTGAAGTATTCGGCCGCGAAGTAAGTGCCGCTGCCGGTTCCCGCCGATGCGTAGTTGAGATCGCCGGGGCGGCTCTTCGCCATGTTCAGCAGATCGCGCACCGACCTCGCCGGAACCGATGGATGAACCACCGCGACGAATGCTGAAGTCGCGACCAGCGTGACCGCCGAAAAGTCGTGCAGCAGATCGTACGAAAGCTTGCGATAGAGCGCAGCGTTGATGCTGTGGTTGGTGTGTGCGAGGAATATCGTGTAGCCGTCGGGCGCGGCTCTCGCTGCGACCTCGGCGCCGATGTTGCCGCCCGCGCCCGCGCGATCCTCGACGATCACCTGCTGGCCCAGCGCGTGCGCGAGGCCCTGCGCCATGACGCGTCCGATGGTGTCGGGATTGCTTCCCGCGGAGCTCGCGACGACCATCCTCACCGGTTTGTTCGGATACGCCTGCGCGCATGCGGTGCTTGCCAGGACGTGCACGACGCACGCGACTGCGATCGAGGTTACGACCTGCCGCCGGCTCGTCACAGTGCAGCCTCCTCAGACCCTAGATGTGGGGCAGTCCTATTGCTCTCGCAATCATATCAGCCCGATCGAGCCCACCCTTGTGCACCCGCAGCGCCACGGCCAGCAACCTCGAGCTAAGCGCAAGACCCGCTTTCTCGGCGGCAACGAGCGCGATTTCGAACTTGACCCTGCGCTCGACCGTGACGAAGTTGATCATGCTTCCCTGATCGAGCGCGCTGGGCGATTCGCTGATCACGAGCGTGGGCTTGCCGCGAACCGCAGCCACGATCGACGCCAGCCTGGCCTTCTCATCGTCCCCGATGAATACGACATGGAACTGGCCGGCGTTCTCCGCACCGGTCAGCGGCTGCACGGTGATCGGCCTGGGCTGATTGTTACGCGCCGCCTGCACCAGCTCGGCGGCAATGGCGGGCGCGCCGACGACGCCGATCTTCACCGGACCGCTGTTGGGCTGAAGCGCTTCGCGCGGCCATTCGACGTATTGCACGAATCGAAGGACAAACGCTGCTTTCACCCGCGCTTCGTCCACCGGCGGGGCCTCGGCGAATGACGACGACACCTGCACGATCGCGAGCAGCAGTGCTATCGCAGTCGTGCGGCAGGCAGCGGCGAGCGCATGCACGAAAGTACCGTGTGATGAGCAGTTCCTGGGCTCGGAGAGGTCCCGGTCGGCCGCGACCGCAGGCTGGCACCCGGACGCTGCCAGGCCGAACGCGAAGAGCGCTCGCAGGAGGGGCGCGCATTGCCGCCTGCTGTCGTGGGCGAAGCTGTCTCCAGACGTGTTCTCCACCTGGCCCTACTGTCCGCGGCCCCGGTTGATCGAGAGCCAGTAGTAACCGGCCTTGCGAGTGATATCGGCCAGCGTGTCCATATCGAGCGGCTTGACGATGTAACTGTTGGCGCCGAGCTTGTACGTCTCGGCGATGTCGCTCTCTTCCTGCGACGAGGTCATCATCACCACAGGGATATGCTTCAGGCGCTCGTCCGACTTGACGATTTTCAGCACTTCGATCCCGTCGACCTTCGGCATTTTCAGATCGAGGAACACCAGGCGCGGCGGGACATCGGAGCGCTGCGCATAGCGCCCGCGGCAATACAGATAGTCGAGCGCTTCTTCGCCGTCCTTGACCCACGTAATCTGCCTCGCGAGCCGTGCCTCGTGCAAGGCGCTCATCGCGAGCTCCGCATCCAGTGCGTTGTCTTCCGCGAGCAGTATCTGAACGTCTTCGAACGCCTCCATCAACTCTGCTCCTTCGGGATCGTGAAATAAAATGTGGCGCCTGCATCGGGCTTGCCCTCCGCCCATACGCGGCCGCCGTGACGCGTGATGATGCGGTGCACGAGCGCGAGACCGACGCCGGTTCCGGCGAAATCGGCAGCGTCGTGCAGGCGCTGAAAAACCCCGAACAGCTTCGCGGTGTATCGCGGGTCGAAACCCGCGCCGTTGTCACGCACGAAGTAGATGTTCTCGTCCGCGTCTGCGATCGCGTCGATTTCTATGAGCGGTTTCTCGCGCTTCGCGGAAAACTTCAGGGCGTTCGACAGCAGGTTCGCCCAGACCTGCGCGAGCAGGCTGCGATCGCCGGTCGCGTGCGGCAGCGATCCCACGCGCAGCTGCACGAGATCGGGCGGATACTGCGCCGAGAGCGTCTGGAAGTTCATCCGGACGAGCTCCTCCATGTCGACGCTTCTCTTCTGAACCGACTGCCGCCCCAACCGTGAAAAGGCGAGCAGGTCGTCGATGAGCGTCCCCATGCGCGTGGCCTCGCTGCGCACGATGTTCAGCTTCCGTTTCGCCTCCTCGTCGAGCTGGTCCCCGTTCTGCTCCGCCAGCAGCTTCGAAAAACCGGCTATCGCGCGCACCGGCGCCCGCAGGTCGTGGGAAACCGAATAGCTGAAGCTCTCGAGCTCCTTGTTCGCCTCCGCGAGCTGGCTGGTGCGTTCGGCGACGCGCTCCTCGAGCTCCGAATTGAGCCTCTTCAGACCTTCTTCGGCGAGCGCGAGCGTTTCGTTCGTTCGCTCCAGCGCCACCGCGCGCTCGCCGATCTCCGAGAGCATGTCGTTGAAGGCATCGGCGAGATAGCCCACTTCGTCGTTGGTCGTCCTGTGGGCGCGCAGCGAGAAATCGCGCTTCTCGACCACTTCGCGCGCAAGGTCGCGGATCGCCAGGATGGGTTTGGAAATGGTGCTTTGCAGCCACGCCGAAATCCCGAGGGCCACGACCAGCGCGCCTGCGAGTACCGCGGCCATGATCGCCAGATAGTTGGCGAGATGCGCGTCCAACGCGTAGTCGGCGCGAAGAAAAACCGTGCCCAGGATCTCCTGCTTTTCGACAATCCGCTTGAAGACGACGAGAGAGTCCCCTTCGATGCGGTACCCGTCCCCCTCCGGCAGCCTGGGCAAGTCGGCGGCGCGCGCGCCGTCGCGGCTGTAATCCGCAAAGAGCGCGCCTTTCGCGTTATAGAGCGCGCCGCTGGAGACCCCCGGCTTTGCCCTGAGCAACGCCAGGTTTTCACGCGCGGACACGGCGTCTTCGAAAGCGAGGGCGGCCGCACTCGCGCGGCCGAGGATGTCCGCCTGCGTCGCGATGTCGTTGACGAGCGATGTGTGATAGACGCGCGAGTCGTACACCAGCATTGCGGTCGCGGCCACGAGCAGCGCAGCCGCGGTGGTCGCCAGCACGACGAAAACGAGTCGTGTGCGTATCGAGCGGGACCCGCGCCTCGCACTCGGTCGGGCCACGGTCATCTGTCAGCCGGCCAGCTCGTTTGTCGTTTCGAAATACTGCTCCCACGATACCGGCTTGCTGAACAGATAGCCCTGCGCCTGGTCGCACCCGATCAGACGGAGCAGTTTCGCCTGCTCCGCAGTCTCGACGCCTTCCGCGATGACGCTCAGGCGCAGCGCGTGCGCGAGCGAAATAATGGTGGAGACGATCGTCATGCTCTCGGGCTCGTCGACCATGGTCATGATGAAGGATCGATCGATCTTGAGGGACTTGACCGGAAGCTTCGTCAGATAGCTGAGCGACGAATAACCGGTCCCGAAATCGTCGATCGCGACGTTCACCCCCATCTCCTGCAGCGCGCGCAGCTTGTCGATGCTCGTGCCGATGTTTTCCATCAGCAGGCTTTCGGTGAGCTCGAGGTCGAGTCCGTGCTGCTCGACACCGGCCTCCGCCAGTGCCTTCGCGACGACGTCGACGAAATCGGCTCTTCGCAGTTGAATCGCCGAAACGTTCACCGCGATGCGCGGAGACGGCAACCCGCGCCGGAACCGGTCCGTCCAGTCGCGCAGCGCCCTGCGTATCGCCCAGCGTCCGACCTCCAGGATGAGCCCGGTTTCTTCGAGCAGCGGGATGAACTCGCTCGGCGACACCAGGTGACCGTCGGGGTCCTGCCAGCGGATCAACGCCTCGAGCCCGCACACCTCGCCGCTCGCGAGGTCGGTCTTCGACTGGTAATGCAGGACGAACTGTTCCTTCTCGAGCGCGCGGCGCAATTTGCTCTCGAGCGTCAGCTTCTCCGCGACGCGCGCGTTCATCGCCGGCTCGTAGAAGGCATATCGCTCGCCGTGGTTTTTCGCCTGCTTCAGCGCGGCTTCCGCGTTGGCGAGCAGCGTTTCGGCGTCCGTGCCGTCTGCCGGATAGAAGGCGATGCCGGTCGTGACGCCGATCCGCAACTCCGCCCCGTCGAGCGCGAAAGGCGCCTGCAGCGCAGCTTCGGACTGCTCGAGCATGTGAGCGACGTCGGACGCCTGCTTCACGCCTTCGACAAAGCCGCCGAAGCAATCCGCGGAAATCCTCGCGACGTGCCGTATGGACGGCCACATGCTGGCAGCGCGGGAGGCCATCTGCCGGAGCAGTTCATCTCCCGCTTCGCGTCCGAAAGTGTCGTTGACGGTGCGAAACCGGTTGATGTCCCACATCACCACCGCCACCCGGGCGTCATCCCGCTCCGCTCCGTGGACGGCATAGTCCAGACGTTCGTGCAGAAGGGCGTGGTTCGCGATGCCGGTGACCGGATCGTTCCACGCGAGATACTGGAGCTTTCGGTCCTTGTCGATGTATTCGAGCGCAAAGGACACGTCGGCAGCGAGCTGCATCAGCAGCTTGAGCTCGTCCTTGTTGAACGAATTGGTTTCCTTGGCATACAGGCAAAACGTTCCCGCGACACAACCGCCGATGATGAGCGGCAAGGCAATCAGAGACCGATAGCCGCGGCGCACGGCTTCCTCTCTTCTGCTGCTCGTGTGTTCGAGATGTCCGATGAGATCGTTGCAGATCTGGGGCTTTCCGCTCTTCAACATACGGACGATGAGGCCCGACGCCTGCGGCTTGCCGTTGATGATCAGCGCGCTGTGCGTGACGTGCTCGCCGGGCTCGAGGCCCGAGCTGGCTACCGGCGTCACGTACCCCGTCTTCGGATCGACCGTGCCGATCCACGCAATGCCGAATCCGCCGTCTTCGACCGCGATGCGACACGCTTCGTCGAGCAGCGTTTCGGTGTCCCGGATGCGCACGATGGCCGAGTTGATGCCGCTCAGAACCGCGTGGATCCGGCTGAGCCGCGCGATCTTCTGCTCCTGCACCTTCTGTTCGGTCACGTCTATTGCGATCGTGCCGACCATCACCGCGCTCGTCGCGCTGGTCGTGATCGGGAAATGGTGAGACAGCCACCATGTTTCCCTGCCTGCGGGCCCCTTCTTCAGCACCCCCGAGACCGGCTGGTTGTCTTCGAGCACGCGTCGATAGGCACTGTCCAGGTCTTCACCGCTTTCGGCCGGCAGATCATGGCTGCGCTTGCCCAAAACCTCTGCGGCGGTGAGCCCGAAGGTCTTTTCCCACATCTCGTTGACGAAGGTATAGCGGCCTTCGTGATCGCGTATCGACGCTTGTCCCGGCAGATGCTCCATGAAGGACCTGAACCGCGCTTCGCTCGATCGCAGCGCCCCTTGCGCGTGCACGACGTCACGGCGGTCGCGCGCCTCCTGCAGCGCGCGCCTGACGACAGGCCCCAGTCGCTCGAGCTTGTCCTTGATCACGTAGTCGGTGGCGCCCGCCTTCATCGCCTCGACCGCGCGCTCTTCGCCGATGGTTCCGGAGACGAAGACGAAAGGAACATCGGGCACGCGCTCGCGCGCCATGCTGAGCGCAGCGGAGCCATCCATGTCCGTGGGCATGCTGAAATCGGACAGGATCAGGTCGGGCGAGAAATCGCGGAGAGCCTGTTGAAACGCCGCGCGTGTATAGACACGTTTGGACTTGAAGCGAAAGCCGGCCTTCTTTAATTCATATTCGCAAAGCTCTGCATCGTTCGCCTGATCCTCGACGAGCAGAACGTTGATCTCCCCACTCATATTCTTTAATCCCCACACATTGCCAATCGATTATGACATATCGTTGGACTGAAAAAAGCTTGAGTGGCCACAGAGTTACGTGACAAAGCTCACGTTCCGTTTATCGAGCCCCGATTTGTGGGGAAAACACTTACACGAGTATCGGAGATTGGGACTTTCGTGCGGCTCTATGCGCACAGGCGTAGTGATTCGGCGTGATCGCCAATGCCGCGTGAAACCGTCGCGTCAGATGGCTCTGATCGGAAAAACCGGTCTGGGCCGCTGCGAGCTGGATGGGCACGCCCGCCTTGAGCAGCTCTCTCGCCTTCGCCAGGCGCACGTGCACCAGGTATTCGTGAGGCGACACAGCGAACACGGATCGAAATGCGCGGGAAAGATGATAGCGGCTCGTCCGCACGGCGCGGGACAGGTCGTCCATTCCAAACCGATGCGCAAAGTTCTCGTGGATGAAATCGCGCGCTTCCAGCACGGAGGAGCGAACGCGTTGTCCGACAGGACGCGCTCTGCGCTCGAAGCAATGCTCGAACAGCAGCGGAAGGTAATCGGCGAACACATGTTCGGCTTCCACCGCGCACCCGGCGTTCACGAGCGAACGATGATGTTGGACAAGACGGCCGAACAGGAGGGGGTTGGTGATCTGGGAGGCACGCCAGTGCGGCTTCTTCCCGCCGAGATCCAACTCCTCCGAGGCCTGCTGCATGAGCGGCGCCGAGATCGACAGGGCGACGAATGTCTGCGGCTTCGCCAGTCGCGTGGAGAGAGTCAGATCGCCCGGTTCTGCGAAAAGAACGTCGCCGGTGCGCGCGCTGCTCAGCTCCTTGCCCCGGCGCCAGTCGACGCCGGCGCTGTCGATCAGCGCGCATACGTTGTACGTTTCGTGAAATGCGCGCCACAACCTGTGGCTGCGCTCTACACGCACGGCTTCTATTGCGGGAAAGCCGTGCGGTCGGGTGAATTCAATACGTTCCCCGTCGGTCTGCATCAAGATCTCCTTGCCCGCGGCACGACATCGACCGCATCCTGACTACGTACGTATAACGCTTGCTGAATGCAGTAGCATCGTAGCACTGCGCGATTTGTCTGCGGCGCACAGACCGGAGGGTGGGCGGCAGGTGTAGCGTCGAGTCCGGCGGCGATGCCCTTTGTGCAAACGCCGCGCGAGATCCGATTAATCCTTCCATTAAAAAAATCATCGACTGGAGGAACTCTGAACATGACGTCGCGTCGCAAATTTCTGGAGTGGGCCGGCACTGCCCTCGCCGCATCCGCGTTGCCGGGCATTGCACGAGCGCAGCAGTGGCCGGGCCGGCCGATCCGCGCAATCATTCCGTTCAGCGCCGGATCGACGATCGACATCCTCGGGCGGATCGTGGCTGAGCCGCTCTCCGCCGCGCTCGGCCAGCCGATCATCATCGACAACCGCGGCGGCGCAGGCGGGTCGATCGGCACCGGCGTGGTTGCGAAGGCGGAGCCCGACGGCCACACGATACTCATACACGCGTCCGCGCACTCGGTGGCGCCGGCCGCGTATCCGAATGCGCCCTACAACGCCGCGCGCGACCTTGCCGCGGTGGCCAACTTCGGCGTCGTGCCGAACGTCCTCGTGATCTCGCCTGCGAAAGGCATAAAAACGCTCAGGCAACTGGTCGACGCGGCGAAGAAAGGCTCGATGTCGTTTGCGTCGGCAGGAGTCGCCAGCGCGAGCCACTGGGGCACCGAGCGATTCCGGCTGAGCGCCGGATTCAGCGCGACGCATATCCCGTTCAAAGGCGGCATCGAGGCGCTGACCGACGTGATGGCGGGCCGGGTGGATTTCATGAGCGTCGGCGTCTCCTCCGCGATGCCTTTCATCACCCAGGGCAGGCTCATCCCGATCGGCGTGTGCACTCGCAAGCGCTCGAGCGCGCTGCCGGACGTGCCGACGACGATCGAGTCGGGCTACGCGGACAGCGACTATACCTACTGGAACGGCCTGCTCGTGCCTTCGAAAACACCGCGGGCGATCGTCGACCGGCTGCACGCGGAGACGATGAAAGTGCTCAAGCTGCCGGCGGTGCTCGACAAGCTGAAGCCGCTCGGGGTCGAGCCGATGCCGCTCACACCGAAGGAATTCGACGCGATGATCGCGAAGGAGATCGAGATCAATATCGCGCTCGTGAAGGCGGCCGGGCTCAAGTTCAACTGAGCTGATGAGGCCGGGAGGTTCCTGTGAATCCTGCCGTCATGCTGCGTCTGCGTCACCCGACCTTGCGCGAACCATCGCGGGATCGCGCGGTCCATCCTTACACTCCCCGACGTTGACGCTCAGCACGAACGAGCAGGCACTTTCACCGCTGCCGCCGGGGTGATTTCAGTTGCTAATTAAGCCCTTAGGTCATATACTCCACCGATTGACGCAGTCTCGCATCATCCCCGCACCTTCAGCGGTGCATTCCGCAGTTCCCGATCATCGTTGATGCCCGCTTGAGCAGGGCGCGCGTGTTTGTTCCACTGGGAATTCCCACGCCCCCGCAGGCGCTGCATACACCGTTACACAAAGGAAACGAGCATGATTGAGGAAAAGCGCAAGGCCCTGGACGCACTCGACGTGCTCATGCAGCATCATCGTGTAGTGGAATCGTTGTTCAGCGAATTCGAATACCTGCACAAGAACGGCAGGGACACCGCGAGCGTGATGGAAGCCGCGTGTGCCGAGATCAAGATTCACGACGCGATCGAAAACGACATCTTCTATCCGGCCGTGAGCGACGCCGCCGGTGAAGAAGGAATCGACGCGCTGCTCGACGATGCGGAAGACTCGCACGACAGCGCGCTCGACCTGATCGAAGAGCTCGAGGACGCGGATGTCGCAGCGCGTCATCCGCAGTTCATGCTGCTGATCGCGCAGGTCAAGCAGCACATAATGGACGAAGAAACGGAGCTGTTCCCCAGAGTCAGGAAGCTGGAACAGCTCGATCTGGCTTCGCTCGGCTCCGAAATGAAAGCCCGCGAAACCGAACTGGTGGCGGAAGCGGAATTGGCTGAAGCCGGCGAAAAGAGCGCGTAAGCGAAGAAAAGGAGCATCGTGGCATCCATTCATCTCATCGAACGCACCGACAACGTCCGCAAGACCGACAAAACCAAGAACGAATGGGAAAGCGGTAACTGGGTCGTATCGGAAGAGGTCGCTCAGAAACTGATCGGCGGCTCCCTCTACCTCCATCGGGGCAAACAGCACCCCTCGCACTTCGGCGGAAAGATTCTTTCCTACCGGGTCGAGCAGTCGGGCCCCGCAGCAGGCCTCGTGGTATTCACCGTCAAGGCCACGATGGACTGCAAGGACGTCAAGACCGATCGCAAGGGCTGGAGCAAGGATCAGAAGATCTTTGCGGACACGCCGGTTCCCGAGCACTCCTGAACGGCTGGGGCGTCAAGCACGCGCACGGCAGCGAGCCTGCGCGCGACGACGCTCCCTGCCCCCCGCATAGGGGCTACACTCGAAGGCTACGCGCCCTCGAAGAGGCCCGGAAATGCGGCTCCTGAAAATTTGCGGACTCATCGCCGGATGCCTCGTGCTGGCATTCGTGGCCTACTTCGTCCAATGGGAGCTCCAGTATCGACACTCCCGATCGGCGGCGACTGATTTCTGCGACTCGGTGCCGCTCGGCTCCGACATCTCGAAGACCAAAGCGCTGCTCGATGCGCAGACCGCGGTCCGCCACGGCATGATGAGCTCGGGCACCTACATCGTCATCTTCAAAGGCCCGATCTTCAACGCTTTCACGTGCGAGCTCACGGTCGCGGACGCGAAAATCACCGCCAGACGAGTCGCCGAAGACTAAAGGCGGCCGCATGAGCGCGATCCGGTGAGCGCCGGAACACAGGCAGGACGAGGGGAGCAACGATGAGTGGTCGCCTGATACGCTTTGCCGCGTGCGTTCTGTTCTGCGTCTTCGCTTCGATTGCGGGCGCCGCAACGCCCGCCGAAACCCCCCGGGCGACGAGCCTGCTCGTCGACGATGCCGGTGCGCTGACCGACGATGAGCGCAAGGCGTTGCTCGGCCGGCTTCGCGAATTCCAGGACGCGGGGCGCGCGCAGATCGCGATACTCCTCTCCAAAGG
>JAQGMV010000459.1 GCA_028292225.1 Betaproteobacteria bacterium
AAGGCGATCGTCAACAAGCTTCATGGCGAGCTCGCGCGCATCGTCGGGATGCCGGAGATGAAAGAGCGCATGGCGGGGCTCGGTTTCGATCCGGCCCTGACCACCCCGCAGGAGTTCCTCGCCATCATGAAGACCGACCTGGCGAAATACACGCAGGTGGCGAAGGCGACCGGCGCGCGCCTGGACTGAAAGCGCCCTCAAGGTTGCGCGCACTATTGCCGATATTGAGGGGTCGACCACGTGTCGGCGCGCCACATTGCCGAGGCGGCTCAGTACCGAAGACCGGCTCGAGCGACGCGCTGACGCGTCGCGTTACCCGCTCACCGCTACCGATCGCCCTGCGACGGCTCAACCTTCGCGGTGCGTTCGGCTCCATCATCATGCGAGGCGGTCGCGCGTGTCGACATCGCGCGGGTTTTTGCACGCTCAGGCAGTGCGCGGCGACGCGTCGGTACTGCCTTTGCTCGCCTTGACTTTGACAAAGTCGTCAACCAAACTGCGCGGCACCTTTTGTGCCGGCATTCTTATAACGATAAAGGCGCCATGCTCTCCGACTCCGAACCGGGCCCGGATCGCATAGCCGGGACACTCCAGCCCGCGCAGATTCTCGAAAGCATCAGCGATGCTTTCGTCGCGCTCGATCGCGACTGGCGGTTCGCCTACCTCAACGCGAAGGCGCAGCAGGTCTTTCGTATGAAATCGGGGCGCCTCCTGGGCCGCCGCTGCTGGGATCTCTTCCCCGAAGGCATACGCACGCAGGGCTATCGCCGCCTTCATGAGGCGGTCGCCGACAGCAAGCCGGTTCGCTATCTCGAGTATTCACTGCGCTTCGGGATCTGGTATGAGGTCGACGCCTATCCGTACGCTGAAGGGCTCTCGATCTACTTTCGGGATGTGACCGATCGCGTCGCGGCGGAACAGAAGCTGCGTCTGCATGAGCGCGCACTCGAAGCCACGGTCAACGCAGTGGTGATCACGACGGGCAGGCGCCACCAGTATTCGATCGTCCACGTCAATCCTGCGTTCGAGCGCATCACCGGTTACAGCGCGGCCGACGCGATCGGGAAGAACTGTCGCTTCCTCCAGGGCGACGACACCAACCAGCCCGACCTCGCGGCCCTGCGCACGCTGCTCGGTGCGCAGCAGGAAGGCCGGGTCACGCTGCGCAATTACCGCAAGGACGGCTCGCTGTTCTACAACGAGCTTCATGTCTCGCCGGTGCGCAATGCCAAGGGGCACGTCACCCATTTCGTGGGCGTGCTCAACGACATCACCGAGACCCGGCGCTATCAGGAGCAGCTCGAGCACCACGTCAACCACGATGCGCTGACCGGCCTGGCCAACCGGCACCTGCTCCAGGACCGGCTCCAGCAGGCGCTCTTCCGGTCGGGGCGCCGTAATCTGCAGTGCGCGGTGATGTTTCTCGACCTTGACCACTTCAAGCTCGTCAACGACGGTCTCGGCCACCACGCCGGCGACGTCCTCCTGAAGAACGTTGCAAGCGAGCTCATCACGATCCTGCGGCCCGAGGACACGGTCGCGCGCTTCGGCGGAGATGAGTTCGTCCTGATCGCGAGCGAGGCGGACAACCTCACCGACGTGACCGACATCGCCGAGAGGATCGTGAGCCGGCTTTCGGTGCCGGTCGTCATCGGCAATCAGGAGATCTCGGTCTCAGCCAGCCTCGGCATCGCGATGTACCCGCTCGACGGGGAGTCGGTGGAGGAGCTCCTGAAGAACGCCGATGCCGCGATGTATCACGCCAAAGCGCGCGGCCGTAACACCTACAGCTTCTATCGCAAGGAGATGAACAACTCGATCTCCGAGCAGTTCCAGTTGAAGTCGAAGCTGGCCAAAGCGGTCGAGCAAGGCGAGCTCCTGCTGCACTACCAGCCGCAGGCCGCCTCGAGGAGCGTCGAGCTCGTCGGGTTCGAGGCGCTGAGCCGCTGGGAGCATCCCGAGCTCGGGCGCATCGCGCCGGAACGGTTCATCCCGCTGGCCGAAGAGAGCGGCCTGATCGTGCCGATCGGCGAATGGGTGCTGCTCACCGCGTGCCAGTTCGCCGCCGACCTGCGCAACAAAGGCGAGGCGTTCGGTCGCGTCGCGGTCAACCTGTCGGCGCGCCAGTTCTACCAGGCGACGCTTGCCAAATCGATCGAGCGCATCCTCGATCAGACCGGACTGCCGCCGCAGTTCCTCGAGCTCGAGATCACCGAAAGCATGATGATGGGCAACACTGAAAAAGTGCTCAGCATCCTGAGCGAGCTCAAAGAGATGGGGATTCAGCTCGCGGTCGACGATTTCGGCACGGGTTATTCGAGCCTGGGCTACCTGCGACGTTTCCCGATCGACCGCCTGAAGATCGACCGCTCGTTCATCGACGACGTGCCGAGCAGCCAGCACGACGCGACGATCACCCGCGCCATCATCTCTCTGGCCCGCAACCTGGGGCTCGGGGTGATCGCCGAAGGGGTCGAGAACCGCGCCCAGCTCGAATTCCTCGCGCAAAACGGTTGCGACGAGATCCAGGGCTTTCTCCTGAGCAAGCCCCTGGACGAAGCCCGCATGCGGCAGTTCGTCACCGGCAACCTCTGCTCCCTCCTCGCCGCCGCGCCGCTGCGGCAGTAGCGCGGCTTCAGCTTTAGCGTCCGGTGCCGATATAGGCACGGTGGCTTTTCGCGTCCTGTTCCTGCTGCTGCGCAGCACAACCTGACAAAATGCTTTTAGACAGCGGTCGATATCTTTGATTATAATGGCCTTCAACCCCCAGACGAGTGTGCGATGAGTATAGCGCCCGGTGATCTGATGCTGCTCAACTTCCTGGTGGAAGACAAAAAGCCGGGGGTGGTCGCCATGGACCCGCTGCTGGGGCGGGCGCTGCGCGCCTTGCGCGCTTATCTGGCGGTCGATATCGCTTACATCTCCCAAGTCGCCGAAGGCGGCAGCGTCATCCGCCATCTCGATACCCGGTCCGAATATCCCGGCCTGCACGTCGGCGGGCCTGACCCGTTCGACCACGCCGGCTGCGGCCGCCCCGACTCAAAAGCGGGCGCTCACCTCTGTGTCCCGATCGAGCTCGAAGGCGGCACGCGCTACGGCGCACTGGTCTGCGCGGGCCCGAGGGCAGACGCGGTGATGCACCCGCGCGACGTGAGCATGATCAGGGTCTTTGCCGAGCTCGCGGCCGAGCACATCGAAGCCGACATCCACGCGCGTGCGCGCACTGCCGAAGTCGTGTCGAGAGTGCAGGACGTCATCGACCGCGACGGTGTGTCCTTCCTTTACCAGCCGGTGTACGACGTGAATCGCGCGTCGGTCGTGGGCTTCGAGGGCCTCGCGCGTTTCGCCGGCGCGACTCCGCGCGGGCCCGACGTGTGGTTCTCGGACGCAGCCCGGGTCGGGCTCGACGTCGCGCTGGAGACGAGGCTCATCGCCAAGGCGATGGAAGGCTTCGAGCGCCTTCCGCCGTCGGTCTACATCGGCTTCAACGTCTCGCCCAACATCATCGTCAACGGCCAACTCGAGCGTGCCTTCGCCGGCGCGCCGCTCGGACGCATCGTCCTCGAGATCAACGAGCACCCGACGATCCGGCAGTACGACGAGATCGAAAAAGTCCTGCGTCCGCTGCGCGACAAGGGGTTGCGCATCTCGGTCGACGACGCGGGCGGGGGTGTCGAAAGCTTCCGGCACATCCTCCAGCTCAAACCCGACATCATCAAGCTGCACATGAGCCTGGTTCGCGGCATCAACGCCGACGCCGCGCGTTCGGCGCTCGCCGCGGCGCTCGTCCAGTTCGGCAAGGAACAGCGCTGCGAGCTCGTAGCGGAAGGGGTCGAGACCGCGGCCGAGCTCTCGAAGCTGAAAGCGATGGGGATCGTGAAGATGCAGGGTTATCTGCTCGGACGGCCCGCGGCCCTCGAAGCGGCGTGCGCGCTGTGCGACCGCAACCTGCATCGCAAAGCCGCGGCCGCGCGTCCCGCCGCCGTCGCCACCAGCTAGTAGCCCGTTCCCGGCGCCGCAGCGGCGATCTTCAGACCGTCTGGCTGCGAGCCGCCACTTTGGCCGGCCAGTCGCGGGCCCACGCCAAGTACTGCGCACGCGTCATCGGCTTCGCGATGTAATCGCCCTGTGCCATGTCGCAGCCGAGCGCCAGCAGCAGATCCCATTCGGCCTGGCTTTCGACGCCTTCGGCGACTGACGTCATCCCCAGCCGCCGCGCCATGTCGAGGCTCGATTCGAAGACCACTCGCGCCGACTCGTGCCGCCCGGCGCGCACCAGCAGCGGCCTGTCGATTTTCATCTCGGCGAAAGGAATCCGGGCGAGCTTCTCGATCGAAGAGACGCCGCTGCCGTAATCGTCGATCGCGAGCCGGAAGCCTTTCAGTCGCAGCCTCGCGAGGTTCTCCAGCGCGCGTCCGACCTCGGTCGTCGCGGCCGACTCGGTCACCTCGAGCACGAAGGCGCCCGGATCGATGTTCTGGCTGGCCACGACCGTCATGATCTGTTCGGCGAGCGTCATGTCGGTCAGCGATTCGAACGAGAGGTTCACCGACATCGAATGCTGCAGGCCGGCGTCGCGCAGCATGCGGCCGAACTGCGCGCTCTGGCGCAGGATGCTGCGCAGGAGCATGTGGATCTTCCCCGCGTTTTCCAGCGGCTTGATGAAGGCTTCGGGAAGCACGAGCCCCTGCTGGGGATGGCGCCAGCGCGCGAGCGCCTCGGTGCCGGCCACGCGCCAGGTCTTCATTTCGATCTCGGGCTGGAAGAAAGGCTCGAATTGACCGTTCTCGAGCGCGTCCACGATTTCCTCGGGAGTGAACGAGGCCGGTGTCGCAATCGCGCGCATCGCCGGCACGGACATCGGCGAGTAGTGCTCCACGAGCTCGCTCAGGCGCCTGCCGGTGAGCGGCTTTTCGGCGCAGCCCAGAACGGATACGCCGTACGCCGCAGCCATCGCCTCGACGCACGGCAGCACGCCTTTCTCGACCGAGCTGCAGATGATGACGGCGGGGCTGCTGCGGGAGAGCCCGACGTGGCGGATGAACTCGAGGCCATCCATGCCCGCGAGCTTCAGATCGAGGATGAGAACGTCGACGCTGACAGTTTTCAGCAGTTGCAGCGCGTCTTTGGCGTTCGCGCAGTGATGGACGCTTTTCGCACTCAGGTCCTGGAGCAGATTGGCCGTGACGATGCGATGGAATTCCTGATCGTCGACAACCAAAAAACTTAATTCGCTCACCGGCATCCCGTCTCCTTGCTACCGCTCGTCGCGAGCCGGTGAATGCCCGGTGAACGCCGCCTGATGCCAATGTAAGCGTTCCCGGCAGCCGATACTGTCCGGCATATCCCTACAGCACGTGTCGGTGCGCGTCCGACACACTGCGTCAATCGAGTTCGGTGACGCCTTGCTGTATGGCGAAGCGCACCAGACCCGCCAGATCGAAGATGCCGAGCTTTTCCATCATGCGGGCGCGGTAGGTCTCCACGGTCTTGGGCGAGAGCGAGAGCGTCGCGGCGATCTCGGCGACGCTGTGGCCTTCGGCGAGCAGTTGCAGCACCTGGCGCTCGCGCGAGCTCAGGCGCTCGAGCGGGTCCTCAGGGGCGCTGCGGTGCACCACGTGATCGAGGACGATGTCGGCGAGTTGCTTGCTGAGATAACGCCCCCCGCGGTGCACCGCAAGAATCGCGTCGACGACTTCCTTGGCGACCGATCGCTTGATGACGTATCCGGCGGCGCCGGCCTGCAGCGCGCGGTACACGTGCACCGCGTCGGAGTACATCGAAAGCATGATGACGCGGGTATGCGGCGAGCGGCTGCGGATGAGCCGCGTCGCTTCGGTGCCGTTCAGCACCGGCATCGCGTGGTCCATGAGCACGATGTCCGGCGTGGTTTCGAGCGCCGCGCGTACGGCTTCGCGGCCGTCCTCGGCGAGGCCGATCACTTCCATCTCGCGGTTCGCGCTCACCAGGTGGCGCAGCCCTTCGGCGACCACGCCGTGATCATCCGCGATGAGTATGCGTATCGCCATGTCCGGGAATCTCGATTGTGATCCGGGTGCCTCCGCCGGGCGCGTTGCGAACGTCGAAGCGGCCGCCGACGGCCTGCGAGCGCTCGCGCATGGTCACCATGCCCAGGCCGTGCCGCTCGCGCGACCCGGCATGCGCGCCGCCGATGCCGATGCCGTCGTCGGTCACGGTCATCACACACAGGCCGTTAGAGTAGTCGAGCTCGATCTGCACGCGCTTCGCGTGCGAGTGCTTGGCCACGTTGGTCAACGCTTCCTGGGCGATACGAAACAGCGTGATCTCGATTTCCGGCCGCGGGCGCTCAGTGCCTTCCGCGCCGAGCACCTCGATCTCGACTCCGGTGCGCTGCGAGAAACCTTTCGCGTACCAGTGCAGCGCGGGAAAAAGACCGTAATCGTCGAGCATCGGAGGCCTCAGCTCGGCCATGACGTCTTCGATCGAATCGACCGTCGATTCCAGCAGCGCCGCAGAATCGGCGAGCCTCGCGCGATGACCCGCCTTCACGTCGTCCGGCAGCGCGGTCCTGAGGATGTCGAGGTTGATGCTGAGCGCGGTCAGGTTCTGTCCCACGCGGTCGTGCAGCTCGCGGGAAAGCTGCCGCCGCTCGGCCTCCTGCACTTCGACCAGCCTGCGCGAGAGCGCGGTGAGCTGCTCCGCGAGGCCGCGCAAGGCGTCCTCGGTGCGCTTCTGGCCCGTGATGTCGAGGGCCGACCACAGCATGCTCGTCACGCGCCCGTTGAGATCGCAGATGACTTCGCCGAGGCTGCGCAGGTGGCGCACGCCGCCGTCCGGCCGCACGATCCTGAACTCGCCGGCAAACGGAACGCCGGAGCGCAGCGCCCGGGCCAGCCCTGCGGCCCACGCGGTCCGGTCATCGGGGTGGACGAGCTCCATCGTCGACGCATAGGTCGGCGAGAAGTTTTCCTGATCGACCCCGTGTATGCGGTAGAGCTCCTCGGACCACACGACCCGCCCGTCGCGCGGGTTGTACTGGCAGCAGCCGACGTGGGAAAGCTTCTGAGCGTCGTTGAGGAGCGCCCGGCTTTGCAGCAACTCCCCTTCCGCGAGCTTGCGCTCCGTGATGTCCATGACGGTTCCGCGAGCGGGGGCGCCGTCAGCCCCGGCGGTGCCTTCGACGATCGTGTGGACCCATCGCACCGCGCCATCGCTCGCGACGATCCTGTGCTCGATGTCGCGCTGCTGCTTCGCGTCGATCGCGCCGGCGAGCGCATTCTGCACGCGCGTACGGTCCTCCTCATGAACCCGCCGCAGAAAGTTTGCGAGCGCGATCGGGCCGGCATGCGGCTCGAGTCCGAAGATGCGGTAAGTCTCGGCCGACCACGTCATCGTGGCCGTGGCGGGCTCGTACAGCCAGTTGCCCAGATGCGCCATTCGCTGCGCCTGCGCGAGACTCGCTTCGCTTAGGCTCAGGTTACGGGTGATGTCCTCGGCGATCGCGACCGCGCGGCTGCGCGATGACGCAAGCGAATACAGGACACCGCACAGCAGCGCGCTCGACACGAGGCCCCCGACGAGGATCACCCAGGGGAGCAGCGCATCGAAGCGCTCGAGCGAGTCGTCCTTGTTCGCGCCGAAATGGATTTCCCAGCGGCGCCCGCCGACTTCGATGGGAAGCACCTGCGCGAACTTCACCTCTTGCTGCGCCAGTGTCGCAGCCGCGAGCTCCGGAGGCTGGCTGTCGAAAAGAAGCCGCTCGGGGGGAGGGTCATCGCGTTGCGGCCCCCCCGAAATGGGGCCGGTGTCGTAGAGCCTGAAGCGCACGTGGCGGGCAGCCTCGTCGTCGATGGCGCCCGCCATCAGCTTGTTCACGTTGAAGCCCGCGCCGACCGAGCCGAGGTAGGCGGCGCGCCGCTGCGCAAGGGTTTCGACGGGCATGCCGCTGCGGTAGACCGCCAGGCGCATCGCCAGACCGACGTACTCCTGCTCTGCGGAGATGCGGATCAGCAGGCCGGACGCGGTCAGGTGCCCCGAGTCGCGCGCCGCGTGCTGGAGCGCCGCGAGGGTCCTGGAGTCGCTGTGCGCAACCGCCGGATTCGCCGCAAGGTCGCGGCCGAAGGTGAATTCGTAGCCCCGCATCGGCTCGACGTAGACGACGACCACATACTCGGCCCGTTCCCCCGGCGGCGTGATGGCAAACTGCGGATACCCGTTCGGGCTGAGGCTGGTGTCTGCCCTGACCGACTCTTCGAAGCGCTGCCTGTCAGGCCCGGGCACGTACGCCGCAAAATTGACGACGTCGAGTCCCGGATAGCGCCTCGGCAGATCGAGCGAATCGACGAAGCGGTGAAATTCACCGCGGTCGACCCCGCGATGCGATGCGAAGAGCGCTTTGAGCCCGTAGAGCACGTTGGCGTAGAACTGGATGCGCCGCTCGATCGAGCCCCTGGCGTCGCTCGCATAGCGCTCGAAGCGCGATCGCGCGACGTCCTCGACCGCGTCTTTCATCGCGCCGAAGAGGAAGAAGGAGAGCGGTACGCCGAGTGCGAGAACGACCCACGGCAGCAGGATGCGTTTGTGCCCATGGCGCGGCGCCGGGCGCGTCGCGCCGGATGGCGCATCATTTCGGATCTCGACCGTTGAATTCATGCGTGGAGCGCGTGATCGGCGGCGGACCCCTGTGGTTTTGGCGGCCCGGCTCGTCGGATGACATATCGGCCGCAGGACGGCAGTGTACTGCACTTCGACGCTGCCAAAGCGAGCCCGACAGCCGGTGCCGGCCGCGCCGAGTGCTGCTGGCCCGAGCTTGGTGACACCCTCGCGTGATACCATTACGCCCTTTCTGATCAACAGCTTGGCGCTTTTTTTCGGGCGCCTGAACGCCGACTCGATGACCCCCGAACGTCTCAAGCAGCTCGAAGCCGCCCTGAACTCGCGCATCCTCATCCTCGACGGCGCGATGGGCACGATGATCCAGACCTACAAGCTGGGCGAAGCGGAATACCGCGGCGAGCGCTTCAAGGATCACACGCACGACGTCAAGGGCAACAACGACCTGCTGGTGCTCACGCAGCCGCAGATCATCCAGACGATCCACGAGCAGTATCTCGACGCCGGCGCCGACATCATCGAGACGAACACTTTCAACTCGTCGTCGATCGCGCAGGCCGACTACGGCATGGAAAGCCTCGTCCACGAGCTCAACGTCGAAGCCGCCCGGCTTGCGCGCGCAGCTGCGGAAAAGTTCGAGAAGCTCGATCCGACGCGTCCCCGATTCGTTGCGGGCGCCGTGGGACCGACCAACCGCACCGCGTCGATCTCGCCCGACGTGAACGATCCGGGTTATCGCAATACCTCCTTCGACGAGCTGGTGACGACTTACACCGAAGCGATACGCGCGCTCGTCGAGGGCGGAGTCGACCTCTTCCTGGTCGAGACGATCTTCGACACGCTCAACGCCAAGGCGGCGCTCTTCGCGATCGATCAGTTCTGCGAAAACCTCGGCCACCGCATCCCGATCATGATCTCGGGAACGATCACCGACGCTTCCGGACGCACGCTTTCCGGCCAGACGCCTGAGGCTTTCTGGAACTCGCTGCGCCACATGAAGCCCCTGACCATCGGCCTGAACTGCGCGCTCGGCGCCAAGCTGATGCGGCCGTACATCGAGGAGAT
>JAQGMV010000460.1 GCA_028292225.1 Betaproteobacteria bacterium
AGCACACCGATGTGCGCGCCTCCAACATCGACGCGCTCGCGGTGTCGACCCAGAAAGGGCTGCTGTCGCTTTACGGGATGGGTTTTCTCTACGTTCGCCGCGAGTGGGCCGAGCGGATGCAGCCCGCCTATCTCGCGCGCTTCGGGGTCGATCTGGGCGATGCGCACGAAGCGAGCATGGGCGGAGCCGAGTACAAGCTCGCGGCCGGTGCGCGCCGCTTCGACCTGGGGAACTACAACTTCCTCGCGACCGCCGCAGTCGACGCGTCCATCCAGCAGCTCCTCGCGTGGGACACCCGCAGGATCGAGCCTTACGTGCAAAGCCTGACCCACGCGCTCGCGCGAGGCTTTCTCGATCTCGGCCTGGCCGTCGTGGGCGGCGCGCCGGGCCCCCACATCACCAAGATCGTGACGGTCGGCGTCATGAGCGCGGACCATTACGGCACCGGTGACGAGCGGTACAATCGGCTTTACGAGCACCTCGTCGCCAACCGCGTGAAGCTCTCGATCCGCCGCGGCATGCTGCGCTTCTCGCTGCACGTGTACAACAACATGGACGACGTCGAGCAGGTGCTGGGGCTGACGCGCGAGTTTCTTTCCACGGACCGTAAACGGTGAACGGTAAACCGTAAGGGCGGCACCTGCTGCCCTGTCGTGCATTCGCGCAATCCCTTACGGTTCACCGTTCTACCTACAAGACCATGCAATTCATCTCCCCGGCCACCGGCACCACTTACCCGATCGACCAACCCCGCTGGAGCGCAGACGACGGCGGTTATCTCAACCTCACGCCGGCGCGCGGCCTGAAGCGCAGCGAGATCAGGAGCGACTGCCATTCGGTGTGGCGCTACGCCGCCGCGATCGAAGTCGATGAGACGCACGCGGTTACACTCGGCGAAGGCTGGACGCCGCTGATCGAAGGCGACTGGCAGGGCGCGAAAACTCGCTTCAAGCTCGAGCTCGCCATGCCGACGGGCTCGTTCAAGGACCGCGGCATGACGGTCATGGTGAGTTACCTCAAGAGTCGCGGCATCGATCACGTGCTCGAGGACTCCTCGGGCAATGCCGGCGCATCGCTCTCGGCGTACGCCGCTGCCGCGGGGATACGCTGCCGGATCCTCGTTCCTGAAACTGCTTCCTATCCCAAGATCGCGCAGATCGCCGCGTGCGGCGCCGACGTGCTGACGATCCGCGGCTCGCGCCAGGACGTCGCTGACGCCGCAGTGGCGATGAGCTCCGAGATCTTCTACGCGAGCCACAACTGGGTGCCTTTCTTCGTCGAAGGCACGAAGACACTCGCGTACGAGCTCTGGGAGCAGCTCGGCTTCCGTGCGCCGGACAACGTGATCACGCCGGTCGGCTACGGCAGCAATGTTCTCGGTTGCCTGCGAGGTTTCGAGGAGCTGCAGCGCAACGGCGAGATCGAGCGCGTCCCCCGCGTCTTCGGCATCCAGGCACAGAACTGCGCGCCGTACTTCGCCGCTTATCAGGCGGGGAGCGATACGCTTGTCCCGACCGAAATAAAACCGACCATCGCCGAAGGCATCGCATCGTCGAAGCCGACGCGAATCAAAGAAGTGCTCCACGGTGTTCGAGACAGCGGCGGCAGCATCGTCGCGGTGACCGAGGCCGAGATCGTCGACGCGCTGCGCGATCTCGCGCGCAAAGGGCTTTATGTCGAGCCCACCTCGGCCGCAGGCGCCGCGGGCCTCACGAAGCTCATCGCCTCAGGCGCGGTGAAGCCGAACGAGACGACCGTGCTGGTGTTGACGGGGTCGGGGCTGAAAGCATCGGAACGCATCGGGGATCTGCTGGGCTTGCACGCCCGCACCGAGTGAGGGGGTAAACCCCTGCTTGCGCCTGAACGTGGCGAAGGACACTCCGGGCAGCGCCGGCGCACTGTGCCTGCTCACTGCCCCGATGTCGAGTTCCTGTCGAGCCACCAGCCGGTTGTGAGCGACCTCGTGCTCGCCTACCATTCGCGCTTCATGAGCGCTCGATAATCATTGAACATGTGGTCGCATCTGATGCGCGAGCTGCGCCGCAGGCTCCGCCGGGACGACACGCAGCGTGAGCCGCAACGCGAGGCCGACACCACGGCCGACGCCGCGCATGTGGTGCTCGCCCGAGGCGAAGCGTTTTTTCTGGCGGGCGATCATGACCGCGCCGAATCGGTATTTCGGGAAGTGCTCGCGAGCGAGCCGCGCAACGCGGTCGCGCTACATGCGCTCGGCGTCATCGCGCAGCTTGCCGGCGATGCGCGGGGAGCGGTGGACTTCTTCACGCCCGCCATCGAGCACGACCCGCGGAACGCCGCGTATCACAACAACTGCGGGGAGGCGTATCGCATCCTCGGCGATCAGGAGCGCGCATTGCGCTGCTACGACACCGCGATCGAGCTTGCGCCCGGTTATCCGCACCCTTACGCGAATCGCGGGGTCGTGCTCAATGCCTGCGCGCGATACTTTGAGGCGATCGAAGCGTACGAGACGGCGCTCGCGCTCGACCCCGGGGCCGCAAACGCGCACGTCGGGCTGGCCGTGACGCTGCTCGTGCTGGGCGACTGCGCTCGCGGGTGGAAAGAGTATGAATGGCGGCGTGCGCTGCGCAGCCACAGCGACACCGCCCCGCAGTTGAAGGCACGGCCATGGATGGGCGAGACGATCCCCGACGCGACGGTGCTGCTGTACGCGGAGCAGGGCTATGGGGACGCCATGCAGTTCGTGCGCTACGCACCGCTGGTCGCGCAGCGCTGCGCGCGTGTCCTGATCAGGTGCCATGCCGAGCTCGATGCGCTGTTCGAAAGCCTCTCCGGCGGCAAGATCAGCGTCGTCGGCAGCGGTGCGGCGGTGGCGCCCTATGACGCACACGCGTCGCTGCTCGATCTGCCTGGGCTTTTCGAAACGACCGCGAGTGATATACCCGCTGCAGTTCCGTATCTTGCAGCCCCGCCGGACGGTATCGAGCGCTGGCGGCGCGAGCTGGGGACGCGGAGTGCGCGCTTGCGAGTCGGAATCGCATGGGCGGGGAGCGGCCGGCATACCAATGACCGCAACCGGTCGTGCACGCTCGAGCACTTCGCGCGTCTTGCGGGAATCGAGGACGTCGATTTTTACTCGCTGCAGAAGGAGACGCCTGGCGGTTTCGAATGGCCCGGCGATGCGGTCGCCCCGCTGGTCGAGCTCGGTTCACGCATCGGCGACTTCGCCGATACCGCGGCGATCATCGAGAACCTCGATCTCGTGATCAGCGTCGATACCTCAATCGTACATCTGGCCGGCGCGCTGGGCAGGCCAGTGTGGACCTTACTGCCTTTCGCACCGGACTGGCGGTGGCTCACGCAGCGGCACGATACGCCCTGGTATCCGACCATGCGACTCTTTCGCCAGCCCCGCCCCGGGGACTGGAGCGCAGTATTCGACGATGTCGCTGCAGCGCTCGAAGTCGAGCGCTCGCGCAGTCGCGCCTAGATGAATCTCACCTCTGCGCCGCCAACCTCGAGCCGGGTGCCGAGCGCGGTGCTGCGGCGGGTGATCTCCTCGAGCGCTTCGCGCTCTTTCGCAGGATCGCAGAAGTAAGTCTGGTTGCTCTCGTCGTGGCGTGCGAGACGGAAAGCCGCTTCGGTGACGGTTCCTGAATCGATCTCGACACGGGCCAGCATCCCGACCCAGTCGCCGTGCTTGCGGCCGCCGTGACCGGTGTGGAACGAGAAGCTTCCGAGCCCGTAGAAGATCGGCTTGCCCTGGTAGACCTCGACCGGCAGCGAATAGTGCGGACCGTGGCCGATGACGACGTCGGCGCCCGCATCGATCGCCGCGTGCGCGATTTCAGTCATGTACTCCAGCACGTCCTTATGCAGGCCCCAGTGCTGGGAAGCGATGACGACGTCGCAGCGCTCGCGCAGCCGCGCGATGTCTTCGCGCAGCCGCTTCAGATAAGCGGGATCGGCCCACGTGATGACTTCCGGCGGGACACCCGGGCGGTTCATCGGCGGAATTTCGGGACGCGTCTTGTGCATGGGCACCCGGTACGCGGTGTGCCCCCGCAGCGCCGCGACCCCGGCGCTGTGCTCCCCGGCTTCGTGGTTGGTCGGCCAGTACACCGAAGTGCGCTGCTGCACCCCGATTTTGACGCCGCTTCCGGCTTTGACGATCACGGGCTCGTGCGCAGCCGCGGCGTTCGCGCCGCTGCCGGTATGCGGAATCCCGAGCGCGTCGAGCACCCGCAGCGACGACAGGATCGCGTTTTCGCCGTAATTGACGTTGTTCGCAGTCCCCACCGCGTCGATACCCGCCACGCGCAATGCCTTGGCCACGGCCGGGCTCGCGTAAAAACCCTCGTCCGATCAAGACCGCGCCGCGGGCGCTTCGAAAAAACAGCACTCGAGATTGGCGAAGCGCATATCCGCCTGTCTCAGCACCTCCGACACCTTGCCGAACGGCGCTTCGGCGTCAGTGACGTTCATCAGATTCACATCCCCCATGAACATCAGCGTCGTTTTCATGTTTTCTCTCCTCCGCAGCAATATCAACGAGACGCGCTGATGTTAACTGATGCGCAATGTCGTCTTCGATGCGGCGGAGCGAGCGCAAGCGAGCCGAAGGAAAGGAGGTTCAAGGAGGGAAACCTTGGTTTCCCTCTTTGGCGTTCACCGACCGTTCAGCTTGTAGCTCGGCACCCGTCAAGGGCAGGGTATTGCCCTTGACAGCGCGGGTGCAGCGCTACAAGCTGCCTCCTGCGAATACACGCAGGAGGAGAGGTGTTCAAAAACATCCTGATCCCGACTGACGGCTCCGATCAGTCCCAGCGGGCCATCCGGACCGGCGTGGAGCTCGCCAAGCTGCACGGCGGTCGCGTCACCGGCATCCACGTCATCCCCGACTACCACCTGCTGATCGCCTACGAAGGCGCGTTCGACCCGGTCACCGAAGAGCGTATCGAGGAGGAGGCGAAGGCGCGTGCCGATGCGTACCTCGATTTCCTGCGCAGCGCCGCGACCGAAGCGGGCGTCGGATGCGCAACGGTGTGCGAGACCAGCGACCATCCCTACGACGCCATCCTGCGCACTGCCGATTCCAACCACTGCGATCTCATCCTGATGACCTCGCACGGCCGCAAAGGTCTCGCTGCGGTCCTGCTCGGCAGCGAGACGCGAAAAGTCCTCACCCACGCCAAGGTGCCGGTGTTGGTCGTTCGATAGCCCTCGCTCCACCAATCCGGTTTCGGCTTAGTTTTATTGCCACGAATGAAGAGAAAATCTCTACTGCGGGGCAACACAAACCGGTTGATATCGAGTCCACTATTCGGCATACTTCAGTTGTGCCGGTGCTCTCCAAGAGTATCGGCGCACTCCTCCAAATCCTCCTCCTTTGGTGGAACTTTAGCGCAACCCCACAGGGTTGCGCTTTTTTTTTGGTTTCGCAATCTCGGCAGCCGCAGGCGGGAGAGCGGTGCGGTGCAACCCCGCCGGTGTGCGATATTGCGATGCAGCAGCCGAAGGCTCTTCGTGACGAGTAAAAGTCCCACGGTTGAATCCTGTTCACCGCGAATAGGCCGTTAGCGGGCGCTCACATCTCGAGTGGCCGCGCGAGAGAGCACCGCAGCAGGTTTGCTACAATCTCCGCTTGACCGACGCCCGCGACGCTGTGGTCGCCTGTAGTAGTCCCATCGCGAGCAAGTGCTTCGAGCGATACCTCTACGTGCGGCGACAAGCCGGCGAACTTGACTGCGGTCAAGGCTGACACGCGCCCGCGTGTGAGATTCTCCCTGTCGCTCGTGCGTGTGAAATTCTCCGTCCGCGGTGAAATTCGATTCGCCGCCGTCCCCCATAAGGTTCCCGATGAAGATCCACGAATACCAGGCCAAGGAAATCCTTCGTAAATTCAGTGTCCCGACGCCGCGCGGCGTGCCCTGCTTCAGCGTCGACGAAGCCGTCGGCGCGGCGCAAAAGCTCGGCGGCGAGGTGTGGGTCGTGAAAGCGCAGATACACGCCGGCGGCCGCGGCAAAGGCGGCGGCGTCAAGCTCGCGCGGTCGCTCGATGAAGTGCGCGAGCATGCGAAGGCTATCCTCGGCATGCAGTTGAAGACCCATCAGACCGGCCCTGAAGGCCAGAAAGTGCGCCGGCTGCTGGTCGAGGAAGGCGCGAACATCCGCAAAGAGCTCTACATCGGCATGGTGGTCGACCGGGGCACCCAGCGCGTCGTGCTGATGGCGTCCAGCGAAGGCGGGATGGATATCGAGGAAGTCGCGGCGAATACCCCCGACAAAATCCACAAGCTCGCGATCGACCCCGCTGCCGGCCTGGTCGCGAAAGATGCCGAGGGTATGGCGCGCAAGATCGGCGTGCCTGACAGCGCGCTGCCGCAGGCGGGTGAGCTCCTGAAGAACCTGTATACCGCTTTCGGCGAGACCGATGCTTCGCTCGTGGAGATCAACCCGCTCATCGTCACCGGCGACGAAAAAGTGCTCGCGCTCGACGCTAAGGTCACTTTCGACGACAACGCGCTCTTCCGCCATCCGGAGATCGTGGCGCTGCGCGATCTCGACGAGGAGGACCCCGCGGAGATCGAAGCCTCGAAGTTCGATCTCGCGTACATCCAGCTCGACGGCAACATCGGCTGTCTCGTCAACGGCGCCGGGCTTGCGATGGCGACGATGGACATCATCAAGCTTTACGGCGGAAGCCCCGCGAACTTCCTCGACGTCGGGGGCGGCGCCTCGACCGAGAAAGTCACCGAAGCTTTCAAGATCATGCTGAAGAATCCGAACCTGAAAGCGATCCTCGTCAACATCTTCGGCGGCATCATGAAGTGCGACGTCATCGCCGAAGGCGTGGTCACCGCGGCGCGTCAGGTCAGCCTGAAAGTTCCGCTCGTGGTGCGTCTCGAAGGCACGAACGTCGAGCTCGGCAAGAAAATCCTCGCCGACTCGGGTCTTCCCATCATTTCCGCATCGAACATGGCGGACGCGGCCGAGAAAGTCGTCAAAGCCATCG
>JAQGMV010000465.1 GCA_028292225.1 Betaproteobacteria bacterium
GCGTACGACGCGCTGGAGCGCGATGCAAAGCGGGTGATCGAAGCGACGCTCGCCGGCGCGCCGGAGGTCAAGGTCGAACGCGCAGCCGATCTGCGCTTCGTGGGGCAGGGCTTCGAAGTCGTCACCGTGCTTCCGCCGGGGCCCTATGGCGCCGCTTCCGCGCAGCCCATCCGCATGGCGTTCGAAACCGAGTACAAAAAAGTATTCGGGCTCGTGCCGCCGGCGGGAGAGGTCGAGATCATCAACATACGCGTCGCCGTCACGGCCGCCACTGCGGCCGACGAGCTGAAGGTGCCGGCGGGCGAGGCCGGCAGCCGCGCTGAACCGAAGGCGCGCCGCGCGGCGTGGAGCGGCGCGGACCAGCGCTTCGTCGAGATGCCGGTATTCGAGCGCTACGCACTCGGTATCGGGGTCTGCGTCGAAGGACCGGCGATCGTGGAGGAAGCATCGTCTACGCTCATCCTGCCGCGTGGCAGCGCGGCCACGGTCGACCCGTCCGGGAGCCTGATCGTGGTGCTCCCCGCGCCCGGTGCGTGAGATGGGGACCGATCAACTCAAAACCGAAGTGACCGGCGCGATCGGCTGGTTGACTTTCGACAATCCCGGCCGTCACAACGCGATTTCGATGGCAATGGCCGAGCACCTGCCGGTCGCCATTGCGGAGTTCGAGGCCGATGATCGTGTGCGCGTGGTGATCCTCAGCGGCTCGGGCGAGAAAGCGTTTGCGGCGGGGTCGGACATTTCCGGTTTCGGCGAGTCCCGCGCGAACCCCGAAGCCAACCGCCGCTATAACGCGATCCACGAGCGCGCCTACGACGCCGTGTATCACTGCCGCAAGCCGACCATTGCCATGATCCGCGGCTACTGCATCGGCGGCGGTCTCGATTTCGCGGCGAGCTGTGACGTGCGCATCGCTGCGGAGGACGCGAGCTTTTCCGCGCCTGCAGGCAAGCTCGGCCTCGGTTACGGCTATGAGAGCGTGGTGAGGCTCAAACGCGTGCTGGGCGCGCCGGCAGCGCGCGAGCTGCTGGTGTCGGCGCGGCGCATGAATGCCGAGGAGGCTTTTCGTGTCGGCCTCTTGCATCGCGTCGTGCCGGTCGCCGACCTGCGCGCAGCGACCGTCGCCTACGCTGACACGCTCGCCGCGAACGCGCCGCTCACTCTCGCTGCGATCAAGCGCTCGCTGGTCGAGCTGGAGCGTGAGATCGACGTGCGCGACCCGGCTGCGGCGCAGAAGCTGATCGACGCATGCTTCGCGAGCGAGGACTACGACGAAGGGCGCAAGGCATTTGCCGAAAAACGAAAACCACAATTCAAAGGGCAATAAGATGATCGAACAGAAACAAAGAAGCGGCCCGCTCTCGCGGTTCAGTGTCGTCGATCTCACCCGTGTGCGCGCGGGCCCGACATGCGTGCGCCAGCTCGCCGACTGGGGCGCGGACGTCATCAAGATCGAGTCGCCTCCCGGGCTGAATATCTCCGACGGCTGGGGCGGCAACCGCCTCGGACCGGATTTCCAGAACCTGCACCGGAACAAGCGGGCGCTCACGCTGAACTTCAAGGATCCGGACGGCATAAAGATACTGAAACAGCTCACCGACCGCGCCGATGTCGTGGTCGAGAATTTCCGGCCCGACGTGAAGTTCCGCCTCGGGATCGATTACGAGTCGCTCGCGAAAACCAATCCCAGGCTCGTTTACGGCAGCATCTCGGGCTTCGGCCAGGACGGCCCGTACGTCAACCGCCCCGGCTTCGACCAGATCGCGCAAGGCATGGGCGGGTTGATGGCGATCACCGGCGACCCGGACGCGGGCCCCATGCGTGCAGGCATCGCCGTCGCCGATTCCAGCGCCGGTCTCTACTGCGCCATGGGCATACTCACCGCGCTCCTCGAGCGCGAAGTCTCGGGCAAAGGGCAATGGGTGCAGGTTTCGCTGCTGCAGGCGATGATCTCGATGCTCGACTTCCAGGCGGCGCGCTGGCTGATCGCGAAGGAGGTGCCCGGGCAGATGGGTAACGATCACCCCACGTCGATTCCGACCGGCGTCTTCGCGACCAGCGATGGCTATATCAATATCGCGGCCGGCGAGCAGGCCATGTGGACGCGGCTGTGCAAGGCGCTGGGCGCCGACGAGTTGCTCGAGAAGCCGGAGTACGCCAACGGCAAGCTGCGCTCGCAGAACCGCAAGGAGTGCAATGCCGACCTGTCCCGGTACACGAAGACGAAGTCGTCGAAGGCGTGGACTGAGATCCTGGAAAAAGGCGGGGTGGCCTCGGGTCCCATCTACAAGATGAACGAAGTGTTCGACGATCCGCAAGTGAAGCACCTCGGGATGGCGGCGTCGATCAAACACCCGCAGCTCGGCGACACCGCTGTCGTGAACCAGCCTTTCGCCCTCTCGCGCACGCCGAGCGAGATCCGGACCCCGACCGCGGACATCGGTCAGCACACGGGCGAAATCCTGAACGGCCTGGGTTACAGCGACGACCAGATCGCGGACCTGCGCAAGCGCATGGTCGTTTGACGTCCTAGCCGGTCGCCATCCTCTGCACCTGCGCTTTGGTCCACGCCGGCACGCAGGTCTCGACGAAATCGTAGGCGTGCTGCTGCAGGTACCGGCGCCGGTGCAGCAGGACGCTGGTCGTCGAGGGCTCGAAGAGGGTGCCGGCGGCGATTGCGCGCAAGCCCGTGTCACGCTCAGGGTCGTAAGTCACTTCCGATAAAACCGCGATGCCCAGCCCCTGCTCGACGCACGTCTTGATGACGTCGGCGTCGATCGCGCTCACGAAAAGAGTCGGCGTCAGGCCTTCGCGCTCGAAAGCGCGCATGAGCTCGCGCCGGCCGGTGAACTGCGGCTCGTAGGTGACGAGCGGGTAACGCGCGAGCGCTTTCAAGGTGAGGCGCTTGCGCTGGAGCAGCGGGTGCCCGCGAGGCACGATGACCACGCGCTTCATCTTGCGATACGGCAGCGCCAGCAGGTCCTTCACGTTGTCCCCTGTGCCCGTGGTCACGCCGATGTCGGCCTCGCCCGAGGCGACCAGCGCGGCGATCTGTGCGGGGTCGCCGTGCCGCAGGTTGATGCGCACCGTCGGATGACGGTGGGCGTATCGCTTCAGTATCTCCGGCAGCACGTAGCGCGCCTGCGTGTGCGTCGTTGCGATGACGAGCGTGCGTGACGCCGGGCGCCTGCGCTCGCGCCCGACCGAGTGGATGTTGTCGATCTCGTCGAGCGCCCGGTTCGCGAGCTCGACGATGCGCGCGCCTTCTTCGGTCAGCGCCGACAGGCGCCCGCGCGAGCGCACGAAGATCGGCACGCCGAGCTCGTCTTCGAGCAGCCTGACCTGCTTGCTGATCCCGGGCTGCGCGGTGTGCAACGCGACGGCCACGGTGGAGATGTTCAGGTCGCGGCGAACGATCTCGCTGATGTAGCGCAGCTGGCGCAGGTTCATGCCTATTCCATCGGGTTCTACGGTATGCCATTTTAATCGTTCCAGGCATAGCTGCGGGCTGTTAGCCTTGCGTCCCGACTGGAGGTTCCATGGACTACTCTCGATACAAGCATCTGAAGATCGAGCGGCGCGACCGCATCCTCACGCTGACGCTCGACCGTCCGCCGATGAACCCGATCCTCTTCGACCTGCACACCGAGCTGTCGCGGATTTTCCACGACCTGCAGGTCGATCACGAGACCGACGTGGTGATCTTCACCGGTTCCGGCGAAGTGTTCTCCGCCGGCGGCGACATCCCGATGATGCAGAAGCGGATCGACGAGCCCGAGCTCTTCAACCGCAAGAA
>JAQGMV010000480.1 GCA_028292225.1 Betaproteobacteria bacterium
GCGGAATCGTGTTGATGTACGCGGTCGTCGCGTTGAATGGGATGTACGCGCCGGAGCGGCGTGCTTTTTCGACGAGTCTTTCGAGCAGGAAATGCGCGCGGTCGGGTCCTTCGCGCTCGAGCACCGATTCCAGAGCTTCGAGCCACTCGCGGGTCTCCTGCGGGTCGACGTCAGGGAGGATGTCCTTCATGTCCATGGCGGTCACCTTGGGTGGGGTTCAAGCGCCGGGGGACTTAGCACTTGTTCATACTGCGTAAGGGGTGACGAATTATACATCGGCGCCCCCTGTGACCGCCCTGATTGCGCATGCTGCAATGCGCCAAATCGACGAGGGAGATGTGCGCGGCGAGAGGCGCTTCAGGATCTTCGGCGCGTATCGGGTTCGCGCGCTCTAATCACCGGAAAATTTCGGCGGGCGCTTCTCTAGAAATGCGCTCATCCCTTCCTTCTGATCGGCTGTCGCGAAAGACAGCGCGAACGACTGGGTTTCGAGCACGCACGCGTTGGCGAGATCGAGGTCGAGCCCCCGATGGGCGCACTGCTTGGCGATGCGCACCGCGATGGGGCCGTTCGCCGCGATCGCTCGCGCCATCTCAAGCCCGCGCGCACGCAGCTCGGCGGCGGGATAGACGTGGTTCACGAGGCGAAGCGCGAGCGCTTCGGCGGCTTTGACCTGCCTCGCGGTGGTGAGGAGCTCGAGCGCCATCGCGCGACCGACGAGACGGGTGAGTCGCTGTGTGCCGCCGAAGCCGGGCGGGATGCCGAGCTTCACTTCAGGCTGACCGAAAACCGCGGTTTCGGACGCGAGTATCCAGTCGCAGCTGAGCGCGAGCTCGCAACCGCCGCCCAGCGCGTAGCCGTTCACCAACGCGATCACCGGTATCGGAAGCGCTTCGATCGCGTGCATGACCGCCATGCCGTGAGCGGAAAAGGCGCGCGCCTGCATGGGCGTATACGCCTGCATCTCGGCGATGTCGGCACCCGCCACGAAAGCTTTGTCGCCGGCCCCGGTGACGAGCAGCACCCGCGCGCCGGCGTCCGCGCGCACTTCGTCGAGCGCCGCAGAAATTTCGGTGAGAGTCGCCGCGTTCAGCGCATTCAGCGCGCGCGGGCGGTCGAGCGTAAGGAGGTAGAGGCCGGGCTCGGGCTGGTCGAGGAGGAGGTTTTCGTAGGACATTTTCGTAAACGGTAAACGGTGAACGGATAACCGGAGGCTACCGCGCTGCGGCGCGCGCCGAAAGAGCGCCACAAACGAAAGAGGCCCCTGTCAGGAGGCCTCTGCGGGTCATCGCTCCCGGCTTACCGCGTACGAGTCTCTCTCGATCCCGGTTTACCGTTCGACCTTTGCCGATTTTTACTCGTCGTCTTCCTTCAGCCTCCTGAGCTCCGCGCGTCGCCCGCCCGCGGGATCGAGCGGCTCCCAGTAGAGCAGATGGCGCGAGAGGATGCGGCTCAGCGGCCAGCCGACGATGCCGCAGCAAAGCGCGGCGAATCCGAAAGCAATCCACTGCGCGGCGTGCAGCCCGGGCGGGATCGACTGCATCGCGAAGGTGCCGACCATCGCCATCAGCGGCCCGAACGCGGCGCCGAAAACCCATTTGTCGCGCGCGCGGAGCGCGGTTTCGCACTTTTCGCACCAGTACGCGGGATCCCACATGCTGCCTTTGTGAGGACCTTCGACGATTTCAGCCGCGTAATCGGCATCGTGCCCGCACGACGGGCAGCGAAAAACGAGCGTGTGCCATTTGCAGAGCTTCAAACTTCCCCCGAACCGCTGGATTGACGATGAGCTTCAGATCAAGTGCGATTAAACCGCAACTCCGTGCCTCGTCATCCGTGGAAAAGGATGTTGAACACCGTTCTATTCATGAACCGCGATGCCGAATTGGAAAACGCGCGCGGTTTTGTTGTTCCGTGACGCTGCCGAAACGCTATTTCGGACCCATGCGGATGGCGCCGTCAAGACGGATTACACCACCGTTCAGCATCAGATTGGAAAAGATGTGCTCGACCAGCGCCGCGTATTCGTCGGGCTTGCCCAGGCGCGACGGAAAAGGCACCTGTGCGCCCAGCGACGCCTGCACCTCCGACGACATCGCGGCCACCATCGGGGTCTCGAAAATGCCGGGCGCTATCGTGACCACCCGGATTCCGAACCGGGCGAGCTCCCGCGCGATCGGCAGGGTCATTCCCGCAACCCCTGCCTTGGACGCGCTGTACGCCGCCTGGCCGATCTGTCCTTCGTAAGCCGCCACGGAAGCCGTATTCACGATGACGCCGCGCTCGCCGTCGGCTCCCGGCTCGTTCTGCGCCATCGCTTCGGCGGCGAGCCGGATGACGTTGAAAGTACCGACCAGATTGACGTTGATGACGCGCTGGAAGCTCGCGAGCGAGTGCGGCCCGGTCCTGCCGAGCACGCGCTCGCCGGGCGCGACGCCGGCGCAATTGACCGCGCCGTGCAGGCCGCCGTGCCGCCGCCGCGCTTCTTCGATCGCCGAGCGCACCTGCGCTTCGTCGCACACGTCGGTCTGGACGAAGCACGCGGCGGCGCCGAGCTCTGCTTCGAGGGCCCGACCGCCGGCGGCATTGACGTCGGCGAGCGCGACTTTCGCCCCGCGGCCCACCAGCCGGCGCGCAGTCGCGGCACCGAGCCCGGAGCCTGCGCCGGTGACCAGGAACACACGACCTTCGAAATCCATCCCGCTACTCTCCGGCCCGGGTCGTTACGTAAGAGCCCGGTGCATCCTCGATCGCCTTGAGCTTGCCGCTTCCGGGCGCGCGCGCCGGCACTTTCTCGCCCGCGTGCGTCTGTATCCAGCGCCCCCAGTCTGTCCACCACGAACCGGCATACTGCTTCGCGCCTTCGAGCCAGGCATCCGGCTGGTCGGCCAACGTGTCATGAGTCCAGTAGCCGTACTTGTTCGCAGCCGGCGGGTTGATGATGCCGGCGATGTGGCCCGAGCCGCCCAGCACGAAGCGCACCGGGCCCTTGAACAGGCGGGCGCCCGAGTAGGTCGATTTCCACGGCGCGATGTGGTCTTCGATCGTCGAGATGAAGTAGACCGGGAGATCGACTTTGGTGAGGTCGATCGGCGTGTCGTTCATGACGATACCGCCGGGCTGCGCGAGCTGGTTGCGCAGATACATGTTGCGCAGATAGAAGCTGTGCATCGCCGCCGGCATGCGGGTCGAATCCGAATTCCAGTAGAGCAGGTCGAACGGGAAGGGATCGCGGCCGAGCAGGTAGTTGTTCACCACGAACGACCAGATGAGATCGTTCGCGCGCAGCATGTTGAACGTGGTCGCCATCTCCGAGCCTTCGAGATAGCCGCGCTCCCCCATCCGCTTCTCGAGCGCTTCGACCTGGGCTTCGTCGACGAAGACTTCGAGCTCGCCCGGCCGCGTGAAATCGATCAGCGTCGCGAAGAAGGTCGCGCTCTTCACACGCTTCTCCCCTTTTGCCGCGAGATAGCCGAGCGCGCTGGCGAGCAGGGTTCCGCCAAGGCAGAAACCGATCACGTTCGCCTCTTTTTCGCCGGTCGCGCGCTCGATCGCTTTCAGCGCTGCGAGCGGACCATCGTTGAGATAGTTCTCGAAAGTCTTGCCCGCGAACGAAGCGCCGGGATTGACCCACGAGACGACGAAGACCGTGTGGCCCTGGTCGACTGCCCATTTGACGAAGGAATTTTTCTCGCGCAGGTCGAGGATGTAGTACTTGTTGATCCACGGCGGAACGATGAGGAGCGGGGTCTTGTGCACCTGCTCGGTCGACGGCGTGTACTGGATCAACTGCATGAGATCGTTCTGGAACACCACTTTCCCGGGCGTGATGCCGATGTTGCCGCCGACCTTGAAAGCGTCTTCGTCGGTCATCTTCGGCTTCAACTGGCCGCCGTTGCTGCGGGAGAGGTCTTCGAGCAGGTGGGCGTAGCCCTTGACGAGGTTCTGCCCGCCGGTAGCGACGGTCTCGCGCATGACTTCGGGATTGGTCGCGACGAAGTTGGTCGGCGAGACCGCGTCGATGTACTGCCGGGTGTAGAAATCGACTTTCTTCGCGGTCTGCTCGTCCAGCCCCTGCACGCCCGCGAGCGACTGGTGCAGGTGTTTCGCGGTGATGAGATACGACTGCTTGATGTAGTCGTACAGGAAGTTGTTCTGCCAGTCTTCGTGCCTGAAACGGCGGTCGCCGCGCACGGGCTCGGCCACGGGTGCGGCGCTCTGGCCCATGAGCTTCATCATCGAGGTCTGCCAGAGCGACCAGTAATCGGTCCACAGCTTCACCTGGGTCTCCGCCAGGCGGAAAGGATCCATGTGCGACCAGGCTTCGAAAAACGCCTTGCTGATCCCGAGCTCATCGGCCATCGGCTTCATCCGGCCGTCGGCGTGGCGCTCGATGAACTTGCCGAGCAACTCGCTGCTCCGGTTGGCGATGTCGCTGTACAGCCGCGCGAGCTCCGCAGGGTCGAACTTGAGTTTGTCCTGCTGGCTGTCGTCGCCCACGGCACTGTCCTTCGGTTTGTTCATCGCACGCCCTCGTGGCGCAGACATGGTCCTGAACCGCCGTCGCCTGCAGCGGATCATCGGCGGGCACGATTGACGGTGCCGTCGATGCGAGCCTATGATGCTGAATCCATTGATTTTACACATAAATATTGCACGGCACAATGACACTTTCGAGCGCGCAATGACGACTTATCCGGACCTCGACCTCGCGCTGGGCGAGACCGCCGACATCCTGCGCGAGACCGTGCGCAGCTTCGCCGCAGCCGAGGTCGCGCCGCGCGCCGACGCCATCGACCGGTCGAACGAATTTCCCCGCGACCTGTGGCCGAGGCTGGGCGCGCTCGGCCTCCTCGGCATCACCGTCGAGGAGGAATGGGGCGGGAGCGGTATGGGTTATGCGGCGCACGTCGTTGCGATGGAGGAGTTGAGCCGCGCCAGCGCGTCGGTCGGCCTGTCCTACGGCGCGCATTCCAACCTGTGCGTGAACCAGATCCGGCGCCACGCCACCTTTGACCAGAAGCGCCGCTACCTGCCGCGCCTCATCTCCGGCGAGCACGTCGGCGCACTCGCGATGAGCGAAGCGGGCGCGGGATCGGACGTCGTGAGCATGCGGCTGCGCGCCGACAGGCGCGGCGACCGCTACGTGCTCGACGGCACCAAGATGTGGATCACGAACGGACCCGACGCCGACGTGCTGGTCGTCTACGCGAAGACCGATGGGCACGCCGGCGCCCGCGGCATCACCGCTTTTCTCGTCGAGCGCGGCACCAAGGGTTTTTCGACGTCGCAGAAGCTCGACAAGCTCGGCATGCGGGGCTCGAGCACGTGCGAGCTCGTTTTCGAAAACTGTGAGATTCCGGTCGGGAACGTGCTCGGCACTGAGGGCGGCGGCGTCGAAGTGCTGATGAGCGGGCTCGACTACGAGCGCGCGGTGCTCGCGGGCGGACCGCTCGGGCTCATGAGCGCGTGCCTCGATGCGGTGCTGCCTTATGTGCACGAGCGCAAGCAGTTCGGCCAGCCGATCGGCTCGTTCCAGCTCATGCAGGGCAAGCTCGCGGACATGTACACGACGCTCTCTGCGTGCCGCGCTTACGTCTACACCGTCGCGCGGGCGTGCGACGCAGGACGGGTCACGCGGAAGGATTCCGCGGGTGCGATACTCTATGCCGCCGAGCGCGCGACGTGGATGGCGCTCGAAGCGATACAGGCTTTGGGCGGCATGGGTTACGTGAACGACAGCCCGACCGGACGGTTGCTGCGCGACGCGAAGCTGTACGAGATCGGCGCGGGAACGTCGGAGATCCGGCGGTGGCTGATAGGCCGCGAGTTGTTCGACGAGACAGAGTAAAAAACCACCCATCCCGACCTTCCCCCTGAATGAGAAGGAGAGTTGGCCTGCTACCGGCAGGCCGCTTTTGTCCCCCCTTCAGGGCGGTTAGGGCGGAGGTGGGTTTGAGGTGAAGCCATGTCAGACCCGATCGTCATCGCCTCCGCAGCCCGCACACCCATGGGTGCCTTCCAGGGCGCGCTGCAAAGCTTGAGCGCGCGTGACCTCGGCGCCGCGGCGATACGCGCAGCCGTCGAGCGCGCCGGAATCGCGCCGGCGGACGTCGACGAAGTCATCATGGGCAACGTGCTCCCTGCGGGCCAGGGGCAGGCGCCCGCACGGCAGGCCGCGCTCGCGGCCGGGCTGCCCGATTCGACCGGCTGCACCACAATCAACAAAGTCTGCGGCTCGGGCATGAAAGCCGCCATGATCGCGCACGACCTGATCGCGCTCGGGACCAATCGCATCATGGTGACCGGCGGCATGGAAAGCATGACCAACGCGCCCTACCTCCTGCCGAAAGCTCGCGGCGGCTTGCGCCTCGGGCACGCCGAAATCAAGGATCACATGTTCCTCGACGGTCTCGAGGACGCGTATGACCCGGGGCGCCTCATGGGGACTTACGCCGAAGAGACCGCGAAGAAGTACGGCTACACGCGCGAAGCGCAGGACCGTTACGCCATCGCGTCGCTCACTCGCGCGCAGGACGCGATACGCTCCGGACTCTTCCGCCGTGAGATCGTGTCGGTGAGCACAGCCACCGGCACGATGGTAGAAAACGACGAGCAGCCGCTCAAGCTCAACGCGGTGCGCATCCCGCAGTTGAAGCCCGCGTTCGCGGCGGACGGCACGGTCACCGCAGCGAACTCGAGCTCGATCTCCGACGGCGGCGCGGCGATGGTGATCATGACGCTCTCGGAGGCCGAGCGCCGCGGGATCACGCCGATCGCGCGTATCGTCGGCTGCGCGACGCATTCACAGGCGCCGGCGTGGTTCACGACCGCCCCGGTCGGTGCCATCCGCAAGCTTTTCGAGAAGACCGGCTGGGACGCTGCAACCACCGATCTGTTCGAGATCAACGAAGCTTTCGCGGTCGTCGCGATGGCGGCGATGGACGACCTGAAGCTCACGCACGAGCGCGTGAACGTTCACGGCGGCGCGTGCGCGCTGGGGCATCCGCTCGGCGCATCGGGCGCCCGTATCATGGTGACCCTGCTCGGCGCGCTCGAAGCCCGCGGATTGAAGCGCGGCATCGCGGCGCTGTGCATCGGCGGCGGCGAAGCGACCGCGATCGCGCTCGAGCGGCTGACTTAAGAACACACTACAGGAGGACTCGTGGCGAACCCCATCGACTTCTATTTCGACTTCTCTTCGCCTTACGGCTATTTCGCCGCGTCGAAGATCGAAGACATCGCCGCGCGGCATGGGCGCACCGTGAACTGGCGGCCGATACTGCTCGGTGCGGTGTTCAAGGTGACCGGCCAGCAGCCGCTGCCGACCATCCCGCTCAAGGGCGATTACTCGAAGCGCGACCTGGAGCGCACCGCAAAGCTCCTGAACCTGCCTTTCAAGCTGCCGACCAAGTTCCCGATCTCGACCCAGTCGCCTGCGCGGGCGTTCTACTACCTCAACAACCGCGACCCCGCGCTCGCCAAGCGACTCGCACTCGCGCTCTATGTCGCGTATTTCGCCGACGACGTGGACATCTCGTCGCCCGAGAACACGGCGGACATCGCTGCGCACGCCGGCGTCGACAAGACCGAGATGACCGCGGCGCTCAACGATCCCGCCGTGAAAGACCGCCTTCGCCACGAAGTCGACGCGGCCGTCGCGCTCGGCGTTTTCGGGTCGCCGTACATCGTGGTCGACGGGGAGCCTTTCTGGGGATCGGACAGGTTGGACCAAGTAGAAAAGTGGCTTTCGACCGGCGGTTGGTAGCGCATCCTGAACCAGTGGCGAGGCCCATCCCCATCCTGACCCTACCCGTGAGGGGGAGGGGATGCTTTTCCAGGCGCGGCCCGCGCAACTCTCCTTCCCCTTCAGGGGGGAGAGCACGCTTCGCGTGCGGCGGGGCCCCGGGATGGGGGTGGGTTTCAGATTGATGAACGAGAAGCTCGAAGCTATCCAGACCAACATCGTCACCCTCTCCGTCGACGCGATCGTGAACGCCGCGAACGAGTCGCTCCTCGGCGGCGGCGGTGTCGACAGCGCGATCCATCGTGCAGCGGGGCCCGCGCTGCTCGCGGAATGCAGGACGCTGCGCGGATGCCCGACCGGCGAAGCTCGCATCACACCGGGTTATCGCCTCCCGGCGCGCCACGTCATACATACCGTCGGGCCGGTGTGGCGCGGCGGCGCACACGGTGAGCCGGAGCTTCTCGCGTCGTGCTATCGCGAAAGCCTCGCCCTCGCGGCCGCGCACGACTTGCGCTCGCTCGCGTTCCCCGCCATCAGCTGCGGTGTCTACGGCTATCCGCTCGAGCAGGCGGTCGGGATCGCGGTGCGCGAATGCGCCGAAGGTGTGGAACGTCACGGCGGACTCGAAAAAATCATATTCGCATGTTTCGATTCCCATATGCTCTCGCTCTACCGCAAGGCGCTCGCGCCATAACGGTCACCATCGATGCCCGTGATCCGTTCGAAACTGAAAGCCGACAGCGCCGAATTCAAAGCCGCAGCCGAAGCCATGCGCGCGCAGGTGCGTGAGCTCGAAGGGCGCCTGGCCACCGTGCGCGGAGGCGGCGGCGCCACGGCACGCGAGCGCCACACGGCGCGCGGAAAGCTCCTGCCTCGCGAGCGCATCGCGCGTCTCATCGACGCCGGCAGCGCGTTCTTCGAGCTTTCGCCGCTCGCCGCGTGGGAAGCCTACGACGACCAGATCCCTGCGGCTGGCCTCATTACCGGCATCGGGACGATCGAGGGCGTGCGCTGCATGGTCGTGGCGAACGATGCGACGGTGAAAGGCGGAACCTACTTTCCGCTGACGGTGAAGAAACACCTGCGCGCGCAGGAGATCGCGGCCGAGAACCGCCTGCCGTGCATCTACCTCGTCGATTCCGGAGGCGCGCACCTGCCGAGCCAGGACGAAGTCTTTCCCGACCGCGACCACTTCGGCCGCATCTTCTACAACCAGGCGAACATGTCGGCCGCGGGCGTGCCGCAGATCGCGTGCGTCATGGGCTCGTGCACCGCGGGCGGGGCGTACGTCCCCGCGATGTCCGACGAAGCCGTCATCGTCAAAAACCAGGGCACGATCTTTCTCGCCGGACCGCCGCTCGTCAGAGCCGCGACCGGCGAAATCGTGAGCGCCGAGGAACTGGGCGGGGCGGACGTGCATACCCGCCTATCAGGCGTCGCGGACGATCTCGCCGAGGACGACGCCGACGCGCTCGAGCGGGTGCGCCGCATCGTGTCCCACCTGAACCGGCCCGCCGCGCCGGGCACGCAATCGCACGTCCGGCCGCCTCTGTACGACGCCGAGGAGATCTACGGCGTACTGCCTGCGAGCAGGCGCACGCCTTTCGACGTGCGGGAGATCATCGCGCGCATCGTCGACGCCAGCGAGCTCGACGAGTTCAAGCCGCGCTACGGCGCGACGCTCGTCTGCGGTTTCGCGCGCATCGAGGGGCGCCTCACGGGAATCGTCGCGAACAATGGCATCCTGTTCTCGGAATCCGCGCTCAAAGGAACTCACTTCATCGAGCTCTGCTGCCAGCGCGACACCCCGCTGGTCTTCCTCCAGAACATCACCGGCTTCATGGTCGGGAAAAAGTACGAGTCGGGCGGAATCGCGAAGGACGGCGCGAAGATGGTGACGGCGGTGGCGTGCGCGCGAGTGCCGAAGCTCACCGTGATCATCGGCGGCAGCTTCGGCGCCGGCAACTACGGCATGTGCGGCCGCGCCTACAGCCCTCGCTTCCTGTGGACGTGGCCTAACGCGCGCATCTCGGTGATGGGCGGCGAGCAGGCGGCGAACGTGCTCGCGCAGGTCAAGCGCGAGCAGGTGGAGAAAAGCGGCGGAACCTGGTCGGAAGTCGATGACGAAGCCTGCAAAGCCCCGATACTCGAGCAGTACGCGCGACAGTCGAGTGCGTACTACGCGAGCGCGAGGCTGTGGGACGACGGCATCATCGATCCCAAAACGACGCGCGCGACACTCGCGATGGGCCTTGCTGTCGCGGCGGGCGCGCCGGTCCAGAAAACGACGTTCGGCGTATTTCGTATGTAGAATTCACGGCGACGTAAACGGTCAGCGGTGAACGGTAAACCGCGCGCCCGCGCGGGCCGCCGTAGGACCGGATCTGTTTTACCGACTTTCCCAACATCGTGACAAATTGCTGCCGATCCCACTGCGCATCCGGTTTACCGTTCACCGCTGACCGTTAACGAGACATGACAAACAAGATAATCACGCGCATCGACGAAGACGGCAACGCCACCGTCATGCTGAACCGTCCCGAGGTGCACAACGCTTTCGACCCCGAGATGGTCGAGGCGCTGACCGCAGACCTCGAAGCGCTCGGCAAAGACGCCGAGGTCAGGTCGGTGGTGCTCGTCGGCGCGGGCGCAAGCTTCTGCGCCGGTGCGGACATCGCGCACATGAAAAAAAGCGCGAGCTACACCAGGAAGCAGAATTACGAGGCCGCGCTCCAGTCGGCGAACATGTTTCACACCCTGTACACCCTGCCCAAGCCGACGGTTGCATGCGTGCGCGGGCCGGTTCGCGGCGGCGGGTGCGGCCTCGTCGCCGCGTGCGACATCGCCGTCGCTTCACGCCTGGCGACCTTTCGCCTATCCGAAGTGAAGCTCGGCATCATCCCCGCGATGATCAGCCCGTACGTCATCGGCGCGATCGGAACCCGCATGTCGCACCGGTACATGATCACCGGCGAGGAGTTCGACAGCGCGGAGGCATTTCGAATCGGGCTCGTCCACGAGATCGCAGAAGAAGAACACCTGAACGTGAAGGTCGGTGCGCTGCTCGCCGTGCTCTACACGAGCGGGCCTCAGGCGATCGCCGCGGTAAAAAAGCTCATCCCGCTCTCGGCGAACGCGCCGATCGACCGCAAGCTCGTGGACGAGACCTCGAAGCGGATCGCGGAGATCCGCGCCACACCCGAAGCGCAGGAAGGCCTTTGCGCTTTCCTCGAGAAGCGCCGGGCCGGATGGACCGACCCCGCGGCCCCGCGCGCTAAGCCACGCGCGAAGAAGAAGCGCTGATGCGGCCGAGGGATCGGGCGCAGATCGTTTCGTGAGCCTCGCCGGCGTGCGCGCCCCCCACGTATCCGGAGCGCATGCGGCCGCGCTCCTTCCGCTCTACGCGACGGCGCTGGCGCTGAGCGCACTGCTCGCGTTCTGGATACAGCCGCTATTCACCAAGCTCATCCTGCCGCGCTACGGCGGCTCGCCCGCGGTGTGGACGACGGCGGCGATGTTCTTCCAGGTGATGCTGCTCGCGGGCTATCTTTACGCGCACCTGCTCACGCGCTACGCGCTGCGCGTGCAGCTTGCCGTGCACACGGTGGTCGTCGGCGCGGCGCTCTTCACCTTGCCCATACACGCAACGACGCTCGCCGCTGACGAGACCGCACCCCTGCTGTCGCTGCTCGGTCTGCTCGTGACCAGCGTGGGGCTGCCTTTCTTCGCCGTCAGCGCGACCGCGCCTTTGCTCCAGCAATGGTTTTCACGCACCGGCCACCGCGACGCCGCAGACCCTTATTTCCTCTACAGCGCGAGCAACGCGGGAAGCCTCGCTGCGCTGATCGGCTTCCCGCTGTTGCTCGAGCCGCTGCTCGGACTGCGCAGCCAGACCCTCGCGTGGTCGATCGGCTGCGGAGTGTTCGCGGCGATGCTGATTGCCTGCGGGGTGAGCGCGCGCAAGTACGACGCGCGAGCCGCGCGCGACGCTGCTGCGCACATGCCTGCGGTCCCCGCGACATGGAGCGATCGCACGCGGTGGATACTGCTCGCCTTCGCGCCGTCGAGCCTCATGCTCGGCGTGACGCAGCACATCACTTCCGAAATCGCCGCCGCACCGCTGCTCTGGCTGATCCCGCTCACGATCTATGTGCTCACCTTCGTGCTGGCTTTCGCGCGCAGGCAGGTCGTCGCGCTGGGCGTGATAGAACGCATCCAGCCGCTGCTCGTCATACTGCTGGTTCTCGCGTGGCCGCTCAACAACCAGAAAAGCGTGCTGGTGCTGCACCTGCTGGTCTTCGCGATCACCGCGATGATGTGCCACGGCGAGCTGGCGCGGCGCAGGCCGCCGGTGCAGCAGCTCACCGAATTCTATCTTTGCCTCGCGATCGGCGGCGCAGCGGGCGGCGTGTTCAACGCGCTCATTGCACCGCTGGTGTTCAATTCGGTGCTGGAATATCCGATCGCGCTGGCGATCGCCTGCGCGCTGCGCACGCGCGCCACTGCGCAGCGCCGCCGGTGGTGGGATGCGGCGCCGGCCGTTGCGCTCGCCCTGGGGCTTGTCGCTCTGCTGTTGAGCAGCGTGCGTCCTTTCGCGCACGGCTCATGGGTCATCGTCGGCTATCTCCAGTTCGTCGGTCTCGCGCTCTACCTCACGCACCAGCGCCCAATGCTCTTCGCTGCAACCGTGCTGATGACGATCGTCGCGACGCCTTACGTGCATTCGAACGAGCTTATCCTCGAGCGCCACCGCAGCTTCTTCGGCGTGCACACCGTCGTGACCGACGAGACGGGGAAATTTCACGTGCTCATGCACGGCATCACGGTGCACGGGGCACAGTTCATCGCGCCTGACAAACGCACCCGTCCGATCACCTACTTCCATCCGGACAGCGGCGTGGCGCAGCTCATCAAGACCCTCGGCCGCGACGCAGGGCTGCAGCGCATCGCGGTCATGGGCATGGGCGCGGGAACGCTCGCGTGCTATCGGGCGCCGGGCCGGGCGTGGACGTTCTATGAAATCGACCCGATCGTGGTGCGGCTCGCGCAGGACCGGCGGTATTTCAGCTTCCTGTCCGACTGCGCGCCGGACGCCCCCATCATCCTCGGCGACGGCAGGCTGTCTATCGCGCGCGCCGCGGCCAGGTCATTCGACATGATCGTGGTCGACACCTTCAGCTCCGATTCGGTGCCGGTGCACATGATCACTCGCGAAGCGCTCGCGATCTATCTCGACAAAGTGGGTGACGACGGGGTCGTGCTGTTCCAGGTGACCAACCAGTTCATCGATTTTCTTCCGGTGCTGAGCCGGCTCGCGGCGGATGCTCGCGTCGCCGCGCTCACGCCGGGCCCCATGCTGGAAATCCAGTTCGAAGAGCATCTCGCAATGCTGCCTTCGCGCTGGGTGGCGATGTCGCGCAATCCTGCCCGCCTGGCTCCGCTGGCCGACGAAGAGGGGTGGCGTCCGCTGCCCGCCGTACCGGGCAAGCCGTGGACCGACGATTTTTCGAACGTCCTGCGCGCGCTAAAATGATCGATGTTTCCCTCGCCCCGTTTGCGGGGAGGGGGCCGGGGTGAGGGCGCGTAGGCGCTTCCTCATTCGACTCGCGGACTGAGCTTCCCATGAACATCCCGAAAAAAGTCCGAATCGTCGAAGTCGGTCCGCGCGACGGTCTTCAGAACGAAGCCCGGCCGGTTCCCGCCGCAGTCAAGATCGAGCTCATCGACCGCCTGACAGACGCGGGGCTCCCGGTGATCGAAGCGACCGCGTTCGTCTCGCCCAAGTGGGTGCCGCAGATGGCGGACAACGCCGAAGTGATGGCGGGCATACGCCGCAAGCCCGGTGTCGTGTATCCGGTGCTCGTCCCGAACCGCAAAGGCCTCGATGCGGCGATCGCTGCCGGCGCCGAAGAGATCGTGGTCTTCGGTGCGGCGACCGAAAGCTTCTCGAAGCGCAACACCAACTGCTCGATCGACGAAGGGCTCGCCCGCTTCTCCGAAGTCTGTGAGGAAGCGCTGCGCCGGGGGCTCAAAGTCCGGGGCGACATCTCGGTGTGCCTCGGCTGCCCTTACGAAGGCGAAGTCGCTCCGGAGGCCGTGGTGCGCGTCGCGCGAGCGCTGGCCGCGATGGGCTGCTACGAGATCACGATCTGCGACACGATCGGCACCGGAACCGCAGGCGCCACGCGCCAGGTCGTCGAAGCCGTGGCGACGCACATCGCGGTCGAGAGGCTCGCGGGCCATTTTCACGACACCTATGGCCAGGCGGTGACGAACGTCTACGCCGCGCTCGAATGCGGCATCGCCACTTTCGACAGCTCGGTCGCGGGACTCGGCGGCTGCCCGTACGCCAAGGGCGCGACCGGCAACGTGGCGACCGAAGACGTGCTCTACATGCTCAACGGTCTCGGCATCGAGACCGGCATCGACATGGACAAGCTCATCGCCGCGGGCGCTTTCATTTCCAGCGCGCTCGGCCGGCCGACCCACTCGCGAGTGGCCAAGGCTTTGGCGGCGAAAGTCGCCGCGTGACGCTTTATCGGGTCATTGCGAGGAACGCTGCGACTAAGCAACCCCGAGGCGCTCGAAAAACCCGTGCGCCACGCGATCGCCGCGTCGCCGTTGCAGCTCCTCTCGACGACACCTCTTCAGACCTTTTCTAATCCTCACTGCTCACATGCCCCTACCCACTCCCGCACCGCGCAAGCTGATCCACACCCGCCAGATCGAATGCAAAGGCTATGAGCGCGAAGACGGCCTTTGGGACATCGAAGCGAACCTCGTCGACACCAAGACGTTCGCGCACACGCGCCGCGACGGCGGACAGGACCGCGAGGCCGGTGACCCCGTCCACAACATGTGGCTGCGCCTGACGATCGACCTCGATTTCGTCGTGCACGAGGTCGAAGCGCGCACCGATGCGGGGCCGTACCCCGTCTGCGGCGATATCACGGTGAATTTCAAACGGCTCGTCGGCCTGAAGATCGGCCCCGGCTGGCGCCACGAGATCGCCGCGCGCGTCGGCGGCATCGAAGGCTGCACCCACATGGTCGAACTGCTCGGACCTATCGGCACCACCGCTTTCCAGGCGACCGGACGCGCCCGCGAAGCTCGCAATGCGGGTAAGCCCCTCACGAAGAAGCCGTACCAGATCGGGTCGTGCCACATCTACAAGGAAGACGCGCCCGCGGTTCTGGAGCGCTGGCCCCAGTTCTACACAGGTAAGCCGTAAATTTGAGAGCGGAGCGCGCGGCAGCGAGCCTGAAGGAAGGGAGGTTCAAGGAGGGAAACCTTGGTTTCCCTCCTTGGCGTTACCGGCGAATGGGTCCCGACGGGAGCCGCCGCAAAGCAAACCACCGCACCACCGGCGCGAACACGCCGAAGATCCCGATGCTGGTGAACGCGAGGCCCCACGCGATCGGGCTCTTGTTGCCGCCGGCGACGTCGAGCACCACGCCGAACACGAGCGGCGCGAGAAACGCCGACGTGAAACCGACGAACGAGTACACCGCCATCGTCGAGCCGCGCTGATCGGGGGGCGCCGACGCGATCGCGCCCGCGGTCAGGGCCGCCGAATCGCCGAGCATCAGCCCGTAGTGCACGGCCATCACGATGACCACGAACCACCATGGCGCGGACGCGAGATAGCCGATGAAACACGCGACGACGCCCGAGGCCGTCATGAACGTGAAGATGACGCGGCTTCGCCCCATGCGGATCGCGAGCTCGTTGCCGCACACGCTCATCACCGGCCCGAGCAGGTTGATGCACGCCGCGAGCGTGGCCGCGCTCATGATCATCGGCGCGTCCGCCGGCTGGAGCGCCGCGCAGAACACCAGGAACGCCACCATCCACGAGCGCTGGCCGAAGAGCTCGTAGTTGTGCACGCAGTAGCCGACGACGTAAGCGAGCGTCGAGCGGCTCCTCACGACCGGACGAAAATCGAGCAGCGGCGGGGTCGGCTGGTGAGCCGGGCGCGTGCGTCCGCGCGGCATGAGCTGTGTGACGAGCAGCGCCGCGATGCACGGGCCCACCGCGCCGAAAGCGAAAGCCCACGGCCAGCCGAACACCGCGCCGGTCTTTCCGCACACCAGTATCGAGATCGTCGAGCCGATACCGAAGCTCGCGGTGTAGAACCCGGTGCCGCGCGACTGCGCCGTGCCTTCGAGCTGATCGGTGAGCGTCTTCAAACCCGGCATATACGTGCCCGCGAGCCCGGCGCCGAGCAGGAACTGGAAGACCAGCGCGCTGAGCACGCCTTGCGCGAGTGTCGCGAAACCCGCCGCGCCCACGAAGGACAACACGCACGCACAGAGATACACACGGCGCGAATCGATGCGGTCGGTGAGGCTCGTCAGCAGCGGCACTGCGGTCATGTAGCCCGCGAAGAACACCCCGCCGATGAGGCCCGCTTCCGAATTGGAGAGGCTCCACTCGCGCTGCAGTTGTGTCAGCAGCGTCGTATACGCGGCGAAGCCGGTCATGCTCAGGGCTTCGGCGACGCACATGATGAACGTCAACCGCACGGCGGACTGCGGTTTCATGCTGCTCATGCTTTGTTACTTACTTTTTTTCAGGTCCCGCAGGATAACCGAAGCGGCATTCGCGCCGGTCGCACCGGGAATGCCCGGGTGCATCGCAGGACCGCAGAGATACAGCCCCTCGATCGACGTGCGATAGCGCGCGAGCTGCGGCACCGGCCGCATCCAGAGCATCTGGTCGAGCGCGATCTGCGCGTGATACGGCTGGCCTTGCGGATAGCCGCGCCTATGCTCGAGGTCCGCCGGCGTGAGCACCGAATGCCCGAGGACCGAGGCGGCAAACCCCGGCGCCGCCTGATCGATCTTCGCGATCACGAGCTTCGCAAGCTCGTCGCGCCGCGCGTCATCCCATGTGCCGTCACGCAACGCGTAAGGCACGTACTGCACGTGAACATGAGCTCGATGCGCGCCCTCTTTTATCGCTTCGTGCCGCGCTTCGATATACGGATCGCTCGACGCGCGTCCGTACTTCGAATCGTCGTAAGCGCGCTCGAGGTGATCGAGCGTAGGCGCAAGGGCGAGGACCGTAAAGCCGGGATCGCGGGCGAGCGTCAGGGTGACTTCCGCTGCGACTCCGCGGCTGCGGATGTTGCGCAGCGCGCGCAGGAGCTCCGGATCGAAGCAGCCGGGATCGCAAAGATCGAGCAGCGTGCGCCGCGGATCGCCCGCGCAGACGACGAGAGACGCAGCGAGCCGCTCTCCGCCGTCGAGCACCACACCGCGTACGCCGCCGTCTTGCACCTCGATACGAGCGGCTTCGTGCTCGAGCCTCTGGATACCCGGCAGCGCGCTCAGCACGTCGCGCACATTCGACCGCGCCTGGCGGAACACGCCTGCCGGGCTGCCGACGTGATGGTGCAGGAAATTGAACGCCGTGCCGCCGGAGCGCGGACCTTGCGCGAGATGCATTACGGCTTGCGCGCCGAGCAGCCCTTTCAGGACATCGCTCTCGAACCACGCGTCGAGGAGGTCGGCGATCGACATCGGCAGCAGGCGCAGAAAATCGTCCATGCTCTGCCGCCCGAGCTTGCGCAGGCGTAAAGCGTCTCGGGCCAGATCGATCAATCCGCCCGGCGTATGCGTCAGCGGGTCCGGCGGCGGCGCGCCATAGAGATCTTCGAGCACGCCGGCGATCGCTTGCATGCGCTCGCAGAACTTCGGCCACTGCCCGGCGTCGCGCGCGCTGAGCTTGCGGATTTCGTCTGCGGATCGTGCGACGTCGCGCCACAGCGCGAGCCTTGCGCCTCCCGGCAACGGCGCCGACACCCAGGGGTCGGGCCACTCGACCGAAAGGCCGTGACGCTCCAGATCGAGATTCGCGATCACGCGACGCGCTATCCATCCGGTGTGCGGTGACGGCTCGCCGTCGCGCTTGCCGAGCACCGTCACTTCGTGCCCTGCGCGTGCGAGGGTGTGGGCCGTCACCAGCGCGTCGATCCCGCTGCCGAGGACGAGCGCTTTCATCGCGAGGCCTTGAGGATCGCCATGGCGGCATTGCGTCCCGACGCGCCCATTACGCCGCCGCCGGGATGGGTTCCCGAGCCGCACTGATAGAGGCCGTCGACCGGCGTCGCGTACTGCGCCCAGCCCGGCACCGGCCGCAGGAAAAACATCTGCTCGAGCGCGAGCTCACCGTGAAAGATGTTGCCTTCGCTGATCCCGACGATGCGCTCGATGTCCGCAGGCGTGATCACCTGGCGATGCAGGATGGCGGATTTGATGTTCGGCGCGTACTCCGCGACGGTGTCGATCACTGCGTCGCCGAAAGCTTCGCGCTTGGCATCGGTCCAGCCGCCGTTCACCTTGTACGGCACATACTGCACGAAGATCGACATCACGTGCTTGCCCGGCGGCGCCATCGACGGATCGATCATCGAAGGGATCACGATGTCCATATACGGCCGGCGCGAGACTTCGCCGTACTTCGCGTCGTCGTACGCGCGCTCGAGATAGTCGATGCTGGGGCTGATCGAGATCGCGCCCCTCAGGTGCGGCCCCGCGCCCGGAAGGCAGGTGAAATTCGGAAGCTCCGAGAGCGCGAGGTTGACCTTGCCCGACGAGCCGCGGAACTTGAAATTGCGGATCGCCTGGGCGAACTCGTCGGGCAGGTGCTCGGGGCCGACGAGCTGCATGAACGTCCGGCGCGGATCGGCGCTCGAGACGACGAGCTTCGCGCGGATCTCGTCGCCGTTTTCGAGCACCGCGCCGGTCGCGCGTCCGTTCTCGATGAGCACTTTCGCAACCGGCGCATTGGTGCGGATCTCCGCGCCGTGCTCCCGCGCCGCGGCCGCTATCGCTGCGCTCACCGAGCCATTGCCCCCTTTGGCGAAACCCCACGCGCGAAACACGCCGTCGATCTCGCCCATGTAGTGATGCAGCAGCACGTACGCGGTGCCCGGCGAGCGCGGCCCGAGAAAAGTGCCGATGATGCCGCTCGCCGACTTGGTCGCTTTCAGAGCTTCGGTCTCGAACCATTCGTCGAGGTAGTCCGCGGCGCTCATCGTGAGTAGCTTGTGCAGCGCGTGAAACCGGTCGCCGCCCAGGCCGCGAAGCTGCTTCGCGATCCGCACCATGCCCAGAAGATCGCGAGGCGCGAGTGACGCCGGGTCGGGAGGCGCCATGGAAAGAAACGGTTTCACCGCGCGCGCCATCTGGTACATCAGGCGGCCGAATTCATCGTACGCTTCGGCGTCGCGCAGCGAGTGCCGCGCCAGCTCGCGGCGGTTCTGGTCGTGATCGCTCCACTGCCCAAGGTAGTCGCCGTTAGCGAGCGGCGTGACGGTGCTCTCGAGCGGAAGGATGTGCAGGCCGTGGCGAGGCAGGTCGAGATCGCGAATGATCTCGGGCCGCAGCAGGCTCACGACATACGAGAACACCGAGAACCGAAAGCCCGGGAAGACCTCCTCGCTCATCGCCGCACCGCCGACGATCTCGCGGCGTTCGAGCACGAGCACCCGCTTTCCCGCGCGCGCGAGATACGCCGCGCACACGAGCCCGTTGTGCCCGCCGCCGATGACGAGCGCGTCGTAATCCGCCATCACGCACTCGTAAATCGGGGACAGACCCCGATTTTGATCGCGCGGAAATCGGGGTCTGTCCCCGATTTTGGATGCGTAGTCATGCTCGCTTGCGCTCAGGATTGAAAAACGGCTTCTTCACCACACGCGCAGCCGCGCGTTTGCGCTGGTGCTCGACGGTGACTTCGATTTCGATTTCCCTGCCGATGTCGGCGTGTTCCGAGCGCAGGTGCGCCAGCGCGATGTACTTCTTCAGGAGCGGCGACCAGCCGCCGCTCGTCGCGTAACCCGCCTGCTCGTCGCCTGCATAGATCGGCACGCTGGTGCGCCACGCGGCCGACGGGAGCTGCGGCGCGAGCCCCGCTTCGAGATAGAGCGCTTCGAGCGAGTCCCAGTCGACTTCGACGCCGACGAACTGCCACGCGGGAGCGGCGTGCTTTTCGCGCGAAAGCGCCTCTTTTCCGACGAATACCCCCTTGTCGAGATTCACGGTCCATCCGAGGTCGAGCTCGTACGGCGATGAGGTCTGGCGCGTAATCAGCGCTTTGCGTGCCGACACGTAGTCGACGTCGATCAGCATGAGCCCCGCTTCGATCCGCGCCACGTCCAGCGCGAGCATTCCGGCCGGCACGATGCCGTACGGCGCGCCCGCCTCGATCATGCGGTCCCACAGCCCGAGCGCGTTGCGCGAATCGACCCAGATCTCAAAGCCCAGGTCTCCGGTGTAGCCGGTGCGCGAGATCGTGACCTCGATTCCGCTGATCGTCGTCGCGACGATCCCGAAATATTTGAGCGCGGCGAGATCGGAGGCTGCGATGCTCTGCAGAATCGCGCGCGAGCTCGGTCCCTGAAGCGCGAGCGCCGCGGTTTTCTCCGATACGTCTTCGATCGCCACGTCGAGGCCAAGCGCGTTGTCCCCGAGCCACCGCAGGTTCGGCTCGGCGCTCGTCATCCTGAACGTGCGCTCGTCGAGCTTCGCGATCGTGCCGTCGTCGAGCACCTTGCCTTTGTTGTCGCAGAAGCAGGTGTACAGCACCTGCCCCACGCTCGCGCGCGCGACATTCCGGGTCGCGACACGGTCGAGCAGACGCGCGGCGTCGGCGCCGGTCACCGAATACTTGTAGAGCGGGGAGATGTCGAAGAGCGCCGCCGAGCTTCGGATCGCGTGATACTCGCGCTCGTGATTGAGCTCGTAGACACTCGCGACCACGTAGCCGGCCCACCGGCGCCACGCGTGGCTCCGGCACAGCGCGGCGGTGCGCGGATGAAACGGCGTGGTCTTGAGCATCAGGCGTGGTAGCGCGTCGCGCCGGGGGCGGCTCTCAGGATTGGATCAGGCTGAGGATTTTCCGGGGGTCCACAGGCTTGACGAGGTACTCCGCAAAACCCGCGTCCGACGCGCTGTCGCGTGCGGCTGCGTGACCGTAGCCGCTGAGCGCGATCAGCCTTGCGCTCGCCGTGGCCTCTTTTTCCCGCAGTCGCCGGGCAAGCTCGTAGCCGTCCATCCCGGGCATGCCGATATCGATGAAGACGAACTCGGGCCGGAATTGCGCAGCGATCTCCAGCGCCCGCACACCGCTCTCGGCGATTCGCACCTCGTGCGGCCCGGTGCGCAAAGCCATCGCGAGGGTGTCGATATGGTCCACGCTGTCGTCGACGATCAGGATGCGGCGGGCGCACGGCTCTTCATTGCTGCTGTCGATTACGGCGGGCGGGGAATGGGCCTGCGACAACACAGCCGGCAGACACACCGTAAAACGGCTGCCCTTGCCCAGGCCGTCGCTTTCGGCTTGCACGGTGCCCCCGTGCATCTCGACCAGGCGCTTTACGAGCGTCAGCCCCACGCCGAGACCGCCGTACTGCTGGTCGATCGAGCGCGTCGCTCTCATGAACAGGTCGAAAACGTGCGGGAGATCGTCCGGCGCGATCCCGGCGCCGTCGTCTTCCACACGGATGAGTACCTGTTTCGCGTTCTGTCCGTCGTCCTTCGAAGTCGTCACAGTGAGGCGGATGTTGCCTCCGGGCTGGGTGTATTTCGACGCGTTGCTCAGGAGGTTGCCGACGATCTGCTCCAGACGGACAGGGTCGGCGTCCACGTGCAGCGGCTGCGCGGGCAAGGTCAGCTGCAGCGATTGCTCGCGCGAGACGAAAGAACTCTCGTTCTGCTCGGCCGCGGCCTTCGCGAGCGCGCCGACGTCGAGCAGCTCGGTCCGCAGCTCGATCTGCGAGAGCGTGATGCGGGACACGTCGAGCAGGTCGTCGATGAGGCGCGCCATGTTGGTGATCTGGCGATCCATGATGTCGAGCGCGCGGGCGTTGTTCGCGGCGTCGGCCTTCGGCGACTTGAGCAGCGAGACGACGTTACGCAAAGGGGCGAGCGGGTTGCGAAGCTCGTGCGCGAGCATCGCGAGGAACTCGTCCTTGTGGCGGTCCGCGGTGACGAGGTCGTCGGCGAGCCGGCGCAGGGTGCGCTCCGACTCCTTGCGCTCGGTGACCGATCGATTGGCCTCGACCACGCGGTGGCGCCCCTCGGTGTCGGTCACCACGACCATCCGGCTTTCCACCACGATTTTCTGACCGTCGCGCCGCGTGTGGATGAGCTCTCCGCTCCAGTGGCCCCGCTCGCGAAGCTCGTCGGCGAACGTCTCGTACGCGGGCGATGTCAGTAGCAGCTCGTGATTGCGGCGCCCGAGCGCCTCCTCGCGGGTGTAGCCGTAAGTCTCTTCAGCCGATTTGTTCCAGTAATCGATGGCACCGTCGAGCTCCCACATGATGATGGGCTCGTGCGCCTGGTTCAGGAGCTCGGTCTGCTGACGCAGCATCTCCTGGCTTTGTTTGAGCGAATCGACGTCGACCAGCATGACGACCGCGCCCTCGAGCCGCTGTTCGAGCGTGCGATACGGCCGGATACGCAGGAGATACCAGTGCCCCTGCTCATCCCGCACCTCGCGCTCGTGGCTGGCCATCGAATCGATCGTATCCGAGACGAGCTTGTCGATGTCCGGCACATCGAGCTTCATCTTGATGTCGCTCAAGGGGCGTCCGACGTCGGACGGGATCAGGTTGAGCAGCTTTTCGGCCATCGGCGTGTAGCGCCGGATACGCAGATTCGACCCGAGCATGATGATGGCGATCTGCACGCTCGAAAGCAGGTTGATGACGTCGTTGTTGATCTGCGAGAGCTCGACGTTGCGCGCGTGCAGCTCGTCGTTGACCGTGGCGAGCTCCTCGTTGGTCGACTGGACCTCCTCCTTCGAGGTTTCGAGCTCTTC